>JANLGA010000071.1 GCA_024653225.1 Bacillota bacterium | reverse complement strand
GGTCTCACTTCTTCCTTTCTCCCTCTGTCACCTACTAAAACTGTACACTACCGAGGACCCGCGGTTCCGCCGAGGGAGGTCACCTCGCCGGGACGTCCACGGAGCTCACCCCGTCGAGCGCCCACAGCTCGGACGCCACGTTCGCCGGATCACTGCCCTGCTGGAACCGGCACCTGAACGACACACTCACTTGGGACGTCCCGACGGTCTCCAACTCCACGTGCCGAATGTCAATCCCGTGCCTCCCGAGCACAGTGGCGACCAGGCCGAGCTGCCCGGGCTTATCCTTCATCACCACCGTCAGCATGCCCTCGCGTCTGGACAGTCTCCTCTCCACCGGAGGCAGGAGGAATAGCGCCGCCAGGACGATCCCGCTGGCCGCCATCGCGGGGCCGTACATGCCCGCTCCCACCGCCAGACCGAAGCCGGCCACCACCCAAAGGCCGGCCGCGGTCGTGAGACCCCGCACGGACGCGCCCTCGCGCATGATGGTGCCCGCCCCAAGAAACCCAACCCCCGTCACCACCTGCGCGGCTATCCGACCGGGATCGCCGGTCCCCAGCAACTCCGGCAGTCCCGTGGAGACCAACATCACCAGGGCGGCACCCACGCACACCAAGATGTGCGTCCGCAGGCCCGCGGCCCGATTGATGCGTTCCCTTTCGAATCCCACAAGGCCCCCAATGACCGCCGCGACCGAAAGCCGCAGCAGATAGGATACGCCCATGGCTCACCTCCTCCCGGACACGAGGGCACGGACGATGTCCCAGTACATTCTCACCCGCGCGACAAAGCCCTTGGACAACCCCATCTTCTCCTCTTTCATGAGGTGGGTCACCCCCTTCAGGGGAACCTCCTCGACTCGAAGCTTCGAGCGCTTGGCGACCCTCGTGAGGGCCGTTTCGACACCGAACCTCGCGACGTCCAACTCCGAAACTCGGTTCAAGGCCTCCGCCGTCACCGCTCTCTGTCCCGAAAGATGGGGAGCGATGGCCTGCGCGATGTGAGTAAGCGGCCTTCCCCCCTCGAATACGCCTATCGTCATGTCGGCCCTCCCCTCCAGGACGGGCCGTAGCAGGCTCGTCACGTGTCGACCGGTGATTCCGATCAGATCCGCGTCCAGGAACAACACCACGTCGGCCGCGGCGCTGTCCACGCCGGCCTTCATGGCGCCGCCCTTGCCCACGTTCTCCTGGAGCTCGATCACCCTCGCCCCCGCATCGCGAGCCGTCGCCGCGGTACGGTCCTCCGAGCCGTCGGATACCACGATCACCTCGTCCACAAGTCCCGCCGACCTCACCGCCAAAACGACCCCGGCCACAGTTTTCTCCTCGTTGTACGCCGGAATGACCGCGACAACCCTCACGCGCGAACCCCCTTCAGTCGCGCGGGTCGCTCGCCCGCGCGCGGGCGGCCACGTGATCGCTCACGGCCCTGCACAGCTCCTCCACCACCCTGTCGGCCGGAACCGACCCGAGTACCCTCCCCGCCTTGACAAGCACGCCGCGACCCTTCCCCATTGCCACACCGACGTCGGCCTCCGCCGCCTCCCCGGGGCCGTTGACCTCGCAGCCCATCACGGCCACTTTGACCTCCGGGGACACCGGCTCAAGCCTTTTCCTCAATTCCTCCACCAGGTACCCGATGTCGGCCGAACATCTGCCGCACGTGGGACACGATATGATCTCGGGTCTGCCCTTCCTCAACCCGACGGCGACCAGGATCTCGATCCCCACGATGACCTCCTGGACCGACGATCCGGTGAGAGACACCCTTATGGTGTCACCGATCCCGTCGGCCAGCAGCGCGCCTATCCCGACTGCCGACTTTATGACGCCGGGGCGGCCCGCTCCCGTTTCGGTCACACCGACGTGGAGAGGATACGGGAATCTCCGCGCCGCCGCTCTATACGCCTCGATCGTCGCGGACACTGTCGAAGACTTCAGCGAAAGGACGATGTCGTTGAACCCGATATCCTCGAGGGTCTCCACGCTGCGCCTGGCGCTCTCGACCATGGCCGCCGCCGTGGGGCCGCCCGCCGCCTCCAGTACATCCCTCTCGAGTGAGCCGGAGTTCACCCCTATCCTCAGGGGTACCCCCCTCCCCATCGCCTCACGGGCCACCGTCTTCAGTCGCTCGCGCCCGCCGATATTGCCCGGGTTTATTCTCAGCTTGTCCGCCCCGGCTTCAAGCGCCCGGAGGGCGAGGCGGTAGTCGAAGTGAATGTCGGCCACCACGGGCACTGGAGACTCCCTGACCACCACCTCGAGTGCGGCCGCCGCTTCGGCGTCCGGGACGGCGACGCGAACCATCTGGCACCCGGCCCGGTGGAGGGCTTGGATCTCTGCGACCACCGACACCGCACTGCGAGAATCGCACTTGGTCATGCCCTGCACCGAGACCGGCGCTCCGCCGCCCATCACCAGGTCGCGCGCGCGCACCGCGCGCGTGGGGACACCCTTTCTCCCGAATGTCAACCGCCGTCTTCCCCCCGCTCACGTGAGGATCCGCTGGATGTCCTTGAACAGTATGATGAAGCCCAACGCCAGGAACACCGCGAGCCCGATCGCGTGCACGAGGTTCTCCTTCTGCGGGTCAACCGGCTTTCCTCTCACCGCCTCCAATACGAGGAAAACCAGCTTCCCACCGTCGAACATGGGGAGGGGTAGGAGATTCCCCAGCCCGAGCATCGCGCTGAACACCCCGACGGTGAACACCACTTCAGCTGCCCCGCCCCTTGACGCCTGGCTGATCAGGTGACCCATGCCCACGGGGCCGATGATCTCGACGGAGACTTTGCCCATCACGGCCGCGGCAAGCACCCTCACCCACGTCACGGCGACCATCAGGGTCTGTGAGAACCCGTCCCTCAAACCGAGGAGAACCCCCTCGGTCCTCACCTGAAGGGAGGGCCTTATCCCAACTATTCCCCTACCCCCCTCCCCGGCGACCGGGGTGACCCTAATGTCCAGGGGGGAACCGTCCCTCACTACCGTGACAGTGACGGGTGTCCCCGCCAAGTCGCGGAAGGCGGCCACCACACCGTCCCACGAGGGGACGGGCCGCCCGTTCACGGCCGTTATCATGTCCCCCACCCTGAACCCCGCCTCTTCCGCCGGCAGCCCGGGCATGATCTCGCCTATCACAGTGGTCGGCTGGGGGGCCCCTATGACCGAGAAGATGGTAGTAAAGGCCAATGCCGCTAGAAGCAGGCTCGCAATCGGGCCGCCCAGGCAAACACCGATCCTCTGGAGGACCCCCTTTTCCAAGTAGCCCCGTCCGCACGGTTCGCTCCTGTCCTGCATCGCGGCATACGCCCAGAAGGGGATCAGCCTCAGCGACACCTCGGTGCGGCCGCACTTGTAGGAGACCACCCTGGGGCCGAAACCCAGGGAGAACTCCAGTATGTCAATGCCCGAGGCGGCTGCGGCCAGGCAGTGTCCTAGTTCGTGCACTGACGCCAGCAAGCCCAGGCCGGCGACCGCCAATAGAGTGCTCAGCATGTACGGCATTCACTCCCAACTCATGTCCTCGCCGAAACGCGCGCCGCTGTTTCCCGTGCCCAACGATCGGCCCACATCACGGTCTCGAGGTCCGGGTCGGGGACCGTCGAATGCATCTCCATGACATCGGCCACCACCCGCGGAATCGCCGTGAAGCGGATCGCCCCGCACAAGAACATCTGCACCGCCACTTCGTCCGCGGCGCTCAGCACCGCCGGCATCGTGCCCCCGATCTTCCCGGCCGCATACCCGAGATCCAGCGCGGGGAAGCGCGACCTGTCGGGCGGTTCGAAATCCAGCCGGCGCACCTGCGAGAAATCGAGCCTGGGCCACGAGTCCGACACCCGCTCCGGGTACGTCATGGCGTACCTTATCGGCAACCTCATGTCGGGGACGGCCATCTGCGCGAGAACGGAGCCGTCCGCCATCTCCACCATGGAATGTATTATGCTCTGCGGGTGCACGACCACTTCGATCCTATCGTAAGGGACCGAGAAGAGTACATGGGCCTCTATCACCTCCAGGCCCTTGTTCATCAGGGTGGCAGAGTCCACGGTCACCTTGGCCCCCATGCGCCAGTTCGGGTGCCTCAGGGCATCCGACGGACGGACGTGGTCCAGAGCTTCCGCGGGCGACGTCCGGAACGGCCCGCCCGATGCCGTCAGTATTAGCCTTGCCGGGGTCGTCCGCGCGCCCTGCAGGCACTGGAATATCGCGCTGTGCTCGCTGTCCACCGGGATGACCTCGGCCCCCGATTCCGCCGCGGTAGCCAGGAGAATCGCCCCGGCCGCCACGAGGGCCTCTTTGCAGGCCATGGCGACGCGTTTGCCCGCTTTGAGCGCGGCGAGTGTCGGCGCGACGCCCCGGAAACCCGCCATCGCGGAGACCACGATGTCCGCACTGGGATGGGCGGCGAGCTCCAGGATCGAAGCATCGCCGGTCGCGAGTCTCGTGCACCCCGGGAGCCCCGCCGTCGCGCCCTCGAGGTCGCCCGGTTCCGCAAGGCACACCACCTCGGGCCGAAACTCAGCCGCCTGTTCCATGAGAACGCGAGCGTTCGCCCCAGCCGCAATGCCCACCAACCTGAAGAGGTCGGGATGGGTCCTCACCACGTCCAGGGCCTGCCTTCCGACCGACCCCGTGGAGCCCAGCACCACGACCCCTCTCACTTGTGGCGACCCCCATCGAACGCCGGGAGCACCCGCGCGCGAATCAACGCCCTCAACACCACCGCGGCCAGCGGACCCAGGATGAAGCCCATGGGGCCCAGCAACTTCACGCCGACGTATATCGAAAACAGGCTCGCCAGGGGATGCATGCCCGCCGCCCTGCCTATCACTCTCGGCTCGAGCAGCTGCCTCACTCCGGCGACCACGGCGAAGACCATCCCTGCCTTGATTGACAGGGCGAAGTTGCCGGTGCCGATACCCCAGAATATCATGGAGAGATACACCAGGGAAGGCCCGAAGAACGGCAGGAGGTCCAGGAGGCCGCACACCACCCCCAGCACAAGGGGGGAACCGAACTTGAAGACCCACAGCCCCAACGACGACAGCACCCCCGTGACGGTCGCGAGCATGACCTGCGCACGCATGATGGCGACGAACGTCGAGATGACTTCCTTGTTGGCAGCCACTATCTGCTTCCTCGCGTCCGAGGGCGCGAGCCCGCTCGCGAACTTCCCGAGGATCTCCCTGTCTTTACTCATGAAGAAAGTGGCAATGAGACACACCAGGAACCCGAGAAGAAGGGCCGGCAGGTTGCCCGCCCCCACGAGGATACTCACGAGGAGTGTCTGCACGGCGCGGTATATGGGCTCCACCTGGAACGTCAGGTGTTCGCCCAGGGGCAGGGGCAGCCCCCGCAGGGCCTCCGCCAGTGCCGTGGTCACCCTCGACACCAGCTCGACGGCCGAAAGGTACACTTCGGGGAGGGACGCGTACAACTCTCCCAGTTCTTTCACGAACTTCGACAGGACCAGGGTCACAAAGAACGTGACTAGGGTCACGAAAACACCGAGCGCCAAGAGCACGGCGAGACCCCGCGGGACCCCGTGCCGCTGAATTCTCCTCACCATGGGCTCTATCGCCGCCGCGAACAGCATCGCGAGCACGAACGGCCAGACATAGCCCACCCCGAGGAACAGCACACAGTACAAGAGGGAAAGCCCCAGATTTCTCACGAGGAAACCCCCTCCGCGACTAGCGTCCGGCAAATCTGGCCAGCCAGTATACGGCGGGCGCCGCGAACAGCAGGCTGTCGAACCTGTCGAGGACCCCGCCGTGCCCGGGGATGATGCGCCCCGAGTCCTTCACCCCCGTCCATCGCTTGACCGCGGACTCGAACAAGTCTCCAACCTGGGCCGCGATCGAAACGCCCAATGCACCCGCGGCCGCACGCCCCACGCCCTCGCCGAGCGCGGGGCCGCACAGCGCGCCCAACGCCGTCGCAAACACCGCCCCCGCGACGGCGCCTTCCCACGACTTCGCGGGACTCAGGGCCGGGCACATCTTGTGCTTCCCCAGCCGCCTGCCGACGAGATAAGCGCTTGTATCGGTGATCCAAGTCACCCCGAGAGTGAACAGTGCGAGCCCGGATCCTCCATCCATCCCACGGACCAGCAACAGGTGAGCCGCGAGGTACGGCACGTACAACGCCGTCGCCTGCGTCGCGAGACCGTCGGGGACTCGAAACCGGCGGTGGCCGATCACGGGCAGCGAGAACCCTGCGAGTACAGCTATCGCCGGCAGACAGCGCCAAATCGCGGTTTCCCCCCAATACGCCGCGCCCACGCAGGCCGCCCCGAAGGCATGGACGAGAGGCGTACATACCCGGACGCCCCTGAGGGAGGCCATCCGACCGATTTCCTCAACTCCGGCCGCGGACACCGCCAGGCAGAAAGCCGCGAGCGCCATACCGCCGCGCCACGCAGCGGCCAGAACGACCGGGCCCCCCAGCACGGCGGTAGCAATCCTGAGCCCCAGCACCGCGACTCACCCCCCCGGCGCGGCGCCCAACCCTCCGTATCTCCTGGCACGGCGCCTATACTCGGCAATCGCCTCCGCCAGGTGCGCCTTCGTGAAGTCCGGCCAGTATACCGACGTGAACCAGAACTCCGAGTACGCGCACTGCCAGAGCAGGAAATTGGACAGCCTCATCTCTCCGCTCGGTCGTATGAGGAGGTCGGGGTCCGGGATTCCCGCCGTGTACAGGTAGGACCCGAAGTTCGCCTCGTCAACAGTCTCAGGATCGAGCTCGCCCTTCGAGGCCAGCGCCGCGACGGTCCTCGCCGCCCGGCATATTTCGGCCCTCGAGCCGTAGTTGAACGCCACTATCAGGTCGAGCCTCTCGTTGCACCTCGTCCGATCCTCCGCCGATTCGATGGCTTCCCTGACGGCCTCCGTCAGGCCCTCCCTCTCTCCTATGATGCGCACTCGCACGCCTTCCCGACAAAGGCGGACGATTTCACGGTCGAAGTATTCGACGAGGAGGCCCATGAGAGCGTCAACTTCCGACTTCGGCCGCCTCCAGTTCTCGGTGGAGAACGCGAATACAGTCAGATACCTGACCCCGTGTTCAATGCACCCTTCGACGACGGATCGAAGGGCCTCTATCCCCGCGCGGTGGCCGGCCGTCCTGGGCAGGCCGCGCCTTACCGCCCAACGTCCGTTTCCGTCCATTATGATGGCAATGTGCTGCGGCAACGTCCTTCTCTCCTGTTCGAAACCCCCTCAGCGAGGGGGTTCGCGGGAGCCGCCCGGTCCACGTTCCTCGTATGCCACGACGATCGCGACGGTGGATGGGTCCCGCTTCCTGGCGCGCACGACCCTCGGCTCGCCGTCGCGTTTCATCCCCCACGGCGGACCGGTCACTCCTTCTACGTGGCACCGGTATCCCATTCTCGCGGCCGTCTCCGCGGCGAATGCCGCCCTCATACCCAAGAGGTGCCGGACGACGTCCACTGCTAGACCTCCATTATCTCCTTTTCCTTGGCCTCGACGACGTGGTCAATCTCCTTCATGTAGCGGTCATGGACCTTCTGGACCTCGTCCTGGCCCCTCCTACTGTCATCCTCGGAGATCTCGCCGGCTTTCTCCAGGGCCTTGAGCTCCTGGATGGCTTCCCTCCGAATGTTGCGGATGCCGACTCTTTCTTCTTCCGCCTTCTTCCTTACTCCTTTGACCAGCTCGGCTCGTCTCTCCTTCGTGAGCTGGGGAACGACGAGCCTTATCACGTTGCTATCCGCGACGGGGGTCATGCCGATGTCGGACTTCATTATGGCCTTCGAAATCGCCCCTATCATGCTCTTGTCCCACGGCTGAATGACCAGCAGACGAGGCTCCGGAACAGTGACGGTGCCCACCTGGTTGACGGGAGTGGGGTTGCCGTAGTAGTCAACAAGGACTCTGTCCAGCAACGCGGGCGTCGCCCTTCCCGCCCTCAGGCCTGCCAGCTCGCGGCGGAACGCCTCGACCGCGCGTTTCATTTTATCCTCCGCTTCTCTTAGCACCTGCTTCACCATCTCGGTCCCTCCCTACGTAGGTTCCGATGTTCTCTCCCATCACGGCCCTCTTGATGTTTCCGTAGACGTTGAGGTCGAAGACTATCATCGGTATCTCGTTGTCCATACATAGGGACGTGGCCGTTGCGTCCATGACCCTCAATCCGCGGTTGAGTATGTCCATGTACACGAGTTCGTCGAACTTGGTGGCTTGCGGGTTCTCGTTGGGATCCGAATCATATATGCCGTCCGTCCCCTTCTTGGCCATCAGTATTACGTCGGCCTCGATCTCTGCCGCGCGAAGCGCCGCCGTAGTATCGGTGGAGAAGTACGGGTTTCCGGTCCCCGCCGCGAATATCACGACCCGGGATTTCTCCAGGTGCCTTATCGCTCTTCTCCTGATGTAAGGCTCGGCTATCTCCCGCATCTCTATCGCCGTTTGCAGCCTCGTCACGGCCCCGTGTTTCTCTATCGCGTCCTGGAGCGCCAGGGAGTTGATGACCGTGGCGAGCATGCCCATATAGTCGGATGTCGCCCTGTCCATTCCCTTGGCGCTGCCCTGGGATCCGCGCCAGATGT
This sequence comes from Bacillota bacterium, assembly GCA_024653225.1. Classification (GTDB taxonomy): domain Bacteria; phylum Bacillota; class Sulfobacillia; order JABLXB01; family JABLXB01; genus JANLGA01. Next base: position 668 of record JANLGA010000071.1, on the reverse strand, counting down.
TACCCCCGCCGACCACGACGGCCACCTGCACGCCCAAGTCCACGACCTCTTTTATCTGGGCGGCGATCACGTCAACAGTCTCCGTGGATATTCCGGTTTTCAAGGGTCCGGCGAGCGCCTCCCCGCTCAACTTGAGCACTACCCTTCGATACTTGGGAGTCACCATCGGAAAACCTCCGCATCGGGCCGGACGGTCTTTCTCGAATTCGGCCCCGCACAGCGTCCTTCTACGCGATCCCGTTCGGGCCCTCCCCGGACCCGAGCTCGTACCTCGCGAATCTCCTGACCTTTATGTTCTCGCCGATCCTGGCGATCTTCTCCTTTATCAAGTCGCCGACGGTGACTTCCTCGTTCCTGATGAATGGCTGGTCCAGAAGGCATATCTCCTTCAGGAGTTTCTCCATCCTCCCGGCGACCACGCGTTCGATCACCGCCGCGGGCTTGCCCTCGGCGAGGGCTCGCTCTCTCTGCAGTTCCCTCTCCTTCTCGAGCACCTTCTCCGGAATGTCTTCCCTACTGATGTACCGCGGGTTCGAGGCGGCGATCTGCATCGCGATGTCGTGCACGAGCGACCCGAACTCCTCTGTGCGCGCTACGAAGTCGGTCTCGCAGTTGACCTCGACCAGGACCCCGATCCTCCCCCCGTGATGGATATAGGAACCGACGAG
>JANLGA010000070.1:7085-9432 GCA_024653225.1 Bacillota bacterium | reverse complement strand
GTTGAGAAGTTCGGGAATCGCCGGGTACACGATCTTCTCAACGAACTTGAGGCCTTTGAGTACGAGATAAGCCGCGCCGGCAACGTGAAGTACGGCGCTCCCGAGGGCCAACACGACGATTGCGTGATAAGCCTCGCTCTAGCGGTGTGGGCCGCAAAGACGAGGCGGACAGTGCCGGTCGTAGACAAGCCCAAAGGCTGGTGATTCCGTTGCTGACCTCTCTCGATTTCCTGAGCGCCGGCAGGGCGTGGCCTCCGCCGGCCGAACTGGAGCGGCTGAATCTGTATAAGGAGAACCGCCTGCTCTTCGAGGGCCGGCACGAAAAGGTCTACAAGGAGTGGGTCAGACTCCTCCGCGCCGACCAGCAGGCGACCCTGGAGATCATCCTGAACTGGAACAGGCGGCTGTCCACCCTCTGGGCCGACCTGATGCTGGGGGAGCCGCCACGGATAACGGCCGGGGAAAAGGGGAGCCCGGAGCAGGAGGCCGTGGAGCGGCTGATCCGGGACAACGACCTTATCAACGTCGCGTACGAAGTGGCGCTCGACGTGAGCCGGTTCGGCACCGGGCTGTTCAAAATCCGCTACGACGGGCGGGGCATCATCGAAGGGCAGCAACCGGAGTGCTGGTTTCCCGTGGTCCGGCCGGACAACGTCAAGGAGGTGGTGGCCCACGTCCTGGCCTACACGTACGAGGAGAGGACAAAGGACCTGCTGGGCCGGGAAAAGGTTCAGACGTGGCTCAAGGCCGAACTGCACGAGCGCGGGAGGGTTGTCTCCGCCCGGTACTCGCTGAAGGACGGCGTCATCGCCGGGGAGGTCGAGAGGGAAGAACGGGAGACGGGAGTAGACGATTTCCTGGTCGTTCCGGTGAACAACGTGCTGACGACCGACCGCGTGTACGGCCTGGACGATTACTCCGACCTCGATTCCGTCGTCCAGGAGCTCGAGATCCGCGTCGCTCAAATAAGCCGGATCCTGGACAAACACGCAGACCCGAACATGTACGGCCCCGACACGGCCCTTGAGAGGAACGAGAAGACCGGCGAGTGGACGTTCAGGGGTGGCGGGAAGTACTTCCCCGTAGGACCGGAAGAAGCCCCACCCGGCTACGTCACGTGGGACGGGCAGCTCGATTCGGCGTTCAGGCAGATAGAACTCCTGATGGAGCAGCTGTACGCCCTGTCAGAGACCTCGGCCGCGGCGTTCGGGCAGCTCAAGGCCGGCCTGGCCGAGAGCGGGACGGCCCTGCGCCGGCTCATGATGGCGCCCCTCGCGAAGGTCAACCGGATCCGCATGAGGTTCGACCCTGCTTTGAAGAAGGCCCTGCAGTTAGCCGCGGCCCTGGAGGTCGCCCAGGGGATGTCGGGGGCCGTGAAGCTCGAAAACATCTCGATCGCGTGGAACGACGGTCTACCTCAGGACGACAAGGAGCAGGCCGAAATCTACAGCCTGCTGACTCAGAACGGCCTTGTAAGCCGGGAGACGGCGCTCAGGCACCTGTTCCAGTTCGACGCGGAGACCCTCAGGCAAGAACTCACGAAGATAGCGGCCGAGGCCGTCACGGAGACCCCGATGATCTACCGCCCGAGCCTGCAGACGAACCAGACGCCTGCTGGCGGTGAACAGTGATGCCGTTCGACGAGGACCGGCACATCGACCAGCTCGTTTCGGTCTACCGGCAGGGGTTCGAGGAGATCCTGCGGACCATCGTCCGGAAAGAGGCCAAGGGGCAGTGGACGAAATACTGGCGGGACCTGCTGCTTGACGTCCGGGACGTCCTGCGCGGGCTCGATTCCTTCGCCGACGAGTGGATCGAGGCAGTCGTCGGCCAGGTTTATTCGCAGGCCGTGGCGGAGACCGTAGCCTTCCTCCAGGGACTTGGGGCAAGGGCTCCCGAGAAGCCTGAGTTCGCACAGGTCCACCAGCGGGCGGTCGACGTTGTGGCACAGAACACGGCCGACAACCTCCGTTCCGCCACGCAGTTCATCGGCCGCCGGGTGAACGACGTGTTCCGCCAAGTCGGCCTGGAGGCAACCGCCGGCAAGCTCGGGGCCGGTGCCACGGTCCGGGACATGAAGCGGGAGGTCGTGAGACGCCTTCTCGACCAAGGGCAGACGGCCTTCGTGGACCGTCTCGGCAGGAAGTGGCGCCTGGACCGGTATGCGGAGATGGTGGCGCGCACGACCACCAGAGAGGCGTCGAGCGTGGCGGTGCTGAACGAGTGCGCGGAGTTCGGGCTCGACCTCGTGCGCATCACGGTACACTACCCGACGTGCGAGAAGTGCGCTCCGCTCCAGGGGAAGGTCTTCAGCATATCGGGGCGCGACAGGCGTTATCCCAGGCTC
>JANLGA010000070.1:0-7075 GCA_024653225.1 Bacillota bacterium | reverse complement strand
TACCGGCCGCCTATTCATCCGAACTGCCGGCATGTGCTGGTGCCGTACGTCCGGGAGTTCGACGACGAGGCGGAGAAGACGCAGCAGTACAGCCGGACGCCGCTTGACGTAGATCCCAGGTCCGAGGCCGAGAAGCAGGCTTATGCCGAGATGCGTGATGCGGTGACGATAGCGATGAATCGTAGAAGAGCGCGGGAGGTGCTACTGAGTAAGAGTACGCCGCTGGTAGAGAAAGTCAAGGCGGCGGAGAAGCTGAAGAAATCATACGAGAAGACAGGGACAAAGCCAGTTGGCAAAGATGCCAGCCTAATACGGCAATACAAGGAGTACTTGGAGGGCCTGAAGCTTGGCAGGGTTGTCGCTATTGACGAGAAAACTGGTATAATTACTGTCGAGGGGAACAGGCTTACTGCAAAGGCATTTCCGTTCGCCACTATCGACTTGGAGCATCAGGAGCTCAAAACTAAAGTAAGGCGTAGGTTCTATGATGAGAAAGGCGATGCAAAGCTTGATATTGATTTGACAGATCACGGCCATCCGAAAGTGCATCCAGTTGTTCCTCATGCCCACGATTGGAGGAAGGGAAAGCGCAATAGGGCAAGTCGTCCGCTTACCAGCGAAGAAGAGGGAATGATTGGGGACATTCGCCGTGGTGATAAGTGATGGATAAGTATGCAAGTGTGAAGGAATTCATCGATGATCTTGAGCTCGTTGGGGAGATCGAGTTTTCCTATGGTGGCAAGATGTATTCGATAGCTTACCCTGACAGCACGGTTTTAGTCGTTGAGTATGGCAAGCCGGAGACGGAGCAGGTTTTTGCCTCACCTGAAGAGTTTGTCGAGAAATTTGAGATTGATGGCAAACGGTTCAAAGAGATAGCCACTGACATAAATGTATTGCTCCATTAGTGGGCTTGTGTTTGTGACCTAACCGCCCAAGCCAGACTGCAAGGGCGGTTTTCTTATGCCCATGCGGGAGGTGGCAATGAATGCCCATCTCAAACAAGCCGTGGGGCGACGTAGACAAGACCGTCGAGGCGTACGGGAGCCCTGAGAAATACTGCCGGGCGTGCCTGATCGACCTGAACGAGGCGGGGGAAGAGAAGAAGGCCTCGCTATGCAAGCTCCCCGTCCGTGAGCCCGGCGGGGCGTTGAACCGGAACGCCGTCCATGCGGCGGCGGCTGCTTTGGTCGGTGCGAGGGGAGGCGTGGATGCGCCGCTCGAAGAGAAAAGAAAGGCGGCAAGAAAGCTCCTGACCCTGTATAGGGAAATTGACGAAGAGCCCCCGGAGAGCCTGAAGAGACTCGCGGGGGCTTAACATTACGGCAACGTGCGCCGGTCAAGCACGGAGGAGGCATACGGCATGGACGACGACGCGAAGAACACGAATCCCGGCAACCCTGCCGACGCCGGGCAGGGTAACCAAGACCAGCAGGCGGACAAGAAGACGTTCACCCAGGAAGAGCTCGACCGGATCATCCAGGAGAGGCTCGCCCGTGAACGGGAGAAGTACAAGGACTACGCCGACCTCAAGAAGGCGGCGGAGGAACTGAAGAAGCTCAAAGAGTCCCAGATGTCGGAGGCCGAAAAGCTCCAGGCCAAGATCGCCGAGTACGAGCGGCGGCTGCTCGAAAAGGAGCGTGAGGCCGCCGAGGCCAGGGTCGAAACCCTGAAGATGAAGGTGCTCGACGAGATGGGGCTTCCGAAGGCGTGGGCCGGCCGCATCTTCGGGACGACCGAGGACGAGATCCGGAAGGACGCCGATGAGCTGAAGAAACTCCTGGGCGCCGCGGGGAAGCCTTTGGGGGCCGGCACCAACCCGCCGGCCAAGAGCGACGTGAACCCGTGGAAGAAGGAAACCTTCAACCTCACCATGCAGGCCAAGATTCTGAGAGAGAACCCGGCCCTCGCCGCGCGGCTGAAGGCGGAGGCCGGAGCGGGAGGATGATGCCTAGATGCCTGTAACCAAGATCGCGGACGTAATCGTCCCGGAAATCTTCAACCCGTACGTGGTCCAGAGGACCATGGAGCTCGCCGCCATCTTTCAGAGCGGCATTGCGCAGCGCACGGCCGAGTTCGACCGGCTTGCGTCGAGCGGCGCGAAGACCATCAACATGCCGTACTGGACGGACCTCACCGGCGCTGACGAGGTGCTGTCCGACCAGACTGCCCTGACGCCCGACAAGATCGGAACGGGGCAGGACGCGGCGACGGTCCTCCGCCGGGGCCGGGCGTGGGGTGCCAACGACCTCGCGGCCAACCTCGCCGGCGACGACCCGATGAGGGTGATCGGCGACCTGGTGGCCGCGTACTGGGCGAGAAGGTACCAGGCGACGCTCATCTCGGTCCTGAAGGGCGTGTTCGCGTCCACCTCGATGTCGGGGAACAAGCTCGACATCTCCGGCCTGACGGGCGACTCCGCGAAGATAAGCGCGGCTTCGTTCATCGATGCCGTGCAGCTCCTGGGCGATGCGAAGGACCAGCTGTCGGCCGTGGTCATGCACTCGGCGGTGGAGGCGGCCCTCGCGAAGCAGAACCTGATCCAGTACATCCAGCCCTCAACGGCGAACGTGCGGGTGCCGACCTACCTCGGGAAGCGCGTCATTGTGGACGACGGCTGCCCGGTTGCGACCGACGTGTATACCACGTACATCTTCGGCGCGGGCGCGATTGCCTACGGCGAGGGCAATCCCGTGGGCTTCGTTCCCACCGAGACCGACCGTGATTCCCTGGCCGGCGAGGACTACCTGATCAACCGGAGGACCTTCATCCTGCACCCCAGGGGCGTCAAGTGGGTCGGGACTCCGGCGGGGGCCGCTCCGAGCAACGCGGAACTCGAGACCGGGACGAACTGGGAGAGGGTGTACGAGAACAAGGCGATCCGAATTGTGGCGTTCGTCCACAAGATCTGACAATACGTGTAGCGGGGAGGGGCGGGACGACCCGTCCCTCCCCCGGCCGGGACGGTGATATTATGACGGTGACCGCCTTCAATCGCAGAAGGCGAGAACTCGCTGCCGGGGAGGGAGGCGCATGGCCCTCCAGGTCGGAATCGACAGTTACGTCACCCTCGAAGAAGCCGACGAATACTTCGCCGGAAAGCTCTTCGCCGACGAGTGGAACGGAGCGGACGCCGGAACCAAGGAAAAGGCCCTCAAGGAAGCCTGTCGGCGAATAAACCGCCTGGCGTTCCAGGGCGTCAAGGCGTCGGAGACTCAGGTCCTCGAATTCCCACGGATGATGCCGGTGTTCGGCCGGATCGGGACAATCGGCTTCGACACCGGGGAGGAGGTCCCGGAGGCCGTGAAGGCTGCGCAGTGCGAGGAAGCCCTTGCGCTGCTGAGGTACGGTAATTCGGCGAGGACGAAGGCTCGAGAGCAGAAAGTCATCCGCGTGCAGTTCGGGAACGTGACGGAGGAGTACCGGGCTGGCTTGAAGCTCTTGAGCCAGGAGGCCCTTGAACTGCTGAAGCCGTACCTGGCAGGGGCGGTGAGCATCAGGTGATCCGGGACTACCTTAACCAAACCGCCGTCTGGAAGCGAATGGTCTCGCAGGGCGGCTTCCCGCCGGTTGCAGAGGAGCCCGGCACGCCCGTCAGGGTCCGCTGGGAGCCGCGGCTGCGGCTGGTGAGGAACACCCAGGGCGAGGAAGTTGTTTCCGAGGCCAGGGTGTTCTGCCTTGAGCCGGTCCGGCCCGGCGATGTCTTGAACTACGACGGCCGGGATTGGCCGGTAATCGCGGTGAGCGAGGTCGTGGACCTCGATGGAGCGCTGCAGTACAGGGAGGCGGCGGTGTAATGGCGGACTACGCCCTCTCGTGGCGGGGAGACCTTGCCAAAGCCGTCGCGAGGCAGGCCGCGGTCGCCGCCCTCAAGAAGTGCGCCGCTGACCTGCAGGGCAAGTCGGCGATGCAGGCCCCGATCGACACGGGCGACCTCCGTAGCAATTGCAGTGTGAAGGACCCGGTCGAGGACGGCAGGTCAATCACCGTGACGGTGGGATACGACCTCCCGTACGCGGTTGTGCAGCACGAGCACCTGGAGTACCGCCATCCCAAGGGCGGCAAGGCGAAATATCTGGAGGACCCGTTCAAGGAGAACGAAGGCCGGTACAGGAGCGACATCGCGTCTACAGTAAAGAACGCCCTGTCAAAGGGGTGAGGCGCGTGTGCTGATCCAGGACATAGCCGCATACCTCGAGGTCAACGGAGTCGGCGCTGTAGGCGCCGATATCTTTTTCGGTCACCTGCCCGATCAGCCGGAATGCGCAATTGCCCTGTATCCCACCGGTGGCTTCAGCCAAGATCTCAATCTGGACGACGTCAGGCTCACCGCCCAGGTGCTGGTGCGGGGCCGGAGTTACCAGGAAGCCTACGAAAAGGTCTGGCGTACGTTCAACCTTCTCGACAGGCCGGCCGACCGGTTGATCGTGGCGAACGGGCGGAAGATGGTCGTCAAGGCCATGCAGCCGCCCTTTTTCATGAATCGGGACGAGGCCAACAGGTTTCTGTTCGCGTTCAACGTGATGGTGGACACAAGACGAGATCAGGGGGAATGAGAAATGCCTCTTCCGACTGCCTCCAAGATACTGTTGCTCAAGGACTGCAGGATCGCGGCGCTGACGGACGACTCGGGGGCTGAACCGACCTACGGGACCAGCGTGGACCTGCCGGGGATCCAGACTCTTGAGCTCACGCCGGAGATGGACGTTAAGACCCTCGAAGGCGACGGGGAAATCCTGGATGTCTACTCCAAAGTGCGGCTGGTGGGCTTCACCTGGAACTCGGCGAAGATACCGCTCGACGCCCTGGCGGTTCTGCTCGGCGGCACCGTGACCGAGTCCGGGACGACCCCGAACCAGAAGGCCGTGTACAGCCTCGGCGACGAGAACCCGCAGTGGTTTAAGATCGAGGGCCAGGCCGTCTACGTCGAGGACGGCCTCGGGGACGTCCACGTCACGCTGTACAAGTGCAAGTGCACCGGCGGGGCGGCGTTCAGCCTCGGGACCGATTTCGCCGTTCTGAAGGCGACGGGCCAGGCGATCCGGGCGGCCTCCAATCGCAAGCTCCTGGACGTGACGTTCAATGAGACCGAGACTCCGCTGAGCTGATGAGGAGGTAGACCATGCCGGCAAGTGACGTGAGGAGCAGGAGCGTGCCGGTTCTCCTCGACAGGGAGCGCCGGCTGAGGTACGACTTCAACGCGCTGGCGGCCCTCGAAGAGCGGTTCGGGAACCTCGACTCCGCCTTCGAGGCCCTCGGCCAGAAGGGCACGGTGAAGGGGCTCAGAGCCCTCCTGTGGGCGGGGCTCATTCACGAGGACCCGGCCCTGACCGAGGAACAGGTGGGCGCAATGGTGACGCTCGCCGACCTGCCGCGAATCATGCAGGCGGTGAACGAAGCGTTCAAGGAGGCCATGCCGGTGGTGGACCCTCCGAAACCTCCGCCGGGGACGGAGGCCGGGAAGTAGACTGGGAGACGTGGCGGTATGTCGCCCGCGTGGCGTTCGGTCTCAGCGAAGCCGAGTTCTGGGGCAGCACGATGCGCGAGCTGCACAGCCTGGTTCGGGCCCACAACCGGTTGCGCGACCGGGAGCCTGAAGGGAACAGGTACGTGACATTGCAGGACTTGCTGGGCTGGAGGTAAGGCAGACCTCCGGCCCAGCGCCATTGTGAGGGATGCCGGGTGCTGGTGGGGGAACTGATTGCGAAACTGCGCGTGGATAAGGGGGACTTTGACAGAGCCCTCGACTCGTCGAAGAAGCAGGCCCAAGGGCTCGGCGCGACGCTCTCGGGCATCTTCAAGCAGGGGCTTTCGTTCGCCGCCGGCATGGGCATCTTCCAGGCGCTCAAAGCCGGGTTCAACTCGACCATAAAGGCAGGCTGGGACCTGACTCAAACCCTTGAGACTGCCCGAATCGGCTTCACGACGATGATGGGCTCCGCAGGGGAAGCCAACCGGCACATCCGCGAGATGGTGGAGTTCGCGGCCAGGACCCCGTTCCAGTTGGAGGGCCTCCTCGCGGCCTCCCAGCAGATGCAGGGAATGGGCATCGATGCTGAGCGCGTGATTCCCACTCTCAGGGGTGTGGGCGACGCCTTGGCCGCGTCCGGCAGGCTCAGCGAAGAGGCCGTGAACAGGGCCACTCTCGCGCTCGGCCAGATGAGCCTCCGCGGCAAAGTGGCGAGCCAGGAAATGCTTCAACTCACGGAGGCCGGAATCCCGGCGTGGAGCATTCTCGCGGAGAAGATGGGGGTATCCACCGAGAAGCTGCAGGACCTCGTCTCCAGGGGCGCGGTGCCGGCGCAGGCCGCCATAGATGCGCTGGCGGTGGGGCTCGAGGAAAGGTTCGGGGGCTCGATGGACAAGATCTCCAGGACCGTGCCCGGCATGTGGAGCACCATCAGGGATAATGTCCAGATGTTCATGTCGCAGGCGGTGCGGCCGGCGTATGAGTTTCTGGAACAGAAGGTCATGCCCTGGGTGCTCGAGTTCACGAACAGACTGAGCGGCTTTTCGCTTGCGAAGGTGTCCGACGAGGTGGCCGGCTTCATTTCCGGACTGGGCGTATCCGGAGAGGACTTGAAGAAGACCTGGAAGGCCATCGTCCAGGCCGCACTGGAAGCCTGGTCCGCCGTTCGGGAGACGGTCCGCACGGCCTCGGAGATCGTCAAGGCCGTGATAGACAACGTGTGGCCCGCGATCTACCAGGTCATCGCCTGGGTCATGGGCAAGATCGGGCCCCTCGTCCAAGAGGTTTGGGGCAGGGTTATGCTCTTCATCCGCGAGGTCATGCCCATCATCCGAGACATCATCGTCAGCGTGCTTCAGGAGATCAGGGTATGGTGGGAAGCCGTCTGGCCACACCTCCAGAAGGTCCTCGAATTCGTGTGGTCCGTCATAGGGACGGTCGTGAAGGTGGCGGTGGAGTACGTACTGGGGACCGTGAAGTTCTTCCTCCAGTTGCTGCAGGGCGACTGGACCGGGGCCGTCGCCTCCCGCGCGGAGGCGTGGGTTGAAACACTGAAGTAACCTCGAAGCTCCGAGTGATCAATGTCGCCTCCCGCGCAGAGGCGTG
>JANLGA010000006.1:36384-45058 GCA_024653225.1 Bacillota bacterium | reverse complement strand
CTCCTCCGGGGCCACCGGAGGGGTCTGCTGCAGACGTCTTCTATATCCACCTCGATTTCGGGCACTAGGATTGACTCGGCACCCCCGGCCAGGCCCGCCGTCAGCGCGAGAAAGCCTCGCTCGCGCCCCATCACCTCGATGACGAACGTCCTCTCGTGGGACGTTGCCGTGTCGCGCACCTTGTTTATCCCGTCGAGGATGGTGTTGAGCGCCGTGTCGAATCCTATCGAAACGTCGGTGCAAGGGATGTCATTGTCTATGCTGGCGGGGATACAAGCTACTGGAATGCCGCGCTCCGCAATGGCCTTGGCTCCGCGCATCGAGCCGTCGCCTCCGATGACGATCAGGCCGTCGAACCTGTCACCCTTGAGGGTGTTCAGGGCTTCCTCGAGCCCTTCGGGCGTGGCGAACCTGGCGCTCCTGGCGGTGTGGAGTATGGTCCCGCCCCTGTGGATGATGTCGGCGACGGAGCCCAGCTGCATCGGTATCATTTCGCCGGAGATCAGGCCGTTGAATCCGCGCCGGAACCCGATCACCTGATGCCCGTCGTAGATCCCCTTGCGGACGATCGCTCTGATCGCCGCGTTCATTCCCGGTGCATCCCCTCCGCTGGTCAGTACCCCGATCCTCATCCGACTGATGCCTCCAGTTCCGTGTCCGCTGCTCTAGGCACCAAGCAGCCCAGCGAGTATCTCGTGCGCTTCTTCGACCTCTCCCTCGGGAACGAGGACCTCAAAGCTGGCGGTATCACCTGCGTGAGGGACTCCGAGCGATTTCAGCGTGCAGAGTAGTCCTTCTTTGACCAGTATCCCCTTGAGCATTTCTGCAACGGCCCTATTCGGTGCGATGTAAACTACCGTCCACACCGTCCAGCCCTCCCGGAAGTCACCAGGTGTCCTCTGCGGGGTTTAAAGACCTGGAAGACGCGACCGCCGTGCCTTTTCAGTTGTAAGTGTCCCACTTCCCGACCCACTGTCATGCGTTCGATTCGTCCGGATGGAATTCCTCTTCGGAGTCCTCTTCAAGAAGCATGCTGCCTGGACCGAAGGCTGACTCCAGCCGTCGCCTCAGCGACGGTGACGGTGTCACCCAGTACTGCGACGAGGTCAGTATGAGCTTTTTCTGGTCCGGCAGGCTGATGTACACTGGACAGGGCCCGCCGCTGTCCTCGAGGATGCTCTTGAGCAGACCGAGGGTGCGGCTATCGGTCGTCGCCCCCTTGAGCACGACCGTGACCTTCCCGCGAGCCGCGGTCGCCGTCTCCCCACCGTCCGGGAGCGGCGAAATATCTTCCGCCACCACCTTCGCCTGTCCCTCGAGGACCTGAGCGCGTCCCTGCACGACAACGACAGTGTCCGGGTTCACGTTCTGGGATACCCTCGAGAATACCCTCGGGAATACGACGACCTCGACCGACCCGGTCAGGTCCTCCAACGTCACGAACGCCATCATCTCACCGTTCTTAGTCGTGACCTTCCTGATCCCCGCCACCAGGCCCCCAAGTGTCACACGGTCGCCGTCGCTCAATTCGCAGAGTCCGGCGCACGTGCACGTCGCGATCCTGGACAGGGATTTCTCGCACTCCCTGAGGGGATTCCCGCTGATATAGAGCCCGAGCAGTTCCTTCTCCATGCGCAGGAGCTGGTTCCTGGGGTACTCCGGCACGTCCGGGAGTGCCTCCGGTTCGACCGGTGCCTGCGCCGGGCCGAGGAGGCTGATCTGGTTCGCGCCCGTCGTCTTCGGTCCCTTCGAGGACTTCGCGAGCACCGGGTCGAGGGCTTCCATCAGCTGCGCCCTCTTGCCCAGGCTGCCCATAGCGCCGGACTTGATGAGACTCTCGAGAACGCGCCTGTTCAGGGCGCGTGGGTCCACCCTGCTGCAGAAATCGCGCAGCGAGGTGAACGCCCCTCCCTCTTCCCTCGCCCGGATCACGCACCGGGCGGCCGATTCGCCGACGTTCTTCACCGCCGACAATCCGAAACGTATGCCGTCCTTCGTGATGGTGAAATCCCACAGGCTCTCGTTGACGTCCGGGGGAAGTACCCTGATCCCGAGCCTGCGGCACTCATCAATGTACTGGGCGACCTTGTCGGCGGCTCCGGCGACGCTCGTCAGGAGGGCCGCCATGAACTCAACGGGATAGTTTGCCTTGAGATACGCCGTCTGGTACGCTATCAAACCGTAGGACGCAGCGTGCGCCTTGTTGAACCCGTAGTTCGCGAATTTCATTATGAGGTCGTAGACCTCGGCGGCCACGCGCTTGGACACCCCGTGTTCGACGCAGCCGGAAACGAAAGACTGCTCCATCTTGTCCAGCAGGTCCTTCTTCTTCTTCCCCACGGCCCTCCTCAGGATGTCCGCCTCCGCCAGGCTGAAGCCGGCCATGACCGAGGCGACCTGCATGATCTGCTCCTGGTAAACCATGACCCCGTGGGTCTCCTGGAGTATGGGCTCCATCCTCGGATGCAGGTATTTCGGAGTGCCGGTCCTGGCCGCGATGAATTCCGGTATGTGCTCCATGGGTCCCGGCCTGCACAACGCGACCGACGCTATGATGTCTTCGAAGCGCCTGGGTTTCAGGTTCCTGAGGAAATCGCGGACCCAATCGCTTTCGAGCTGGAACACCCCGAGCGTGTCGCCTTGCGCGAGCATGTCGTACGTCTTGCGGTCGTCGAGGGGCAGCGACGAGAGGTCAATCTCGATTCCCCTCAGCCGCCTGATGGCTTGGATCGCCTTATCCAGGACGGTCAGCGTCCTCAGCCCCAGGAAGTCCATCTTCAGCAGGCCGAGGTCCTCCAGCACATCCATCGTGAATTGCGTCACGACGCTCCCGTCCGCCGCCTTCTGCACGGGGACGAACTCCGAGAGGCGATCCCCGGTGATCACCACGCCGGCGGCATGCACCGACGAATGTCGTGGAATGCCCTCGAGGGCCTTGCCGATCTCAATGACGTCCCTGTATCTATCGTCTTCCGCGTACATCTTCTTCAGGTCGGGGGAGACCTCCAGGGCCTTGTCGAGTGTTATCCCGAGCTGCGCCGGAACGGCCTTGGCAAGCCTGTCCGCCTCCGCGTAGGGAATGTCAAGCGTCCTGGCGACGTCCCTGATCACCGCCCTCGCGGCCATCGTCCCGAACGTTATGATCTGCGCCACGCACTCGGCCCCGTACTTCTGCTTGACATACTCGATGACCTCGCCCCTTCTTTCGAAACAGAAATCTATGTCCATATCGGGGAGCGTCACCCTGGCGGGGTTGAGGAACCTCTCGAACAGCAGTCCGTATTTCAGCGGGTCAACCTGGGTGATCCCCAGCACGTATGCCACCAGGCTGCCAGCCGCCGATCCCCTCCCGGGCCCCACCGGTATCCCCCTCGACCTCGCGTACTCGACGAAATCGGACACTATGAGGAAGTACCCGGGGTATCCCATCTCCTCGATGACGCCTAGCTCGTATTCCAGGCGGCGGGATACCTCCTCCGAGGGTTCGGGGTACCTGGCGGCCAGTCGTTCCTTGCACAGCTTCCGCAGGTACGTGGACTCCGTGTATCCGTCGGGGCACCTGAACCTGGGCAAGTTGGGCTTGTTGAATTCGAGCTCCACGTTGCAGCGTTCGGCGACGGCCAGGGTGTTGTCCAGGGCCTCGGGCGCGAAAGAGAAGAGCCTCGACATCTCCGCCGGGGAGCGGAAGTAGAACTCGTCAGTCCCGAATCTCAGCCGCGACGGGTCCTTGAAGAGCTTGTTGGTCTGGATGCACAGGAGAACGTCGTGGGCGCGCGCATCTTCCCTGTTAGTGTAGTGGCTGTCGTTGGTGGCGACCACAGGGGTACGCGTTTCGTTCGATATGTCGAGTATCGCCCGGTTGACCCTCTTCTGGTCCGGAAGCCCGTTGTCCTGGATCTCAAGGAAGAAGTTCTCCCTGCCGAAGATCTCCCTGTAGGCGAGCGTCCTCCTGACGGCCCCCTTGTAGTCGCCCTCCAGGATCGCACGGGGGATACTGCCCGACAGGCAACCGCTGAGGGCGATTAGACCCTTCCCGTATGTCCGCAGCAGCTCGGTGTCGACGCGGGGCTTGTAGTAAAACCCTTCGAGGTGCGCGGCCGATACGATCTTGACGAGGTTCCCGTAACCTTCCAGGTCTTCGGCGAGAAGCACGAGGTGAAAGGGGTCCTCATCAAGCTTGGGTTCCTTGTCGAATCTCGTCCTCTTGGCCTCGTACACTTCACAACCGATGATGGGCTTGATCCCGTATTCCTTGCAAGTCTTGTAGAACTCGACGACCCCGTACATCACGCCGTGGTCGGTGATCGCGGCGGCCGGCATCCCCGTTTCGGACGCCTTGCGCGCGATGTCCGAGATGCGGGAGTGACCGTCGAGTAGGCTGTAGACTGTGTGCGAGTGAAGATGGACAAAGCCGACAGAGATCGAGGCCATTTGGATTCGCCTTCCTTGTAGAATAGCCACTGGAAACAGATATCGGCCTATGGTAGAATAGTTAAGACGTTTCAGGCGAGCGGAGACTTCGAGCCAGACTCCCGGGAGGAGTGGGCCATGCCGTGGAAGAGGTGCCCGTTTTGCGGTGGCCTCTCGTACTCGGCGGCGACGAGTTACAACGAGTGGTTGTGCCCATACTGCGAGAAGGACATTACGTCCGCACCCGACTGCTCCCCCGATAGCTCGGCAACCAAGCCCACCGACGTCACGACTTCTCGGCCGGAGGACTGAAATCCTTCAGCCCGGGTTTTCGACAGAAAGCCCGGAGACTGCAGGAATGACATCTGGGGTTGCCCGGGCGACAAGTCCGCCTTCCATGTTCTATCAACCCGAGATGAAGCTCCCTCCTCATCCCGGGTGGTATTTTTCTCTGGAGCTGATCCTGCGCCCGCGCGGCCGTTGCCTTCTCGTCCACCAGGCCGAGCCTCCGGCAGACCCTCAGGATGTGCGTGTCCACGGGGAAAACGGGGCGACCGAGGGCGAAAAGGGCGACGCACGCGGCCGTCTTCGGCCCGATCCCGTCGAAAGAACACAGGTAACGGAGTATGTCTTCGGTTTCCCATCCCGACAGGAAGTCGAGCGAGACGGATCCCGTCTCCCTTCGGATCCTCCGGAGGGCGGCCTTGATGCGGGAGGCCTTCATCCGCGCGAGTCCGCCGCGCCGGATCGCCGCTTCGACGTCGGCATCCGGCGCTCGAAGCACCTGATCCCAGGAGGGAAACCGTGCGCGGAGCTCCCTGTATGCCAGGCCGCTGTTCCTGTCGTTCGTGGCCTGGGACAAGATGGTCAGCACCAGCACCTCGACCGGATCGCGCCCCGCCTGCTCAAGGAGAAATTTCCGCCCGAGGGCCGGGTCTTGCGATTTCAAAGCGTCGAGTATCGCCGCGCAGTATTCCGCGCCGTCCTCCACCGTGTTTTCCCCGCTCACAGGCAATTCACGAGCTCCTTGAACATCCTTCCCCTTTCCTCGAAATTCCGGAACATATCGTAGCTGGCGCACGCGGGGGAAAGCAGCACCGCGTATCCCGGTTCCGCCCGGGCGGCCGCAGTCGTGACGGCTTCGCGAAGGTCGGCGCACCGTGTGACGCTAGGACCGGTTCCGCGCCTGGATGCCGCCTCCGCGATGGCACGCTCGATCTTCTCGGCAGTGGCACCGAGGGTGATCACCGATTCGACCCTCCGGACCACCTCTTCGGCCAGGGAATCGAACGGAAGGTGTTTGTCGTACCCGCCGAGGATCAGGATGATGGGTCCCTCGACCGTGTTCAGCGCCGCAATGGTGCGCTCGGGGGCGGTCGCAATCGAATCATTGTAATACCTCACGCCGTCCTTCACCCGCACGAGCTCTATCCTGTGCTCGACCCCCGGGAACTCCCTGAGTACCTCCGCCAATTGTCCCGGCTCCGCGCCGAGGCACATCGCCGCGGTTACGGCAGCCAGTGCGTTTTCGACGTTGTGCGCCCCGCGAATCCCGATCTCGGCCACAGCCGCTACCGGCTCCCCCGCATCCCCGAAGCGGATCATGCCCCCCTCCACGAACGCGCCGGCGGTTCGGTGCGACCGGCTGAACATCAACACCCTGCCCGGGCATTCAGGGGCCATCGCCGACGTGAGCGCGTTGTCCGCGTTGAGCACCGCGACGTCGCCCGGTCCCTGGAAGCGGAATATGTTCTTCTTGGCCTCGACGTATTCTTCCATCGAGGCGTGAACGTCTAGGTGATTGGGGCTGACGTTGGTTACCACCGAGACGTGGGGGCTCATGTCGAGGCTCTGCAGCTGGAAACTCGAGAGTTCCAGTACGACGAGTGAATCGGCCGGTATCGAGTCCACGATCTCGATCAGCGGGTTCCCGATGTTCCCGCCCACGAGGACCCGGCGGGACGTGCCCCTCTTCAGCATCTCCCCCGTGAGGGCGGTGGTCGTGGTCTTGCCCGCACTTCCGGTGATCCCCACGATGACCGCCCTGCACGCCTGGAAGAAAAGGCGCGTCTCGGAGCTTATCTCCGCACCGGCGGCGCGGGCCGCGCTCACCTCGGGCAGGTCCTTCTTCATCCCGGGGGTGAGGAACACGGCGTCGTACCCCTCCGAAAGGGGCGCAAGGTAGTCGCTCCCCAGGGAAAAACGCACGCCGAGTCTCGAGAGCTCATCGAACGCCGCCTGGATCTCGTGCGCCGGTTTCCTGTCGAACGCGGTCACGGAAGCGCCTTTGCGCACTAGGTAGCGCGTCAGGGGCACGTTGCTCAGCCCCATCCCCACTACCGCGACTTTTCTGCCCCGCCAGTCCACGTCGCCGTCCCTCCGCGAAATCAGCCGAGAGCAGCGAAGAATCTCCTCAGGCGGTCAATGCCCTTCCGGAGGTTCTCCATGGATGTCGCGTACGATATGCGGACGTAGCCGTCCATCCCGAACGCGGTGCCCGGGACCACGGCCACGGCGGCCTCCTGGAGAATCGCCTCCGCCAGGTCCGCGGAATCGGCGATGGTCTTGCCCGAGGCGTTCTTCTTGCCAATGAACGCGGAAACATTGGGGTACACGTAGAACGCGCCCCCGGGCGTGGAGCACCGCAATCCCGGGATCGAGTTCAGCTCACCGACCACGAAGTTGCGGCGCTTCTCGAATTCGCGCACCATGGCCTCGACCGGCTCCTTCGGGCCGAGCAGCGCGGCCAGCGCGGCCTTCTGGGAGATGGACGTCGGGTTGGACGTGACCTGTCCCTGCAGGTCCCCCATGGCCTTTATCGCCTCCCTCGGTCCCGCGGCGAATCCTATTCGCCAGCCGGTCATGGAGAACGCCTTCGAGACGCCGTTGATCACGATGGTTCGGTCCTTGAGGGCCGGCCGGACCGAGGCAATGCTGACATGCTTCAATCCGCCGTACACGAGCTTCTCGTATATCTCGTCGGATATGATGTACAGCCCGCGCTTCAGGCAAACGTCTGCTATCGCCAGGAGCTCGTCGCGGTCGTACACGGCGCCGCTGGGATTGTTCGGGCTGTTGAACAGCAGGATTTTCGTCCTGTCGCCGATCGCGGCCTCCAGGTCCGCCGCCGATACCTTGAACCCGGCTTCCTCGCGGGAAGGGACCTCCACCGGGATGCCGCCGGCCAACTTGATGATCTCGGTGTAACTGACCCAATACGGTGCGGGGACTATCACCTCGTCACCCTCGTCGCACAGTACCTGCACCGCGTTGTACACCGCTTGTTTGGCCCCGACGGAGATCACGACCTGCGAGAGGTCGTACTCGAGCCCATTATCTTCCAGGAACTTCTTGCACACGGCCTTTTTCAGGTCGGGGATCCCCGTTGCAGGGGTGTACTTGGTAAACCCCTCGCGTATGGCCTGGACGGCGGCGTCACCGATGTGGGACGGCGTGTCGAAATCGGGTTCGCCGATGCCCAGGTTGACCACGTCCACGCCCTTTGCTTGCAGCTCCTTGGTCCTCGCGTCGAGCGCGAGGGTCGGTGACGGGCTCAGGTTCCTGGCCCGTCTCGACAACCCCGAGAACATGAAACCACCCTCCATCAGATTGTTCCCCCGGACACACCCGGATCGTTCTCCCACCGAGGAGTGTATACCTTCACGGACGGGGCGGCATGTGGAGAAGGAATTAGTCGGAATCTTGTTGAAACGTTCTCCGGCATGACCCAAACGTACCGGGCGAAGCCGCATTAGAATGTACGGAGGGATGCGAACGTGGATGGTTTCCTGGGGGCGCTCGATAGGCGATTCGGTGTGTCGAAGAAGGGCTCTTCCGTCTCCACTGAACTGGTCGCCGGCCTGACGACGTTCATGACCATGGCCTACATCCTTTTCGTGAACCCGAACATACTGGGTGCCGCCGGCATGGACAAACAGGCGGTCCTCATGGCGACGGCAATAAGCGCGGGCGTGGCCACGGTGCTGATGGGTCTGTACGCCGGGCTCCCGTTCGCGTTGGCCCCCGGGATGGGGCTCAACGCTTACTTCGCGTTCACGGTGGTCAAGGGCCTCGGATACTCGTGGCAAGCGGCGCTGGGTGCCGTATTCATTGACGGAATCATCTTCCTAGTCATCTCGGTCCTGCCCATACGCGAGATGATCGTCAAGGGGATCCCGATGAACGTCAAGCTCGCCGTCAGCGTCGGAATCGGCCTTTTCATCGCCTTCATCGGCCTTTCGGCGGCGCAGATCGTCGTCGCCCA
>JANLGA010000006.1:23908-36374 GCA_024653225.1 Bacillota bacterium | reverse complement strand
CGCCAACGAGGCCACGAAGGTGGCCATGGGCGACCTGACGTCCCCGGGAGTGCTCCTGGCCCTTTTCGGGCTATTTGTCACGGCCTTCCTCATGTCAAGGAGGGTGCGCGGTTCGCTGCTGTGGGGCATACTGGCCACGACGCTCCTGGGCATGTTCGTTCCGGACGGCGGGGGGGCAATGCTGACGAAACTGCCTTCCCAGGTGGTGGCGCTGCCCTCCTGGGCCGTGCTGTCGAGGACCTTCGGGCAGATGGACGTAATGGGGGCTCTGAATATCGGGTTGTTCTCGATCATCTTCACTTTCACGTTCGTGGACATGTTCGATACGGTCGGCACCTTCGTGGGGCTCGCCGCGAAGCTCGGGATCATAGATAAGTCCGGGTCCTTCCCCGGGGCGGGCAAGGGCCTGGTGACGGACTCCGTGGGCACCATCGTAGGGGCGGTGTCAGGGACGAGCACGGTCACCACCTACGTTGAGAGTGCCGCGGGAGTCGCCGAGGGGGGCCGGACGGGGTTGACCGCCGTAGTGACCGGGGTGTTGTTCCTCGCATCGCTGTTCATCTGGCCCCTGGCGGGCGTGATACCGCCCCAGGCGACCGCACCCGCCCTGATCATCGTCGGCCTGCTCATGATGGAGCCCGTGCTCAAGATAAACCTGTCCGACGTCACCGAGGCGCTGCCGGCATTCCTGGCCATCCTCATGATGCCGCTGACTTACAGCATCGCCAACGGCCTGGTGGCGGCGATCCTGGGGTACACGGTTGTGAAGTTGCTGGCGGGGCGGGCCCGCGAAGTGAGCCCCGTAATGTGGGTGCTGGCCGCGCTGTTCGTATTGAATATCGCGCTGTCGGCGGCTCACTGAAGCCGGAACGGAATCAATACCGGGGGGCGTCGTCCCGCCCGCGGGCCGGGGCGGCGCCTCATCCGCCCTCTCGGACACGCCGGGCCGTGCCCGCCCCCATCAGCCGCGCTTCCTCGCGATCGCGTCGTACCATACCGGCTGGACCCCCCGGAGCATCTCCTTCCGTCTGCAGAAGGAACCCCCGGCGGTGCTGACCTTGAGCGTCGCCCAGCCCTGGGGCCCCAGCACGTAGGCGGTCTCCTGGGAGCCCGGATCGCCGATGATGACGCTCCGACCAGCGTGCCCCCTCGCGTGGCCGGCCACGGCCAGGTAGCAGTCGTTCGTCCGAGCGCGGTCGTGCAGCACGAAGTCCCAGACGTTCCAGCACCAGGAGGAGGGACACAGGATGATGTCGGCCCCTTTTTTCGCCAGGCAACGCGCGAGTTCGGGAACCAGGATCTCGCTGCCGAGGACGATCCCGACCCTGCCCGCCGGTATGTCGAAGCACGGGAGGTCAAGGTTGCCGCTCGTCGCCCAGGTCCTGTCGTATTCGTTGAGGTGGGTCTTGCGGTATACCCCCACCACTCCGCCGGGCTCCAGCAGGACCGCCGCATTGTACGCGCGGCCGTATTCGTCGGCCTCGACCATTCCCACGGCGATGTGCGTGTCGAACTCCGCGGCGAGCTCGGTGAGTCGGTCCACCAGCGGGCCGGGCACCGTCTCCGCGAGCTCGGGCATGTCGGGTCCGTCCACGATCCCGGTCGTGGAGAGCTCGGGGAACACCACGATGCCCGCCGGCGATTCGCTCCACGATTCCTCCAGCATCACCGCCATTTCGGCGGCGTTGCGGCGCGGATTACCGGGTTCCGGGTCGAACTGAAACACCCTCACCGCGGTCTCCCGGCTCCCCGGGAGTCCCGACACCGTCGGACGCTCCCACAAGTACGGGTTTATCAGCACCCCGTGGTACTCCTCCGGGCGGCGGATTCCCATGAGGTCCCCGAACGCCGGGACCCGCTTGTCGCGTGAATCCCGGACGTTCAGCAGGCCGGCGGCCACGCCGTCTCCGCTGTCTATCGAGGCGATGACCTCGCCCCGGGGAGAGACGATCAGGCTCCATCCCGCGAACACCGCGTCCCCTTGCCATCCCCACGCGTCCGCGACCAGGAGGTAGACCCCGTTTTCGAGCGCCCGGGATCGCCAGGACGCGAGGGGTGCCTTGCCCGGACAGGCTGTGGGGAGGCACACCACGTCCGCTCCCCTCAAGGCGGGCACCCTGCAAGACTCGAAGTACTCGGCGTCACCGCCCAATACCATGGAGATCCTCCCCAGCGGGGTTTCGAACACGGGCAGCCCGAGGTTTCCGGCCGTCGCCCACGCCGCTTCCAGCGGGGACAGGTGGACCTTCCTGTATTTCCCGACAACGCCCGAGGGGCCGAGCAACACCGCTGCGTGGTAGAACGCGCCGGTGTCGGCATCCACCTCGGGCAGCGACATCACCACGTACATTGACAGCCGCGCCGCGATCTCGCCGAAAGCCTGCGTCGTCGGCCCGGGGACCGTCTCGGCCAGCGCGACGGCGGCCTCCCTCGACCCGATGCGGCATCCGGTCGCCGCCATTTCGGGCAGCACTGCCAACCGGGCTCCGAGCCGGGCCGCATCCCCCAGCATGTTCGTCAACCTGGAAAGGTTGGCACGCGCATCCAAAAGCTGCGGCTCGAACTGGATGACGGCTGCCTTGAACGACGGGACAATATGCATGCCTAATCCCCCCACTTAAGCATGTTGGCAGTCCGCAGAATATGTGGTGAAATGTGTGTAGCGGGTTTGGTTCCGTGATTCGCCGAAAGCCGCTCGTCACCTTTGAGATGGAGGGGGAACGTTGCGCGGGAAAGACAGTCCGGCCCGCCGCTCCGCGGCGGTACTCCAGGTGGGCTTCGTGTTCGTGGCGAACGTCCTTCTCTTCGCCATGGTGGGATCCAGGGTGGACGGCCTCTTGTCCACCGGGGGTGTCCTGACGGCGACGTTCATCGTTCTCGGCGTCGGCTCGAGCTTCGTTCTATCGTACCTCGCGCTCCGACGAGCGGCGGAAGGCGGCCGCGGAGAGTGACGCCGATCCGCACACGATCGAGGGGAGGGCCTCCCGCCCTCCCCTCGCGTCCCAGCTCGTTGTCAACGGACCGGCTCTACCCCAGGAGCTCCAGGAGCTTCTCGTGCTCACCCGCCTTCATCGTGTAACAGTGCTGGGGTTCCGGGAAAGCCCCCGTCTCGATGTCTTTCACGTACTCCTCCAGCACTTTCAGTATGATCTCGTTGATGTTGCAGTACTTCTTCACGAACTTCGGCGTAAACCTGTCGAAGAACCCCAGCATGTCGTGGATGATTAGAAGCTGCCCGTGGCAATGGGGTCCGGCGCCTATCGAGATTATCGGCACGTTCGCCCTCTCCGTCACGATCTTTCCGACCTCCGGCGGGACGGCCTCGAGCAGTATCGAAAACGCGCCGGCCTCTTCGAGCAGCTTCGCATCGTCAATGACCTTCTTGGCGGCGTCCGCGCTCCTGCCCTGGGACTTGAACCCTCCGAGCATTGAAAGCGATTGGGGCGTCAGCCCTAGGTGGCCCATGACCGGTATTGTCGCCTTCGTGAGGGCCCTCACCACGTCAACGACGTTCGACCCGCCCTCGAGCTTCACGGCGTCGCACCCGGCCTCCTGCATGAACCTTCCGGCGTTCCTCACGGCCTCCTCGACCGACACCTGGTACGACATGTACGGCATGTCCCCGATGAGGAAGGCGGTGGGCGCACCCCTCCTGACGGCTTGCGTGTGGGGAATCATTATGTCCATGGTCACCGGCAGGGTGCTGTCGTAACCGAGCACCGTCATCCCCAGCGAGTCACCGACCAGGATGATGTCTATGCCCGCCTTCTCCTCCAGGAGTGCGGTGGGATAGTCATAGCACGTGAGCATCGTTATCTTCTGACCCTTGCGCATCTTCTCGTAGAGAGCCGGAATCGTCACTTTCTCCCTAGGCACAGTCAAACCCCCTTGATGCGAATGTATGGCGCATGAAGGAGTTCGCCGCGCCCCGGCGCCACACCTTTCTGCCCCGCGGGTCGGCGGGGTCCCAGGGTGACGCCCGGCTACCGGGGCTCGTCGAATTCGGAACTTGTCACACCTGGTGAGGAAGACGCTCGACGCCGGTCTCTTCTCGGGGGATTGGGTACCAGGCCCAGAGCCCTGAGGCGTCTCGTCATGACGCCTCCGATCCGGCCGCTTTCGGCTGAAGTGAGTCCGCCCCAACCGCTTCGCCGGATCTTCTGCGCGAGGCCGAGTTCCCCGGCAACTTCGAGTTTAAGCGAATGGAACGGCCCCCCGGCTTTCTTTTTTCGCCCTCTTTTCCCGAAGGCCCCGCCGCGTCCCCGCCGTGGCCTGTTCCGCGCTTTCTTCACGACCCGCAGCCCCCAGGGAATGATCATCCCCGTCGCGGGGTACGCCTATCCGTCCGCAGATGTCGGAGAGGGGACACTCGCCGCAACGGGGGCGGGTTTTCAGGCAAGCGCGCTTGCCGAGCGTCACCAGGAGGGCGTGGTACTCGTTGAACAGCGCGGCATCCCTGGGCAGGCCGTCCATGAACATGCGCCGAACCCGGTCGTAGGGGGTTCCGGCTGGCACGACGCCGATTCTCGACATGATCCTCGAGGTGTAGGCATCCACGACGAACGACGCGATCCCGCCCGCGTAGAGCATGATGGAGTCAACCGTCTCGGGGCCCAGTCCCCATACTGCCAGGAGTTCGCTCCTGAGCTCGTCGGGCGGCGTGGCGAACATCGAGGCCAGGTCCCCGCCGTGCCTTCCCCACAGGTACGAGAGGAAGGCGCGGATCTTCTTGGCCTTCTGCCTGTAATAGCCCGCGGGGCGCACCAGGCTCGCGATCGTGCCCTCGTCGGCTTCCATCAGGCGTCGCGGGTCCATCAGGCCGGCGCGGCGCAGGTTCCCTATGGCCGTCGCGACGTTGTTCCACGACACGCACTGGGTCAGGATCGCCCCCACGATCACCTCGAACGGGCCGTCTGCGGGCCACCAGTGCTGCGGGCCGAAACGCTCGAACAGCCTCTCATAGATCTGCAGCAACACCGCGGGCGCGTTCGGCCTTGCCCCCGACTCCAATGAATCATCGCCCCCGGATGACCCGGGTGTCCACCGCCCCGAGGTCCGGGCATCCTGTCATGATCATGGCCGCCTTCAGCTCCTCCCCGATCCGCTCGAGCCGCAGCTTGACTGCCTGGGCGCCGCCCCCAATCGCCGCCACCGCCAGGGGTCGTCCCACCAACACCGCGTCCGCCCCGAGGGCGAGCATCTTCAACACGTCAACGCCCGACCGTATGCCCCCATCCACCAGTACCTTCGTCTTGCCCCTAACCGCCCGCGAAATCTCCGGCAATACCTCCGCCGTGCCGGGCGTATGGTCAATCACGCGGCCTCCGTGGTTGGACACCACGACGGCCGCGGCACCCGCTTCCGCGGCGGCCTCAGCGTCGGCGACGCTCATGACCCCCTTCACGATGAAGGGCACCCTCGAGGCGGCGACGAGCTCCGATATCATCTTCGGGGTCTTCGGCTCCACCCTCCGGCCCGCCAGCGTCATGTTGACGAACGCCGCCGCATCCACATCAACCCCGACCGCGTCTGCGCCCGCCTTCTCGGCCAGTGCTATCTTCTCCACGATGACTTCTTGGCTCACCGGCTTGATTATTACGATACCGCCGCGTCCGGCAGTGCGGCGGGAGATCATCTCCAGGCCGGAATCGAACACCTCGGGGACGGCCCCGTCCCCGCCGCTGCCCAGGGTTCCCGCCATCGCCGGGCCGCAGATCATCGCCTCGGCGAGCTCCCGCTCGGTGACCCCCGCCATCCTGTTTATCCTGACCCCGGCGACAGGGGCTCCAATGATGGGAAACTTCAAGTCCACACCGAAGAGGCTCGTCCCCGTCTTGGGTTCGCTCGCCCCGTGCAGCACCCTGACATTGAGCTTCACGGCGGCCAGGGCCGAGACGTTATTCATGAACGACGCGCCGCTCCCCGCGCCCCCGAAGCCGGGGACCTCCCCCCTGCAGGCGAAGCCGTCGCATACACGGCATACCCTGCACACACCGTTGAGCTTCTCCCTCGCTCGATCCATAGCTTCGGGCAGATTCACCAGGCGACCCCCCATCCCGCTTAGAGTGTCCGACGCCGACTGGGGCCGGCGGTCCGCGGTCGGCCCGCGCGCCGGTGGGAATCCTTCGGTGGTGGGTCGCCGATATCCTCCGGACCATCATTTGCCTCGGAAATCCGCCTGGTGTAGAATGAGAAAAACGGGATAATTCTCACGTGTTCCGGCCAGGTGCCCACGGCTTAATAGGGAAGTCCGACCCCGCGACGGGTCCCCTTCGGGGCCCGCGGGCCAACGGCACGGTCCCGCCACTGTATGAGTCGAGCGCCCGAGCCACTGTCCGCGAGACGGGAAGGCCGGGCAGGCGATGAGACTGAGTCAGGAGACCTGCCTGGTTCGGAGCGTGCCCTCCTTCGAGGGAAAGGGAGGTGCGCTGTATGGTAGTGGGCAGGCCCCGGCGCTCGTCGAGGGCCATATTCGTCGGTGGCAGGTCACGCGGGACGGCCGCATGCGCGCTGCTCCTCCTCTTTGGTTCGGTCCTTCTCTGCGGCTGCCTTCCCCGCCGTCCGGAACGGCAGGCCGTTTCAGGGGCGGAGAACCGCTCCGAGTTCCCCGTCACGCTCACGGACGCAACGGGAAGGGAAGTCTCTTTATCTGCCAAGCCGCTGCGCGTCGTCTCCATCGCCCCGACCGCCACGGAGGTCGTCTGCGCCCTGGGCGCAGGGGACCGCTTGGTGGGCGTGACCACGTTCTGCAACTACCCGGCGGAAGTGGCCCAAAAGGAGAAAGTCGGGGACTACTCCAACCCGAGTATCGAGAAGATCGCCAGCCTAAAGCCCGACATCGTGGTCGGCGATTTCGTCCACACGGAACTGGCTTCCCGGCTCGGCGGCCTCGGGATACCCTCGCTGCTCCTGAACAGCAGGGGCGTGTCGGACGCGGTCTCGGCCGTCAGGCTGGTCGGCCGAGCACTGGGGGAAAGCGAGGCGGCGGAATCCGTCAGCCGGGCGATGGAATCCAGGGTGAGGCGGATCACCGATAAGCTCGCCGCCGCGTCGGACCGGAGCAGGCCGACCGTCTTCCACTTGATGTGGCACGAGCCCATCATGACGTCGGGTCCTGGAACAATAATGGACGACCTCATCGCACTGGCGGGCGGCGTGAACGTCGCGGCCGACGCGAAGACGCTTTACCCCGAATACAGCCTCGAAGCGCTCTTCGCAAAGGACCCGGACGTGATAGTGTACACGATTCACAGCGCGCCGCTCGAGATCGCCCTCAAGGGGTGGACGCGCCTCAGGGCCGTGAAGGAAGGCCGCGTGTTCCTCCTCACGGACGACCTGGTGTCGCGGGCGGGACCGCGCATAGTGGACGGCCTGGAAGAGCTGGCTCGGGCCCTGCACCCTTCCCTGTTCGAGTAGACGGGGGTCGCTCCGTCGCGGGCCGTGTAGGTACCTGAATGCCCGGACCGGCCGGGCGCAATACTGAGACCGTGAAGGGCGAACTGAGGCGCAGTCTTGGCCCGAGGCACCTCTCCATGATTTCCCTGGGAGGCGTCATCGGGGTCGGGATGTTCCTCGGCAGCGGTGCCGCGGTGCGCCTGGCCGGGCCGGGGGTAGTGGTTTCTTATGCGCTGGGCGGGCTGGTAATGATGCTCGTCATGTTCGCGCTGGGAGAGATGTCAGTCGCCTACCCCGTCCCGGGCTCGTTCAGGGTCTACGCGTCGGACTACCTGGGTCCATTCTTCGGCTTCGTGACGGGCTGGGTGTACTGGGCCTCCTGGGTGGGCATAATGTCCGCCGAGATAGTCAGCCACCTGCGGTTCAGGCCCATCGTTGAGGCGCTGGAGCCCCGGCGTCTGAAGTACAGGGCTCCAGGCTTCCCGTACGGATCGGGCCTCGCCGCCGTCCTCCTGGTTTCCTTCACCCTCTCCCTCTGGCTGATCCCGGAGCAGCGCGTCGGGCTCATGATGGGTCTCGGCATGCTCGGTCTCGTCGGCATGTCGTACGTGGTCTGGGACGCGGGAGCCGGCCGCGCGGCGCCCCGGCCCCGGGTCGCCGAGGCCCTGGGGCTCTCCCTTTACTTCGGGATTGGGGACGACTCGCCGCGGGTTCCGGCACGCGATCGCGGTCGGCGGGGGGAAGGCGCGCCGTGACCTACTTCTTTAACTTGATGTGGTTCGCGTTGATAGCGTCCAGTTTCTTCCTGCCGCTCCTCCGGTACCAGAGGTTGGAGCGGATGCGCCGGACCCTCCTGCGAAGGTTGGAGAAGGCGAGGCATTCGAGGGTAATAACGCTCATCCACAGGCAGGAGGCGGTGAGCTTCCTCGGTATCCCGATTGCCAGGTACATAAACATAGAAGACTCCGAGCAGGTACTCCGGGCGATCAGGCTCACTCCCCCCGACCTGCCCATAGACCTCATCCTGCACACCCCCGGCGGGCTCGTGCTCGCGGCGGAGCAGATCGCGTTGGCGATCAAGCGGCACCGCGGAAAGGTGACCGTCTTCGTCCCGCACTATGCCATGTCGGGCGGGACGATGCTCGCCCTCGCGGCCGACGAGATAGTGATGGACGAGAATGCGGTAATGGGCCCCGTCGATCCGCAGATCGGCTCGTATCCGGCATCGTCAATCCTCCGGGTCCTCAGGACCAAGAGGCCGGCGGACATAGACGATCAGACCATGATCCTGGCGGACGTCGCGGAAAAGGCGGTGGCGCAGGTGAGGGACACGGTGCTCAGCATACTCAGGGACACCATGGAGGAGGCCAAGGCGGCCGAGGTGGCGGAAGCGCTCACGGAGGGCAGGTGGACGCACGACTACCCGCTCACGTACGCGCAGCTGGAGTATCTCGGCCTACCCGTCAAGCTCGGGCTCCCCAGGGAGGTGTACGACCTGATGGAGCTCTATCCCCAGCCGCCCCAGCGAAGGCCGTCGGTCCAATACATCCCCGTTCCCTACAGGGACGGCGAAAAGCGGGACAAGTAGGAAAGCCCGCGACCGTGCCATCGGCCCCCGAGGCATTCGGCCTCGAGGAGGGCCCTGAGGTTGCGACCCACCAGCCCCTCCAGGCCCTCGAGCCCCATGGCGGCGAATTTCGCCCTGATACGGGTCCACGCCGGGTCGTCCCCGGGAATTTCCGAACCCAGGATGACGGATGTCTCCTCCGGGTCGAAGAATGGTTCGAGCCGCTCCACCCTGAGCAGCCCCGCGTTCATCGGGCACGCGTCCTGGCAGGCCATGCACCCCACCAGGCAGTTGTGCGACGACGGCGACACCCATTCGGGCCAGGGACCCACGCGCTCGTTGAAGAGCGCGAGGCACCTCTCCGTGTGCAGTAGGAACCTGTCTTCCGCGATCGCCCCCGTCGGGCACGCGCCGCCGCACGCGAAGCACCCGTCGCACTCGTCCGCCGGCGCGGGCGGACCCGGGGTAAACCGCGGCGTGGCGTCGAGGGGAGCGCTCGTCAGGAAGGCCGTCAGCTGGTGGTAGCTCCCGAATCCGGGGGCGTAGGTTATGTTGTTTCGCCCGTATTTCACCACGCCCAGTCTCGATGCGACAGCCTTCACAGGGGCGATGAGCCGCGTGACTGAGGCCCCGGCGAGCAGCGATTCGAGGCGGCGTCTTATCCCCTCCGCTATGTCGTCGTTTCCCGCGTACGTGGGCGGGACCACGACCGCGAATCGGATGTCTCCCGCATCGAAAATCACCTCGTGTGCGGGCCTCGGAACGGCGACCACCACCAGCGATTCGACGCCCTCGCTCGAGACTTGTCGCATGTACGACGCCAGCCGCTCGGCATAGAAGCCGGCGTCTATCTCCCCCGCGAGCCTCCTCCGCTCTATGTCGCCCCGAACCTCTTCCAGCACCGTGGGGCTTCCCCAAGCGACGATCCACCCGGCCTTCTCCGCCCATTGGGCGACGGTTTCGAGCATCGCGCACCCCTCCGTAACGCCCTATTTGACGTATGCACGTTACCCCACTAGACTATATACTGACGGCGATCCGGTAGTCAATGAGCCCCGTGCGGAGGACGATTGCTTGGAGTTCGCGTGCCTCGACCTCGTGAATAGCGACTGGCACGACCATCGCGGGTCAGGCTCCAGGAGGGAGTACCTGGACGACCGCGCCTGGCTCACGCGCTTCGCGGATAAATGGGGCTTCAGCGAGGCCGGCGAGCCCGATGGCACCGCCGTCGCCCGGCTGAAGTACTTGCGGGCCCTCTTGCGCGAGATGCTGGAAGCACTGGCCGAGGGCAAGAGGCCCAGCGCGCGGCAGGTCTCCGAGCTCAACTCCGTGATGGGTGCCTCCCCGACGGTCCGGGTACTCCAAGCGTCGGGTGAGTCGTACCGGCTCGAGCTCGTGCCCAAGGCCAAGGACTGGGATTGGGTGGCGGCCGAGATCGCCGCCTCGTTCGCGGAGATGGTGACGAAGCACGACCCAACGAGGGTCAGGGTGTGCGCAAACCCCGTCTGCCACTGGGTCTTCTACGACGAGAGCCGAAACAGGACCCGCCGCTGGTGCGAGAACACGTGCGCCAATCTCCTCAAAGTCCGTCGCTTCCGCGAGAGGCGCAGGAATCCGAAGAGCACGTGAGCGGCATCGCCCCTCGTTCTGCCGTGGAATCCCGACGCCCGCGAATGAACTCGGCGGGATTGAACAGAATAGTCCTGTGCGTCCAAAGGGTGACACTCGCCTCATTCCCGCAAAGGCGACAGACCTCTTGGGTACGGTTCCGGGCCTCGACGAAGTGAAAGAGAGGCTCGACCGGCTGCTCTCAGTCACCGGCCCGATGAGGAATCCCTCGGCCTACCTGGGGCGGTCTCGCGGAAAGCTCCTGAGGCCGGCTCTCGTTCTCCTTTCGGCCGCCCTCGCGGGCGACGTGACGGAGGACGCCATCAATGCCGCCGTCGCGGTCGAGCTCATTCACACCGCGTCCCTGGTTCACGACGATGTGGTGGACGAATCCGACTCGCGCAGGGGATTCCCCTCGGTGAGGTGCGTCTTCGGTAACAAGACGGCCGTGCTGCTGGGGGACCATCTCTTCGCGTCCGCCTTCGAACTGGTCATCCGGAGCCGCAAGCGCAGCGTCGTCGAGGTGCTTTGCTCCGCCGTGAAGGCGATGAGCTCGGGGGAGCTGCTGAATATCGAGAACCTGTTCCGGACCGACCTGACCGAGGACGACTATTACCGGTACATCGGCCTCAAGACCGCCAGCCTCATGTCGGCGAGCTGCGAAGCGGGGGCGGCGGCCGCCGGAAATCGCCCCCAATCGAGGCGCAGCCTGGCCGCCTTCGGTTGGAATCTCGGGATGGCCTACCAAATTATGGATGACCTGTCGGACCTTGTGGCCGACCCGGCCGGGGGCGGCGCGCCGTCGTGTTCGGATCTCCGCTCGGGCGTCGTGACCCTTCCGGTCATCAAGTTGATCGCGGTCGGCGGCTGGGCCGAGCGCGTGGCGGCCATGTGGCACTCCGGCGCACCGTGTCGGCCCGATCCGGGCCCCCTGTTAGAAGCCCTATCCACGTACGGATGCCTCTCGTACGCTCTCAGAGCAGGGAAGTCGTATACGGGCCTGGCGGTGAAGATTCTCTCCGGCTTTCCTGACACACCCGTGCTCGCGGCGCTTCGCGCCATAGTACGCGCCGTCGAAGACCGGTGCCCGCCCGCCTCGCTAGAGAAGCCGGCACAGCTTGAGCAGGCGACAGATGACATAGAAAGCACGCGCGTCGCGGGGCGCCCTCTCCAGTAACACATCGGCGAAACCGCTAATTCCCGGGGCCCGGGCCTTGGGGTCCGACATGTATACCGCCACCAAACCGTCGAGCACTCGCTCGTGGAAACCGGCGTCCGGCAGCTCCGACACCCCATTTCGGGCGCGGTCGTACAGGCCGCACAGCGCCTCCAGGAAGTGGCCGTCTGTGGGATACTGCCTCGTGAAGTTCAGGTCGCCGTACGCGGAGTCTTCGTCCCTGTCTATCAGGTAGTCCAGCATGATGTGGAAAGCGCACACGTAGGGGAAATACGCCCGTCGCAACAGGAGGGCGTCGGCTGTTCCGGCCGACGCGTCCGCGGCCAGTGCCAGGAGCGCGAAGATGGCAAGAGTCGAACCCGCGGCCGCTCCGAACTCCCACCACGCCAGGTGCTCCTCGCAGTTGGCCGCGTGCCATTCCATCATGGCCCGCTCGCGCCGCGAGGGGTGCACGTGCTTGGTTGATTGCATCCCGGCGTACAGGCGCGCCAACTCGACTACCTGTTCCCTAACGGCACGATAGCCGGGTAGTCGCCCTATACCCAGCCTCACCCTCTCGACAAGTGTGCGGAGGTACCCGCCGTCCCCGCCCAGGGGAAACCCGTCGAAATAGCTGGAACCGTCGGAGTCCGGGCCGCAAGGCTCGAGCGCATCCACGAAGGAACGGTGGAGCTTCTCGTGAACGCGCCGGTCGGGGCAGCCCGACCGGTCAACCAACG
>JANLGA010000006.1:6786-23898 GCA_024653225.1 Bacillota bacterium | reverse complement strand
CTCGCGGAGCACACGCGTACACCGAGCCCCCGATCGAGTGGAAGTCCTTGCCGCGCAGCGACCCGAGCGCGAGCGGCCGAACCGCGGAGGGACACATGGACCGCGCCCGGTGCTCCCAGTGGAGGAGCTCCTTCTTCGATTCGCGGAGCTGGCGAAGACAGAGCCGGACCATCCCCGATGAGGTCGGTACCCCACGAGCGTTCGTTCCCACGCTTCGATATTATCGGCGTGCTCCGTCACTCCTATTCAGCGGGCTTCGACTTCAGCGGGGTTCGACGAATCGTCGCGCGCGCCCGCCCCGAGAATGTCGCGGAACAGGGACATATCCACGTTTCCACCCGTCAGGACGATTCCCACGCGCTTCCCCCCCACGTCGGCGCGGCGGTTGAGCACGGCTGCGACGCCGACCGCGCCGGAGCCCTCGACGAGGAGGTGGTGTTCCTCCGCGAGCCAGCGCATAGCCCCCGCTATCTCGGCCTCCGAGACCACCACGAACCCGTCCACCCACCGCATCGCGAGTTCGAACATCTCCTGCGTGATCTGCCCTGACAGCCCCTCGGCCAGGCTCCCCGTCACCCGCACCCTGGTCGCGCGGCCCGCCCGAAATGATTCGGCCCACGCGTGGGAAGCCTCGGACTGCACGCCGTACACTCGCGCGGACGGATTCAGCGCCTTGACGATGCACGAGACCCCGGAGATCAGGCCTCCGCCCCCCGCGGGAACGAGCACCGAGTCGAGATCCGGCCGCTCGAGCATCATTTCCAGTCCGACCGTTCCCTGGCCCGCGACGACCCCGGCATCGGAGTAGGCGCTCACGAACGTCATACCCGATTCCGCGGCCAAGGCGGCACCTATCGCCTCGGCCTCGTCGTAATCGGCTCCGGCCAGCGTCACTTCAACGCCGTAACGCCGCGTGCCCGTCACCTTCGTGTGCGGGACGACCCGCGGCATCACGACGGCGGCCCGGATCCCGAGGGTCCGTGCCGCCAAGCCGATCCCCTGCGCGTGGTTACCTGCGGATACCGTGAAGACACCTTTCCGGCGCTCCGAGTCGGTCATCGTCATGAGGCGGTTGAAGGCGCCCCGCGCCTTGAATGAACCCGTCCTCTGCATGTTCTCCATCTTCAGGTATATCTCCCCGCCCGACACCGAGCCGAGCGGGTCAGATGGCTCGAACGGGGTCTTCAGTACGAACGGCCGGATACGTTCGGCGGCCGAGATAATGGAGACCGGCGCGACGTCCAAGCCATTCACCCCCACAGGCGACAATGTGAGTCCGCTCACCGACGCCGCACTTCGACGCCGTTGGGACCTCCCCCTGCCCCCAGGAGCCTCATCGAATTCAGGGTGACGAGGACGGACGAGCCCATGTCGGCCGCCACTGCCGCCCAGAGACCGGCGAGCCGCGCGGATATCAAGGCCACGGCGAGCACCTTGATTCCCACGGTGAGCGCGACGTTCCAGCCCACGACCGACAACATCGCGCGGCCGAGGCTCACCAGGTACGGTATCCTTGACAGGTCATCCGACATCAACGCCACGTCCGCCGTCTCCAGCGCGGCATCCGACCCCATCGCCCCCATCGCTATCCCGACGGCGGCCGCAGCCAGCGCGGGGGCATCGTTCACCCCGTCCCCGGCCATCGCCACGTCGCGGTACCTGCACTCCATCTGCTTCACTACGGCTGCCTTCTCGTCCGGGCGCAGCCCCCAGATGATCTCGTCAACTCCCGCGGCCTCGCCGGCCCGAATGGCGGGCCCGCACCCGTCCCCCGTCAGCATTGCGACGTGCTCGACTCCCAGCGACCGCAGGCGGGAGACCGCGCGCGGCGCCTCGGGCCTGATCTCGTCCGCGAGCGCGATCCCTCCGAGCAGCTCGCCCGCGCGGCCCCACCCGGGAGCCACGCCGAGCAATACCGCCGTGCAGCCTTCCGACCGGGTCTCCTCGATGAACCCGAGTGCCGGTTCGATGTCGATCCCCGACTCCGCCACGAACCCGGGGCTCCCCAGGAAGTATGTCTTTCCGCCCGCCGAGGCGCTTGCACCCAGGCCCGCCATCGCCCGGAAGTCCTCGGTCCTCTTGAGTCCCACGCCGCGCTTTCGCGCCTCCGCGACTATCGCCGTCGCTATGGGATGCGCTGACCTGCTCTCTATCCCCGCGGCGTACGACAGAATCCCGTCCTCCGAACGATCCCCGAAACTCACCACCCGAGTGACGACCGGACGGCCATAAGTCAGGGTCCCGGTCTTGTCGAAGGCGATCGCCCGCACGCGCCCAAGGGTCTCGAGATGGACCGCCCCCTTGACGAGCACGCCGTTCCGGGCGGCGTCGGCGACGGCGGACATCACGGAGACCGGCGTCGAGACCACGATCGCGCAGGGGCACGACACCGCGAGGAAGGCGAGACCCCTGTAGAACGACTCGGCGAATCCCCGCCCGGCGAACAGCGGCGGAACCACCGAGACGAGGGCGGCCAGGGCGATTACAGTCGGAGTGTAGTACCTCGCGAACCTGTCCACCGATGTCTCGACCGGAGCCTTCTGTTCCTGCGCCTCCCTTACCAGCTGCACTATCCTCGCGATCGTGCTGTCCGCCGGGCTCTTGGCGACGCGGACTTCCATGGCACCGTCGCAATTGATAGTGCCCGCGAATACCGGCTCGCCGCTCCGCTTCTCCACGGGAACGGACTCCCCTGTGACCGGCGATTCGTCCACGCTCGACCGGCCGTTGACCACCACGCCGTCCGCCGCTATCCTCTCCCCCGGCCTGACCAGAAGGGTGTCGCCGGGGCCGACCTCGTCGGCGGGGCGGCTCACCCACTCGCCGTCGCGCCGGACAGTCGCCCGCCTGGGGGCGACATCCAGAAGGGCCCGGATCGCCCGCCTCGCTCCCCGGGTCGTTCTCGATTGCAGTGCCTCCGATACTGAGAGCAGAAAGCAGACGGCCGCCCCCTCCGTCAATTCCCCTATCGCGATCGCCCCCGCCACGGTGATCGTCATGAGCACGTCCATGGTCACTTGGAGCTTCCGCGAGGCGGCCGCCGCCCGCCTGAGCGTGTTATATCCACCGGCCGCCGCGGCGACCGCCTGCAGCATCACGATGACGGCGGTCGGCGCGCCAAGGGCCCGTCCCAACAGCGACAGCCCGAAGGCCGCGCCGGAAACCGCCACGAAGACCCTCGGCTCCGGCCCATCCTCCCCCGCTCTCTTCGCGCAGCTTTCTCCCCCACACGCGCAGGAGACTTCGCGGACCGATCGGGCTTCGCTCATCTCGCCTTCGACCCACCTTCCTCGACAAGGTGCGACACCGCCTGTTCCATGAGCTCGATCACGTGTGAGTCGTCGAGCGAATAGTACACTTTCTTGCCATCGCGCCTGTACTTGACCAGCCTCGCTCCTCTCAGCAGGCGGAGGTGGTACGAGGCGGCCGGGACCGATATCCCGATGAGTGTTGCGAGGTCGCATACGCACAACTCGTCTCGGGACAGGGCGAAAGCTATCCGGGACCGGGTTTCGTCGGCGAGCGCCGCGAACAGTCCTCCGAGGCCCCGAGCCTTCTCGACCTCCGGCCGTAACCGTTCGACTTTCCCCGGATCAAAGCAGAAGGCGCCGCAAACGTCGTCCGGCCGTGCGTTCCCCCTCTTTCCCAATTGTCCTCCATCCTTCTTTTAGCGTCATTAAACAGTTGCACAACTCTTTAATCGAATTCGCGACTCCATTCTACGACGGCGCGCCGGTCGGGTCAATCCCGTTTCGCACGGGCTGCGGCGCGGCTGTATAATCTCACTCGGAGGGGCCGTGCCGCCGTTCGGCAACGACCCTCGGAGGGAGGCCGCAGCGCCCGTGAGAACGGTCGCCCGCATCGTCGGATTCTTGATGCTGATACCCATGTTCCTTTCGGCCGCAACGCTGGTCCGCTCGGCGAGGACGCTCTTGGAACGCGGGGGACGCCCGGCGTTGCGTGACGCGGTCACGCTCATGGCGTGCGCGGTGCTGCTCTCAGTGTGCGCTTACGCCGCCTGGTTCGTGTGGCCGCTGCTGTCGGGAACGTACGCGCTTCCAAGGGACCCCGAGGCGGCGAGGTCGCTCGGTTCCCTTCTCATCGCCCCGGGAAAGTCGCTCCTCGTGGTCGTGGCTCACCCGGACGACGCCGAATGGTACGCCGGGGGCACCCTCGCGCTCGCCTCCAGCCTCGGGGCGGACGTGCACGTGCTCGTCGCGACCAACGGCGAAAGGGGCAGGGGAAACGCCGACGCGGAGGCGCTCGCGCTCCAGAGGAAGAGGGAACAGGAAGAGGCAGGGCGGGTACTCGGGTACTCCAGATTGGTATTCCTGGAATTGCCGGACCGGGGCCTGCGACGCTCTTCTCGGCTGGCCGATCTCATCAGATCGGAGATGGTGTCCGTCATGCCGGACCTGGTCCTGACTTTCGACGCGGAGCGGCCCGCCAGGCCCTACGTTCATCCGGATCATCAAGCGGTGGGCTGGGCCGTGCTGGAACTGCTCGAAGGCGAACTCGGGGACGGGGCGACGGCGGCCCTGTTCAGCTCCGCATCGCCGGACGCCGCTGTGGACATCACCGCCGTGGTCGAAAAGAAGGCCGCGGCCGTCTCCTCGCACCGGAGCCAGATGGCCGACCGCGGGGGCTGGGGCGCAGTCCGGCAAAACCGCGAGATCGGCAAGTTCGTGGGCTACGAATATGCCGAGCTGTTCCGGGTCAGCCGCACTTCGAGTATCCGCAGAACGAGCAGGTGATGCACCCGTTCTGGTGCCTCACGTGGCCTCCGCACTCCGGGCACGCGCCCGTGTGGTTGTCCAGGCTGTCGAGACCACCGGACTCGTGCTGGTCCACGTCGAGTGGAACGACCGAGGGCACCCTGCCCGCGCGTTTTTCCTTCATATACCTCTCCAGGATGATGCCGATGGCATCCGGACAGGACAGCACCATCCCGCCCGCTCTCCAAGCCGGACTCGGGCACCTGATCCCCCTTAGTTCCTTCACGACCGATTCGACATTCATGCCGGACCGCAGGGCGAGCGATATCAAGCGGGCGACGGCCTCGGATTGCGAGGCGGCGCAGCCGCCCGACTTTCCCATGGTTGCGAACACCTCGCAAAGACCCTTGTCATCCTCGTTGACCGTCACGTACAGGTTCCCGCATCCCGTCTTCAGCCGCGAAGTGGTGCCCACCGTCACCTCGGGCCTCGGTCGCGGGGCCAGCTCCCGCCGGTCCTCTGCGACTTCACCGTCCCCCTCGGCCTTCCCCGCCGCCTGCTCGGTCTTTGTGGAAGGCCCCTTGCGCCCCACGTTGAGCACCTGCGACTCGCGGCTCCGATCCCTGTATACCGTGACCCCCTTGCATCCCAGCTGGTACGCCAGGCGGTAGACCCTCGCCACGTCTTCCCGCGAGGCCTCGTGCGGGAAGTTGACCGTCTTCGACACCGCGTTGTGGGTGTACTTCTGGAATGCGGCCTGCATCCTGACGTGCCATTCGGGCGATATGTCCAGCGCGGTCACGAAGAGCCTGCGGATACTCGACGGTATCTCCTCGAATTGCGCGATGGACCCGACCGCCGCGATCCTCCTCATCAGCGGAACGCTGTAGAGCCCTCGCGCCCGCATGACCTCCTCGAAAATGGGGTTGACCTCGGGCAGCTCCTGGTTGTCCAGGACGTTTCTCACGAAGCTCAGCGCGTAAAGGGGTTCTATGCCGCTGGAGCAGCCCGCTATCATGCTTATGGTCCCGGTCGGGGCGATCGTCGTCACGGTGGCGTTACGCAGTCGGGGTCCGCCCCCGCGGTCGTAGACGCTTCCCGGGTAGTTCGGGAACGTCCCCCTCTTGGACGCGAGGTTCTCCGACGCGCGCATCCCTTCTTCGAGGATGAATTTCATGAGTGACTCGGCCGTCTCTATCGCCTTGTCCGAATTGTACGGTATGTTCAGTCTTATCAGCATGTCGGCGAATCCCATTATCCCGAGGCCTATCTTGCGGTTCCCCAGCGTCATCTTCTCGATCATGTCAATCGGGTACTTGTTAGCGTCAATCACGTTGTCCAGGCCGTGGACCGCGACCCTGACCGTGCGGGCCAGCAGGTCCAGGTCCACCGAACCGTTCTTGACCATCCGCGCCACGTTGATTGACCCGAGGTTGCACGATTCATACGGAAGGAGGGGCTGCTCGCCGCACGGGTTGGTGCTCTCGATGCGGCCGATGTGCGGGGTGGGGTTGTCCCTCTCGAGGCGATCGAGAAAGATGATCCCCGGTTCTCCGTTCCGCCATGCCATCTCGACTATCTCGTCGAACACCTTGCGGGCGGCGATCTTCCCGACCACTTTGCCGGTCCGCGGATTGACGAGGTCGTAGTCCCTGTCCGCCTCGACGGCCTCCATGAACTCCTCTGTGAGGCCGACGGAGATATTGAAGTTGTTGATCTGGTCGTCGTCCCGTTTGCAGGCTATGAAACGCTCTATGTCCGGGTGGTCCACCCTGAGTATCCCCATGTTTGCGCCGCGACGAGTGCCTCCCTGCTTCACGGCGTCCGTGGCCGCGTTGAACACCTTCATGAACGATATCGGCCCGCTCGCGACCCCGCCGGTGCTCCTGACGACGTCGTTCTGCGGCCTTAACCGCGAGAAACTGAAACCCGTGCCCCCACCCGACTTATGGATGATTGCGGTGTTCTTGAGCGTCTCGAATATGCTTTCCATGGAATCATCTATGGGCAGGACGAAGCAGGCGGAAAGCTGCTGGAGCTCCCGGCCGGCGTTCATGAGGGTCGGCGAATTGAACATGAACTCGAGCCGCGTCATCGAGTTGTAGAACTCGCCCTCGGTCCGAGCTATCTCCTCCGAGTGACGCGACACCGCCTCGAGCAGGTCGGCGAAAGACACCTTCATGTGTCCCTTCTGGTTGAGCCTACAGAAAGCGCGGTGAAGCGTCTGTGCGTCGAACGGCGTGAATCCCAGGAAACCCGACTGGCATGCGCCCATGTCCGCGAACGGCTTGACGGTCTGACCGCACTCGGGGTCGAACACCTCGTCGAAGTACAGCGCGTCCATCAGCGCGATGTTGCGCGCCACCCTCCGGAACATGTCCTCGGGCGTCTCGATCGGGTTGCCCTGCTCGTCCTTCGCGAGATACCTTTTCTTCAGCACGATCAACGCATTGTCTGACAGGATCGGGCCTGCCACCGTCGAATCCCCTCCGACATTACGGATCCGGGCGTTTCCGCTAGCTCCGCCCGGGGTTGAGCGCGGTCGAAGCCCGGGGCGCGTCAGCCCGGACCGGTCCCCTTCGCGCCCAGCAGCCTCTCGAGTTCTTCGAGGAAGGTACCCACGTCCTTGAATTGCCGGTAGACCGAGGCGAAGCGGACGTAGGCCACCTCGTCTATCGCCTTGAGCTTCTCCATGACGCGCTCACCGATCTCCTTGCTGGTGACCTCGCCGCGAAGAGACGCCCGCAGGTCGCGCTCGATCTCGCCCGCCGCCCGTTCCAGCACGTCCAGGGGTATCGCCCGCTTCTCGCACGCCTTTATCATCCCCGCGAGCACCTTGGCGGCGTCGAAGGCCTCGCGCTTCCCGTCTTTCTTGACTACCAGCAGGGGCTGTTCCTCGGGGCGCTCGTACGTGGTGAAGCGCTTCTGGCACCCAGGGCACTCCCTCCTGCGCCTCACGGCGGCGCCGCCCTCGGTCGGGCGCGAGTCCAGCACGTTTGAATCCTGTCTGCCGCAGTAGGGACACTTCACGAACTCGCACCCCCCGACGCGCAAGAGGGCCAAACTGATGTTTCCCGCAATATGTCGTGACGATAATTATTATACACCCCAACATCTAGGTGATCTACGCGGGAAATCCATCAATTCGGCCCTTGTTCCAGGATAATCCGGGCGGGTCCCCTCCGATCTCGGACAGGCTTCTGCTATCAGCCTTTCTTCAGAGCTACGATCCGAAGGGGCCGGCGGAAGTCCGCCGGCCCCGGCGCTTACCCGCGCCTCTGCGAGACGGAGAAGCCGTATTCCCCGATCGGGGGCCCCGTCCTCCAGTAACGCCCGTGGGCGTAGGTGAGGGAGTCCACTTTCGACGGGTCAATCTTGCCGTCCGTCAGTACGCCGGGGTCGGCGCTAATCGCCAGTACCTCTGCGACGATGATGTCGTGCGTGCCCACCTTGACCCTGTTCCTGACCGCGCACTCGACATTCACCGGGCACTCCTTGATGAGGGGAGCCCTCACTTTCCTGCCGGGCACGGCGGTGAACCCGCAATCGGCCCACTTATCCTTCCGTCTCCCGGACACTTGCCCGCAGTAATCCGTCTCTCGGACCTGGCTCGCCCTCGGCATGTTGATGACGAATTCCCCGGTCTTCGAGATGATCTCGTGGGAGTATCTCGACGGCCGGAGGGCGATGCACACCGTCGGCGGTTCGGCGGACACGTCGGCAGCCCAAGCGACGGTTGCTATGTTCTTCGGGCCCCCGAATTCCCCGGTGCTCACCAGCACGACGGCGGAGGGGTAAACACACGGTACCGGCTTGATGCTCGTCTTCTCCAAGATGTCGCCTCCTTGCTGTGGGGCCACCGGCATCGGTGTCGCCCGCAGGTACTATTCAACGCCTTCCTCGGAATCCCCCGTGCCCTTGTACGATGGCGCACGTGCTTCCTCCGCCAGGACGAACGTCAACTCCGGAGCCCTGCCGTAACTTCCGCACTCCTTCAACTTGCCGATGGTGACTTCGACAAGCGCCCGCACCATCCCGTCGAACATGCGCGCTCCGCACGCGGATTTGACGCCCGCCCTGATGTCGCCCTCGTTGGCGCGCACGTAATCCGCAAGGTAATTGGCCGCCACCACCACGAACTTCGTGGCCACGTTGTTCTTCCCCACCAGCCCGCGGGCGAGCCTGGCCGCGCCCGTACCACCGTGTTGAGCGAACGGCACGTACCTGCCGGTCGCCCGAGCGACTTCCCTGTGCACGGCCACGAGCCGCTCGATGTCGGGTTCGTGGGTCTCCCCGCGCCTCGCCGCGTGTTCCATGCCTATCGGGTACGCAATCGCATCCGCCCCGGTGTACGCCACGAATGCGGCGACGCTCCGCGCGAATTCCTCGAGCTCCCTGCCGACGAGCCGAACGTACGGGATCGCATCGCCGCTGCTCCCAGTCGCCCCGAATTCGGCCTCCAGGACGATGTCGTCGTTGCCCGGACACTGCCTGACGGCATCAATCACGTCCCGGGTCACGGCGAAATCCAGCACGGGGGGTAGTCTCTCCGTGTCTATCATCCCCCACGCCGGCTTCCCACACCTTACCGCCTCCAGGAACGACCGCTTGAATTCCGCGTACTGCGCGGAGGTCATGTATCCGATGTACTGCTCCACGGTCTCCCGGTCCACGGCGCAACCCGGCAGCCCCGAGGCCGCAGCAGCCGCGTCATCTATCCTCGCCCTCGCCAGGCGCTCGTCCAGCCGGCGTTGCCGACCGTCTCCACCTTCCCGGGGCGCCGCCGCCCCGACGCCCCGCGCCCGAGCGGGGAAGGCGGGGACTCGGAAGTGGTCGAGGGTCATCCCGACCAATCGTGCGCCGGACTGCTCGGCGTGCGCCTCCAGTATGGCCCTCGCCAGCGCCGCCCCCGAGGCGGGGTCCCCTCCCCCCGCGGCCTTGAGCGCCGTGAAACTCATCTGCACGAGTAACGGAGATCCGCTCCCATCGGACGCGGCGGTGGTGAAAGCCCTCGACATGACATCGAGCGGCACCTGCGCGTTGGCCGCGAGTATCGAAACGCGTTCGGTTTCCGGTTTGAGCTCCCCGGATTCTTGGAACGGGGAAAAGTGCCCGAAGACCTTCCTGACTTGTTTACCCGATAGAAGCGACATCCCGTCTCGTCCCCCGCGTAAGGCCCATTGGATTCCCATATCCCTCGGATGACGTTCTTTGGCCCCGCCCGGATTCCTTCCACCGCGTTGCGTGTCCGGCCGCGTATCTTCCGGAGCGCCCACCTAGATCACGTACTCGATCGCGGCAGCCGGGAAGCACCGGCGAATCTCCTCCTCGAACAACGACTTCATGGAGTCGATCACGGCCTTCGGGTACACGAACTTCACGTACCCGAACCGCCCTCTTACGGGGCACCTCTCGCCCTCGTTCATGGGAAGGGCGCTGTCGGGATGCCTGCCGCATATGAGCGATTTCGCCCTGCGCGTGAACCTGTGTGAGATGACCTCGAACGTGAGGTCGGGTTCCGCCCGCTCCTGCACGGATCCTACCAGGCCCCTCACGAGGCTGCGGTATTCGCCTTGCCACCCCGGGTATGCGATCACCGGG
Organism: Bacillota bacterium; assembly: GCA_024653225.1. Lineage (GTDB taxonomy): Bacteria > Bacillota > Sulfobacillia > JABLXB01 > JABLXB01 > JANLGA01. Next base: position 13,582 of record JANLGA010000006.1, on the reverse strand, counting down.
GCGACCAGGAAACCCACGGGATAGCCGGCCCCGGCGACCTTTCGGGCGGCGGCGAGCCGTTCCTCCAGCGCAGGGGTGCCTCGTTCAAACTGCGCTATGGCGCGATCCGTGTTGATGCTGAATCGTACCCTGGTGCGGCGGCGATGCACTACGTCCAGGATCCCTTCGACCGCGCAGTACTTCGTGGCGAGACGGAACCGCCCGTGGGGTCGCGAAGCGAAGAAGGCGACGGCCCGCGCGACGCTGCCGGTGTATTCTTCGACCGACATGGGGTCGGACGTCGCGGCCCCCTCGAACACGGTCGTCTCGGGGGCCCTCTCGCGAATGTGGCGGTCGGCGGCCTCCAGGATCTCGTCCGTGTTCACGTACACCCTGACATACGGCCGCGGCCCGAGCGTGGTTTGCAGGTAACAGTATTCGCACAGGCCCGGGCAGCCCGAGACCAGCGGCAGTTGGTAGTGGGCCGAAGGCTTGCACGTCTGAAACCGCAGGGCTCTCCGCACTGCTACGACCAGGGTCCTCTTCGCGGATAGGTAAGCTTGTTCCGGCGACAACCCCTCGCACGCCCGAATGGGGCTTCCCTTGGGGACCACGACCATGCCTGTACCCTGTCGCGAGAATCGGGCGAACAGCTCCCTTCCCAACGGATACGACAGAGCATCTTCCTGGAAATACACCTGGTGAGGTACAAACCGCACATCCGACCCCCCTTGGAACCGCGCATTATCATCCCCCGGTCGCACATCGGAGAATCGTCGCACCCCGAAACCTCGTCGCGTCCCGGGTGCGCGGGACGGCTCATATAATCCGTGCGTCCCGCGACAATAATAGTCCCTGCGGGTCCCCCGCGCGGCGCCGCCACGCACGAGGAGGTGTTCTCGTTGGCAGTCGTAGAGGTGAAGGTGGTTCCGGTCGGAACCGGGAGCGCCAGCATGTCAAGTTACGTAGCTTCCTGCTACAGGGTGGTCGAAGAGGAAGGCCTCAAGCACCAGCTGACCCCGACGTCCACGATCATAGAGGGCGACCTCGCCCACGTCCTGAACGTCGCCCGCAGGATGCACCAGGAGGCATTCGCGGAAGGGGTGGAAAGGGTCGTCACGAACATCTATATTGACGAACGGCGGGACAAGCCGACCGAGCTGGCGGACATGGTGGAGGCCGTCATGGACGAAGTGTGACGCCGGAACCCCGCACCCTCGCGGGCCATGCTTCCGCCGCCGGAATCGCGGCCGCAGGCCGTCTTGGCTCCGTCGCCGGGGAGGGGCGCACCTTGAACGCCGAGGAACGGAGGCGATTCATACAATCGCTGCTCAGCCGGTCGCCGAGACCGTACACGGGGTCGGAGCTGGCCGCAAAGCTGGGCGTGTCCCGCCAGGTCATAGTGCAGGACATAGCCATCCTCCGGGCGCGGGGCGGCGCCGTGATCGCGACCCCCCAGGGGTACGTGGCCCGACGCACCGCGTTATCCCCGGGCGAGACGCGAATAATCGCGTGCTCGCATCATGTTGACCGCGTACGCGAGGAATTGGTCACTATCGTCGAAGCAGGGGCGGAAGTTGTGGACGTGATCGTTGACCACCCGCTCTACGGCGAGATCACGGGCAGGCTGATGTTGCGGAGCGTCGAGGACGTGGACAGGTTCATGGCCAGGCTCCACGCCACCAAGGCGGTGCTCCTATCCTCCCTCACACGCGGCGTGCACCTCCACACGATCAGGTCGCCGGATCCGTCCGTGTTTCCAGTCATCGAGGATGCTCTCAGGTCCAAGGGGATCCTCCTCGACTAGGCGGGTGCAGCCACCGGGGACACGGAGCGGGTTCCCCCGGTCGTCCGTTTCGGCACGGGTCATTGCAGAAGCGTGATCCTGGTCACCACGTTGCCCGCCACCCTCAGCATGACGAGTCCGCCCTCCTTGAGGTCGGCGAGGTCAATCTGCTCCGCACCTCTGCGCACGGTCGCGTCGTCCCTCACCTTGTAGGAGACCAGGCGCTGTTCTTCGTCCCTTATCCTGATCGCGTAGCCGCCGGTCAGGTCGCACACAACCGAGACGACGGCGCCCAGGGCGTCGAATGAAGGCCGCCGCACAATGGTCACGCGCGTGACCCTGTTGCCGTATACCCGCATTTGGACCGCGTCGTCCTTCAGGATGTCCGAAGCCTCAAGGGGGAAGCCGTCGAATTCGACCCCCACGTCCGAAGCGAGGACGTAGCTCGCTACCGGGCCCTCCGAGGGTTTCACCCACACCTTCGGATTGGATCCTGTAGTCACCCTGGTGACCTGCCCCTCCACGATCCTAGACACCCGGTCCTCGACTTCGAGGGCGGTGGCTTTGCCGTCTTTCACTTTCACCTGGACCCTGTCACCGGGCTTCACTTCGCCCAGGGTGATCACTTGTTTCACGTAGGTGATCTTGGCGTCCTCGGCGAGCGTCACGGTGAGTGATTGCTCTTCGCCGAGCCCGATGGTCAGTCTCTTCCGCGAAGGCTCCACCGCCTCGACCACGCCCTCTATCGCGGAGAGTGAGTCCAGCACCTCGAGCCTGACGACTACACCGTCAACCATGCTCATGTTGACGCGGTCGCCCGGCTTCACGTCGCCCTCGTCTATCTGCTTGCCCTTCCTCCACACGCCGGCGTCGGGGTCCATCCACGCCGCGAGCAGGCTCCCGCTGAAAAGCCGGACCCTCAACCGCGGCGGCACCGAATCGGTCTCCATTGCCTCGACCCAGCCGCCCTTCTCGTCCGTGCGACGGACAGTCACGTTTCGCACCTGCCAGTCGCCGTCATCCGGCGGCGACGCTATCTCAAGCAACACCCTGTCTCCGACGTGGACGTCACCGATCCCGATCCCCGCTCCGCCGCACTTCACCACGCAGCTCGGGGACAGTCGGTACGCCAGGTCGTCCCCCTCGGAATCCCTTATCCGAATCTCACCGTCGCTCCCGAGCCTGATTTCCCGGACCACACCCTCCAGCTCGCGCGCATCGCCTTCGGCCAGGACATCCAGGTCCACGACGACGTCGCCCCGGGCCCTCACCCTGGCGCGGTCTCCCGACTTTACTTCCAGCAGGGTTGCGCGGCGCCCCTTCCGTGTCACGGAGCACTGGGGTGATACCTGGAACTCCCGCGTGGCGCCCCTGTCATCGGCGAGCCATAACGACGCGTCGCGGCCGACTGACACGGCCCTCACCAACCCCTCGAGTTCGGTCGTCGGCTCCTGCTCCTCGGCGACTATCGAGCGCAGCATGCAGTCCGCGATCTGGAGGGTGACCTTGTCGCCCGCCACGAGCGACGTCGTCTCGGCAGTCTTGCCGTTCCGGCTCACCTTGCAGCCCGCGCCCACCCCGTACGCCCGCGTCTTCCCCGTCATGTCCCGGAACACGAGCACCGGGACGCCGCCGTCCTTCACCTCGAGCAGCGTCCCCACCGCCTGTGATTTGCCTATCTCCGGCCACGGGCCCGAGGTCGCAGATGTCGCGTCAACCAGCACGGCGAAGCCCTCGTTGTTCCAGGCGACGGACACGACCTGACCCTTCTTGAGGGAAGACAGGGCCACCGGCTTGTCGTCGAGGAGAATCGTGGCCGCGTCCGCCACGGGTAGGTCAATCACCCCGGCGTGTACGTCCCCGGAGTCCCAGTAACCCACCTTCCGTACCCGCTCCCACCATCCGGCCGCGAACGCGTTGATGGAAACCCTCTTCTTCTTAGCGTCCACGGACAGTACGCGTCCGCGCACCTCGAAACCCCCGACGGGGCCGGCGTGCCTGCTGCACCTGTCGAGGACGGCGGCGAACTCGGCGCGGGTGATGGTCCGCTCGGGACCGAAACGCGGAAGACCGTCCGCGTCTTTGTAGCCGGTCATCACCCCCAGATCGTTGACGGCCGCGACGTACCCCAGTTTGTCCGGGTGTACCTCGCCCGCGTCGGCGAAAGGCAACAGCCCGTCACCGGGGTCGGAATTCAATCCGAGTCCGCGGGAGATCACTTCCGCCACCCAGGCCCTCCTCGCGGGGCCCCCCGGGTCGAAAGGCCCTCCCTCCGGGTCCACGATGCCCATGCGCACGGCCCGTTCGACCGCCTCAACTGCCCACGGCCAGCCGCTCGAGACGAGGTCCCCGTCGCACAGGTCGGCCAGGCCGCGACCGGGGTCCTCGAATTCCGGCCACCGGGGCAGCGCTCTCATGAGAGCGACCACGACCTCCGCCCGCGAGACATCCGAGTTGGGGCGGAACTCGCCGCCGGGATAACCCTTCAGAAGGCCCTTCGCGACGACCCTGGCCAGGTACGTGATCGCCCACTGGGCCTCACCCTCGTCGCGGAAGTACCGGTACGGGGCACCGCCGCCGCTCGGCGACTGCGCCGTCAGCGACGGCGCGACAGCCAGCGCCAGTGATAGGGCCCAAGCCGTCGCCACCCTTCCGAGTCCCACCAGTTGAATCACCCTCCCACATGAGGTATCGCCCGGCGCGGGCGGTCGGTTAACCGTCGGCCCGCCCCCTCAAGGGGCTCGTCCGCCTTCATGCTATCACCGTGCCCGGGCGCCAACAAGAATGGGCAGCTGTCTTGACACTTGACAATGCAGTTAGTGGGCGCATACCATTGAGGCTGAGGTCTCAAGATGGGAGTGAGTACGGAGTGAAGACCAGGGAGCTCGTCACCGCCGCCCTACTGGCGGCCCTATCGCTCGCGATACCGCTGGCGTTCGGGGGTTTCCTCATGGTACAGGTTCCGCCGTGGACGGCGACCATCGCGTCGCACGTGCCGTTATTCCTTTCCATGCTCGTCAGCCCGCTCGCCGCCCTGATGGTCGGCGCGGTATCGGCCCTCGGCTTTTTCATAAAGGTGGGTCCCGTCGTCGGCGCCAGGGCCGCCATGCACATCCTCGTGGGCGGCGTCGGGGCGAACCTCGTCAGGAGAGAAGTGCCCTTTCGGAACGCGCTGCTCATCGTGTTGCCGATCCACGCCGTCTCGGAGGCCCTGATAGTCCTGCCGTTCGGCTGGTCGCTCGCAAACGCCGGGGTAGTCGTGGCCGTGGGCACCGCCCTGCACCACCTCGTGGATACAGCGATAGCCCTGTCGCTCGCGGGCATCCTGGCGAAGATCAACCTGGCATTCTGGAGGCATTAGAGCATAGGAGTGCCATCTGTGGGACATCTTATTCGCTGAAGAACGGTTTTCCTCGGGCTGCCGTATCACCTCCGGTACGTCCCAAGCCCGTGGGAGAAGATGGCCGTCCGCACGACGGCCATCTTTAAGGTATTGCGGAGCCGATCACGCGGTCAGCCCGACCAGCTTCCTCTTCATCATCGCCCTGTCATAGAGGTCCATGTACTCCGCGGCCGACCGGTTCCACGAGAAATCCAGGTTCATGGCGGATTGTACCAGCCGCTTCCACGCCTCCCTGTCTTCGTAGGCCCTGAGAGCGCGCTCGACCGCCTCCACCGCGTCGGCAGAGTATTCCTTGAAGGAGAAGCCGTTCCCCATACCGGTCCCGGGGTCGTAGTCGAAGATGGTGTCGGCCAGCCCCCCGACGGACCTGACAATGGGGATCGTTCCGTAGCGCAGGCTGATCAACTGCCCGAGTCCGCAGGGTTCGAATCTCGACGGCATCAGGAACAGGTCCGACCCGGCGTATATCCGTTGGGCGAGTATCCCGTTGAAGCCGATGGAAGCGACCACCCTCGACGGTTGCCTTTCCGCCAGCGACCTGAATTCGCGCTCGTAGTGAGGCGACCCGGTCCCGAGGAGAACGAATTGGAGGTCCATCCTCAAGAGGCGGTCCATCGCACCCAGGACGATGTCCAGTCCCTTCTGGGCCACGAGGCGGGAGATCAGGCCCACGATCGGGACATCCCTCACGGGGAGTCCCAACTCCTTTTGCAGGGCGAACTTGTTTTCCTTCTTGTCCTCCACGCTCTCCGAGGTGTAGTTCTTGTAGATCCTCGGGTCGGTGCGCGGGTTGAACTCGTGGTAGTTGATGCCGTTGACGATCCCGTGCAGATCCCCCGCCCGCGAGCGCAGTAACCCATCCATCCGCTCGCCGAACTCCGGCGTCTGGATCTCCGCCGCGTACTTCCTCGAGACCGTGTTCACCACGTCCGCGTACAGGATCCCGGCCTTCAAGTAGCTCACGCTGCCGTAGAATTCGATGCCCGAGGGGTTGAACAGGTGCGCGCCCACCCCCAGCAGCCGAAGCGCATCCGGCGGAAAGTTCCCCTGGTAGGCAAGGTTGTGGATCGTGAAGACGGTACATGTCCTCATGTAAAATGGGTTGGCGCAGTAAACCTCCTTCAACAACATCGGTATCGGGCCCGTCTCCCAATCGTTGCAGTGGATGATGTCGGGCTGGAAGCCCAGCCTCGGCAACATTTCCATCACGGCCCGCGAGAAAAACGCGAACCTCTCGGCATCGTCGTCGTAGCCGTAAATACCATCCCTGTCGAAGTACTGGTAATTGTCAACCAGGTAGACCGGTACCCTCGAGGTTGCCCCGTCCGTCTTCACTTCTATCGAAGAGCCCTTCAACAAGGCCGTCTCCTTCCTTCCCCCGACCTCCACCGGGAAGTCCAGGAGAACCGGCCCGGCGGTCACGCTCCTGTACTTCGGCATCGCGACGCGCACGTCGTTGCCCAGCACCGCGAGCGCCTTCGGGAGAGAGCCGGACACGTCGGCCAGCCCCCCCACCTTGGCGAGCGGCGCGACCTCCGACGAAACGAGCAGTATCCTGAGGTTACGGTCGAGTATCACTCACCTCACCCCCTTCCGGCGGGCCCGCCCGCGGAGCGGAGGCCGGCCCG
>JANLGA010000006.1:3565-6776 GCA_024653225.1 Bacillota bacterium | reverse complement strand
CCGAAAGCGTCGCGGGGTCGCCCAGGTATCGCGCGGCCATCTCCGGCGGAGTGGGATTGATGTACCAGCCCGTGCCCAGTTCGAACCCGGCGTGGACCACCAACCTCGGGACGATCTCCACGTGCCAGTGAAACCAGTCACCCGGCATCCGGAAAGCCGCCGTATGGAGCACGAGGTTGTACGGGGGGTGGTCGAGGGCGGCTTCCAGGCGCGCCACGGTCCGCTTCAGGACGGGCGCCAGGGCGCGGAGGTCCCTTTCGGTCGCACGATCGAAGGACCCTTGGTGGGCGCGAGGGACTATCCACATCTCGTAAGGGAACCTGGAGGCATACGGGCACATCGAGATGAAATCGTCCGAATCCTCGACTATCCTCGAGCCTTCCCGCAATTCGTATTCGATTGCCCTGCAGAGCGCGCACCCTCCGTTCCCCGCTCCGAACCTCTCCGCTTCGGCGGTCACCGCTTCCGGCACGAGGGGCGTCGCAATGATCTGGAAGTGGGCGTGCTCGAGCGACGCCCCCGCGGCCGCGCCGTGGTTCTTGAAGGCCTGGACGTATTCCACCGAGGATGACGCTCGGAAAGCGGATATGCGATCCCTCAGGGCCCGCAGTATGAGGACGACCTGCTCCACGTCGTGGCTGCCCAGGGTGGAGTCGTGCACCGGCGACTCCACCAGGACCTCGTGACTGCCGCCCGCGCCGAGAGCAAAGTACGGGCCCAGGCGCTCGGGCCGTCGCTCCGCCGACTCCCCCGAAAACGCGGGGAACTTGTTAGGGACTACTCTCACGCTCCAGCCGGGGGTATCCGGCTGCGACCCGTTTCTGTACGCCAGCACCTCGGGAGGCGTGAGGTGTTCGTTCCCGTAGCAGAACGGGCACTCCGCACGCCTTCCTTCCCTTCTACCCGCCGCGAAATCGCTGGGTCTCTTGCCGCGCTCGGTCGCAATAACACACCATGCGCCAGAGACGGGGTCTTTCCGAAGCTCGGACATGCCCCGGCCCTCTACATGTTCTTGAACAGCCGGCGCCTCCGGCTGTTCTCGAGTACATAGTCGCCGTCATCAGGGGCCTGTATCTCGGGGACCTCGATGTCGGGCAGCTCGTTGTCCTCGGGCCCTTCGTCCAGGAGGTCGGCGTCGTCGGGATTGTCTATGTCAACCAGGGTGTTCGGGCACCTTCTGGGGATTCGCTTTCGTCGGCGATCCGCCATCGCCTTGCCTCCTTCCACGACTGCGAGATGTCGCGGCACCCGCCGCGCGGTCCACCGGGTCTTAGTATGTCCTGAACCGGTGAGAATCGCCGTTGCCCAGCATGGTTGCGACAGCTTCGACGCACCTCGAACGGCGAGAATGAAGCGAGAGGGAGGCAGGAACCGGCGGGGGAGCGCGGCGAATCGCCCCCGAAGGAGCGCCGGCGCGATACGTCGGCCGCTGGTATTCGGCCGCGTGGGTGCCGCCCCGTTGAGAGGTGACGGATGTGGCGTTCAATGTACTGTTTGTCGCCCATGCCCCAGACGCAGATCCGGAGAAGCACAAGTGCTCGGTTGAAACTCCCAAATACAGACTGTTCGTGAGGGTAGTCCAGAACCAGGCTCAAGCACTGGAAGTGTGCCGGAATCTCGTCAAAGAGGAGGGCATTAACGCGATTCTCCTTTGCCCGGGGTTTACGCACAAGGACATCGCGGAGTTGACCGATGCGGTCGGACGGAACGTGGGAGTATTCGTGGCCTGGGGGGATAGTGCAGGCAACAGAGTTGTGGCAGGCGTAATGGAGAGGGAGGGCTGGTTTTCGAAGGGGTCTTGAGCTGTGGTGTGGACGCGTGGCCGACAGTGTGCTGCGAATGGAGCCTTGCTGAGCAACGACTTATGGGCCGTGTTCTTTCTTGAGCAGTGCCACGCACTCGACATGAGGGGTGTGGGGGAACATGTCGAACGGCTGGACCTCGACTGTCCGGTATCCCAGGCGGGATAACCGCTCTAGGTCCCGCGCGAGGGTGGCGGGATAGCACGACACATAAACAATCACTCTGGGCCCCGCGCGAGAGACGACCTCGAGGACCTTCTCGTCGCATCCCGCGCGTGGGGGGTCGAGCACGACGGCTCCGGGCGGCCGCCCGGAGCCCGCAAGGGAAGCGGCAAGCGAGGGCATCACCCTTTCGGCGCGCCCTTCGACGAAGTGGACGTTCTCTATCGAATTGAGCTGGGCGTTCCGCCTCGCATCCTTCACGGCTTCCGCGCTCTCCTCGACCCCGACGGCCGCGGCGAACCGTCGGGCCAAGAACAGCGTTATGGTGCCTATCCCGCAGTAAACGTCCAGCGCCGTCTCTTCACCCGGTCCTGCCGAGTCCCCGAGGTACCCCAGCACCCTCTCGTAAACCCTCGCCGCCTGTTCGGGATTTACTTGGTAGAACGAGAGCGGGGACACCCGAAAGCGCAGGCGGCCGATCGCTTCGTTCCCAAGTACGTCGTCGAGGCGGTCCTTCCCCCAGAGCACCCTGCACTCCCCGCCGAGCACGACGTTGGTGCGCTCGGCATTGACGTTCTGGATCACGCTGACGAGGCCCGGCACGGCTTCCGCGAGCTCGCGGGCAAGGAGCGAGGAGCCGGGCATCCTGGCGGTGGCTGTGACCAGGACGGCCATGGACTCGCCGGTCCCGGTGCCCACCCTCGCCATGACGTGTCGCAGGATCCCCCGACCGGTTCGCTCATCGTACGGTTCGATACCGTGTTCCCGGCAAAGCCGCAGCGCCTCGGATAGTATCAGGTTCCCAGTCGGATGCTGGATGAGGCAGGGAGCGGCGGGGACTATCTCGTGTGAACCCCTCTTGTAGCAGCCCGCGATTAGCGCCCCGTCGCGTTTCCCCACGGGAAACATCGCCTTGTTCCTGTAGTGCCATATCGAGGGGGAGGGTACCGTCTCGTGCACCGCGACGCCGCCGAGGTGCCCTATCCTCGCCATGGCATCGAGGACGATGCGTCTCTTCCACTGCAGCTGAGCGCGGTAGTCCATCGCCTGTAGGGAACAACCGCCGCAGTGCTCGAACGCAGCGCACGCCGGGTTCACCCGGGAGGGTGACGGGTCGCGGACAGAGAGGAGGCGGGCGCGGGCGAAGTTCTTCCTTTCCTCGACGACCCTCGCCAGTACTATGTCCCCGGGGATAGCCCCCTCGACGAACACGGCCTTACCGGCGAGCCGGCCGACGCCGTCTCCCC
>JANLGA010000006.1:505-3555 GCA_024653225.1 Bacillota bacterium | reverse complement strand
CCCGGACGCCCGGGGCGCCGGTCTTGCCCATCTCACCGCCGCCGTTCGAAGGGGATCGGTCGCGTCCGGGCACCCGCCGCCCGTCTCAGGGTTCCCCGACGATCTTCAGCTCGGGAACGAGCCTCACGCCGTATTCGCGGAATACCACGTCCTGAACGTGCTCCATGAGCCGGAGAACGTCTCGCGCGGTCGCGTCCCCGCAGTTTATGATGAAGCCCGCGTGAACCTCTGATACCGCGGCGCCGCCTATGCGGTGCCCCTTGAGCCCGGCCTTCTCGACGAGCGTCCCCACGAACGCGCCCTCGGGCCTCCTGAATACGCTCCCCGCGCTCGGCCGATCGAGGGGCTGCCTCTCCCGCCTCCTCGCGGTGAATTCCCCCATCTTTCTCTGGATGTCGGGCCTGTCGCCGGGCTTGAGCGAGAAACGCGCTGCCACCACGATGTCCCCGGATTCCTGGAAGACGCTGTGTCTGTATGAGAAGCCGATCGTGTCGCCGCGCATGGTCCTCAACTCGCCTTCCTCCGTGAGAACCTCGACGGACTCGACGACGTCTTTCATCTCCCCCCCGTAAGCGCCGGCGTTCATGACCAGGGCCCCCCCGACGGTCCCCGGGATTCCGCAGGCGAACTCGAGGCCGGAAAGCGAGCGCCCCGCGGCGAACGAGCTCACGTCCCTGAGGGGAGCACCCGCTCCGCAGACTATCGCAAGTCCGTCTTGCTGCACGTCATCCATGGTGCCGGCTATCCTGACCACGACCCCGCGTATGCCCCCGTCCCTCACGAGGAGGTTGGTGCCGTTCCCCATCACTAACCAGGGGATACCATTGTTTTGGCAGAACCCCACACACGTCCTGACATCCTCGATGCCGGAGGGCACGACGAGGAGATCGGCGGGACCACCTATGCGGAAGGAGGTGTGCCGCGACATCGGCTCGTTGAACAGCAACGTGCTCCGCGGGATGAGTCCGGCCAGTTCATCGAGTGTCCCCGCGACCATCCCGTTCCACCCCTTCCGGCTCCTTTCCGAGCAGCAATTCCGCGGCCTCGTATGGGTCCATGGCCCTCCCCGCCACGGCGGTTACGACGTTGTGCCACCGGCCGTCCGATCTCGAATCCCGGAGGATGGAGCCGATCACTCGTTCCTTCAAGACCTCGGTTATCTCGGTCTCCGCCACCCTCGCGGCGTGCCTCTCGATCCCTCCCGACCCGCGCACGAAGGCCGCGTGTTCCTCGATCCTCGCGGCGAGTTCTGCTATGCCGCGCCCGGTGGTCGCGACGGTTTTCACGACGGGGGGCCGCCACGGCCCGGTCCTCCCCGCGAGGTCCAGCATGTATTCTATCTCCAGGGCAGTGCCGTCGGCGCCCTCCCGGTCGGACTTGTTGACGGCGAACACGTCCCCTATTTCCATTATCCCCGCCTTCATGGCCTGGACGTCGTCGCCCATACCTGGTGCCAATACCACGACCACGGTGTGAGCGTACTTCATGACCTCGATCTCGGACTGCCCCGCCCCGACGGTTTCGAGGAATATGACGTCACACCCGTACGCGTCGAGCAGGGTTATGACACCGCCCGTGGCCGGGGAGAGGCCGCCCAGGTGTCCCCTAGTCGCGAGGCTCCTTATGAAAACTCCGCGGTCGAGCGCGTGGGACGCCATTCTCAGTCTGTCTCCCAATATGGCTCCACCCGAGAACGGGCTCGTCGGGTCAACGGCGATCACGCCCACTTTCTTACCCTCGCGCCTGGACTCGCCTATGAGCCAGTCGGTGAGGGTGCTCTTGCCGACGCCCGGCGAGCCGGTGATCCCGACGATGTACGCGCGCCCTGTGTGCGGGTACACCCCCCTGATTATCTCGCGCGACGGGGGTAATCCGTCCTCCACGACAGTGATGGCTCGCGCCAGGGCGAGCCGGTCACCTTCGATTATTCGCGCGACGACATCCCGCGGATTCACTGCGTTCATGGCCTACTTCAGCAGGGCCAGCATGACTCCCGCGGCCACCGCCGTCCCGATGACCCCCGCGACGTTCGGTCCCATCGCGTGCATGAGCAGGTAGTTGCCGGGGTTCTCTCGCTGGCCGACGACTTGTGAGACTCGCGCCGCCATCGGGACCGCCGACACCCCGGCGGACCCGATCAACGGGTTGACCTTGCCGCCGCTGGCCCAGTACATGAACTTGCCCAGGAGCACGCCGCCGGCCGTCCCCCCGGCGAACGCGACGAGCCCCAGGGCGATGATCTCGATTGTCCTCACGTTCAGGAACGACTCCGCGCTCATAGTGGCTCCCACCGACGTCGCCAGGAATATCGTGACGATGTTGATCAGCTCGTTCTGTGCGGTCTTGGACAGCCTCTCCACCACGCCGCACTCGCGAAACAGGTTTCCCAGCATGAGCATGCCCACCAGAGGAGCCACCATCGGAAGCAACAGGCTCACGACGATGGTGACGATGATGGGAAAGAGTATCTTCTCCGTCTTGGATACGGGCCTGAGCTGCTCCATGACCACCATGCGCTCCTTCTTCGTGGTCAGGGCGAGCATTATAGGCGGCTGGATGAGGGGCACGAGCGACATATAGGAGTATGCCGCCACGGCGATGGGACCTATTAGGTGCGGGGCGAGTTTCATGGTAGTGTATATCGCCGTCGGGCCGTCCGCGCCGCCGATGATCCCGATGGAACCCGCCTCCCTGATCGTGAAGCCGAGGAGCTTCGCGCCGATGAGGGCGATGAACACGCCGAGCTGGGCGGCGGCGCCCATGAGGAGCGTGCTCGGATTGGCGAGAAGGGGCCCGAAATCGGTCATGGCCCCGACCCCGAGGAAGATGAGCGGGGGAAATATCTCGCGCTCCACGCCGAAGTACAGGTACTTCATCAGCCCGTGCTCGCCCATGATCCCGGTCAACGGGAGGTTCGCCAGGACACACCCGAATCCTATGGGGAGCAGGAGCAACGGTTCGAAGCCCTTCGCTATGGCGAGGTACAGGAGGGCGCACCCCACGGCGATCATCACTACATGGCCCCACGTGAGAGCGGAAAGGCCCGTGCT
>JANLGA010000006.1:0-425 GCA_024653225.1 Bacillota bacterium | reverse complement strand
AAATTCATGGATGTCGTCCCCTTTCGAATGTCGGTCGCCGCGACCCTAGGCTCGCAGCGTCAGGAGCGGGTCGCCGGTGTTGACGCTCGCTCCCTTTGAGGTGTGTATGGACTCCACCACCCCGTCTCGCCCGGCCATGATCTCGTTCTGCATCTTCATGGCTTCGAGCATGACCAACACCTGTCCCCTCGCGACCCTGTCCCCTTCCTTGACGAGTATGTCGCTGATCGTGCCCGGCATCGGTGCGGTGACCACGCCGTCTCCGGTGGTCGCGCCCGCTTGAACGGGGGCCTTCGGCGCCGCGGGCGCACCCACCGGAGCCTTCGGACGCTCCGGTTTCGGCACCTCCACCGCCGCCGGCGCCCTCGCCGGCGCGGGGGCCGGCGCCGCCGCTGCAATCACGGACCGGGCCTCGCCCCGGATCT
>JANLGA010000069.1 GCA_024653225.1 Bacillota bacterium | reverse complement strand
GCGGAGAAGGATATATTGATACGGAACGTGACCGTCTCCTCCGCGGCCACGTTCCCTTAGAAAAATATCTGAGGCAACGAATCCCCTTCGTTTAGATTCTTAGGTGAGGCAACACGCTTCCGCTCAGAACACGTCCTCCAGGCACAGGGTCCGCGAGCGGTCGCGCCCGACCGAGAGCAGCACGACGCGGGCCCCGACGAGCTCCTCCACCCTCGACACGTACCGCCTGACGGCTGTCGGCAGCGTCTCGAACGACGAGGCGGAGGCGATCTCCTCATCGCGCCATCCTTCCATCTCCTCGTAAACCGGCTCGCACGAGGCCAGGTCGTCGGGAGTCGCGGGGAAGTCCGTCGTCGTACCCCACGGGGTACGGTAGCCGGTGCATATCTTCACCGTGCCGATCCCCGCGAGGGTGTCCATCTTGGTCACTGCGAGGGCGGTTACTCCGTTGACCACCGCCGCGCGTCTCAGCATGACGGCGTCCAGCCACCCGATGCGCCTTGGTCTCCCCGTCGTCGTCCCATACTCTTTCCCCTTGTCGCGTATCCGCGACCCCATCTCGTCCGTCAGTTCCGTGGGGAACGGCCCGCTCCCCACCCGGCTCGTATACGCCTTGACGGCCCCCAACACTTTGTCTATGACGGTCGGGCCGACGCCCGCGCCGACGCACGCGCCCCCGGCCGTGGGGCTGGACGAGGTGACGTACGGATACGTCCCGTGGTCAACGTCGAGGAACGTCCCCTGCGCTCCTTCGAAGAGGACCCTCTTCCCCGAGCGCACGGCCTCATTCACGATTGGCACGGTGTCCGCCACGTAGGGCCTGAGGCGGCGGGCGTATCCCAGGTACTGTTCGCAGACTTCGCCGAAACGAAACCCGTCGTCACCGTAAAGCCTCCGGAGCAGCGTGTTCTTCTCCTCCAACACCACCTCGAGCCTTCGCTTGAAGGACGCCTCGTCCATGAGGTCCGCGATCCTGATGCCGCTCCTAGAATACTTGTCAACGTAAGCCGGACCCACCCCGCGCCTGGTGGTGCCTATCCTGTTCGCGCCACGCGCCTCTTCCTCCATCTCGTCCAGGCGCCGATGGTAAGGCATCAGGACGTGCGCCGCGGGGCTTATGCGAAGTCCCGACACGTCGTGTCCCCTCGATGCCAGGCCGTCAATCTCGCTTATTAGGACGGCGGGGTCAATGACGACCCCGTTCGCTATGACGCAAATCTTGCCCGGCGTGAGGATGCCGGAGGGTATCAGGTGGAGCCTGTACTCCTCGCCGCCCACGACCACGGTGTGGCCGGCATTGCTCCCGCCCTGGTAGCGCACTACCATGTCCGCCCTCTCCGAGAGGTAATCGGTTATCTTCCCTTTCCCCTCGTCGCCGAACTGCATTCCCACAATGACTACAGCGGCCACGTACCCCACCCCTCGGTCGGCCGTTCACTCATCCGTCGGCCGTCCGCTCCCATGGATCCCCTGACGGGCCAGAAACCAGCATCGAGCGGATTCCCCTTTCAGCCGGCCTTCAGTTCCCTCTCCAGTATACTCCTCGCGGCATGGATCCCGGATGCGGAGGCCTGGGCCAGTCCCCGCGTTATTCCCGCGCCGTCTCCGGCCGCGAACAGGTTCCTTACCTTCGATTCCAGGTTTGCCGCTACCTCCAGCCGCGACGAGTAGAACTTGACCTCGACGCCGTAGAGGAGGGTGTGCCTCGAATTCAGGCCCGGGGCCACCTTGTCGAGGGCCTCCAGCATTTCCAGGATGTCAATCAAGTGCCTGTAAGGCAGCACGAGGCTCAGATCCCCCGGGGTGGCGTCCCGGAGCGTGGGCTGAACCATGCCTTTGAGCAGTCTCTTGTGCGTGGAGCGCCGCCCCGCCTGCAGGTCCCCGAGCCGCTGGACGAGCACGCCCCCTCCAAGCATGTTCGCCAGGCTTGCGATGTACTTGCCGTAAGCGATCGGCTCGTTGAAGGGCTCCGTGAATGTCTTGGAAACGAGTATGGCGAAGTTCGTGTTGTCGGTCTCGTAGTCGGCGCGGCTGTGGCCGTTCACCGTCATGAGGCCCCCGCTGTTCTCGAGCACGACCTCACCGTGCGGGCAGACGCAGAAGGTCCTCACCGGGTCGTCGAACGAGTGCGAGTAGTAGACTATCTTGGGTTCGTAGACTTTGTCCGTAATCGAGTCGAGGACAACGGCGGGGGCTTCGACCCGCACCCCGATGTCCACCGGATTCGTCGTCAGGTTGAGCCCGAGCCGCCGAGCCTCGCCGGAGAACCACTCGGACCCGCGCCTTCCCGGCGCGCAGATGACGTACCTCGACCTGAGTTCATCCCCGGACTGGGTGCGTACCCCTCGGACGACGCCCTCCTCCACGACCAGCTGTGCGACCGGCGTACGCGTCCTGATGTCAACCCGGGCCGACAGGTAGTCGTGCATCCGCCTGAGGATCTCCGGGCACCTCTCGGTTCCCAGGTGCCTGATCCGACCCGGCAACAACCTGAGTCCGGCCGCGGCGCACACCCTTGTCAGGTCCGCGACGGCTTCCCTGTCCGTCCCATACACAGTCTTGCTTGCGCCGAACTCCAGGTAGATGCCGTCAACGTAGTCAATGAGCTTGTCCAGTTGCTCCTTCGGCAGATACTCGCCCAGGAATCCCCCGAATTCCGATGTCAGGGTGAGCTTGCCGTCCGAGAAGGCACCCGCGCCGCCCCATCCCGTGAGTATGGAACACGGCGAACAATCACCGCACTTGCCCGCCTGCAGCTTGCGCGGGCATATCCTTTCCCCGATGTCGTTACCCGCTTCGACTATAAGGCACCTCAATCCCTCGCCCTTGCGCGAGAGTTCGATGGCCGCGAATATCCCGGCCGGCCCGCCGCCGACGATGATCACGTCGTAGTCTTCGCGCCGCCCCATGTCCTTCCGGACCTCCCGACCTTTCGGAGGCAAAATAATAGACCCAAATGAGGACTCAGGGAGCTCCTACCTGGGTTAGCGTTCTCACACCTGTACTATGCCTCAAAGTGGCAAATTCATGATAGCAGATGAATGAGAGGAAGTCAAAAAAGCCGCGCGGCAAGACCCGCACGGGCCGAGGAGGGGCCGAGGACGGCGGGCGGCGACCCGGGGCCGGGATGCGAGCCGGCCCCGTAAGTCTCCGCTCGCCAGTCTCCTAGAAGCACCACCCATCGCCGAAGAAGAGAAGGATGAGGATCAGGAAAATGATGAACACGAAGTTGCCGCCCCAAAAACCGCCCTTCGCCTCTGCCACCCGGGTTCACCTCCTGGAGTTTCTCTGGCCGACAGACACAGGCGTCAACTCGTGACGGGTCAATTCCGTCGCTGTGCCGCCACTCCAGGGTATGCGCCGGGGGTGGATTATGTTACGACCTGAGGTGTTCGGTCGGGGCGAATGGCGTGCTCGGCAACGGGGTTGTGAGGCGGGCCCTCTACAGTGAATGCTTCTCGTCAACCTGTTGAAACCTGCCGAGTTCGCGGAGGAAGAACAACCTGAGGGATCCCGTGGGGCCATTTCTCTGCTTCGCGAGTATGAGTTGCAGTAAAGGAACATCACCACGTCCGCATCCTGTTCTATGGCCCCCGATTCGCGCAGGTCGGAGAGCATCGGCCTCCGATCCTGCCGCTGCTCCACCGCCCTGCTGAGCTGCGATAGGGCCAGGACCGGCACCTTTAGCTCCCGGGCCAGCGCCTTCAGGGACCTCGATATCTCCGAGATCTCCTGCTGGCGGTTCTCGGCGCGGCCGCGTCCCTGCATGAGCTGTAGGTAATCAACGACGAGCAAGCCCAGGCCGTGCTCAGCCTTTATCCTCCTGGCCTTCGTCCGTACCTCCATGATCGAGATGTTGGGCGTGTCGTCTATGAAAATCGGGGCCTCGCCGAGCCGTCCCAGCGCCCCCGACAGTCGCTTCCAGTCATTATCGTTCAGGAAGCCCGTCCTGAGGTTTCGACCGTCTATGCCCGCCTCGGCGCACAGGAGGCGCTGGGCGATCTGCTCCCTCGCCATTTCCAGGGAGAATATCGCGCACGGGGTCTTGTCCTTGACCGCGGCGTTGCGCACGAGATTCAGCGCCAGCGTCGTCTTCCCCACCGAGGGTCGGGCGGCCAGGATCACCAGGTCCGAAGGCTGCAACCCCGACGTGAGCGAATCGAGGTCCTTGAAGCCGGTGGGCACGCCCAGGGCGCTCCCCTTGTTGGCGTAAAGGTACTCGATCCTCTCCAGGGTCTGGATGAGCACCTCCTTCAGAGGGACGTAGCCCTGGACGTTCCGGCGTTGGGAGACGCTGAATATGCCCTGCTCGGCTTCGTCGAGGACTATTTCGACGTCCTCCCTGGCCGCGTACGCCTTCCCCACGATCTCGGTGGCGGCCTTAATCAGGTCGCGGAGTATCGCCTTCTCCTCGACTATTCTCGCGTAGTGTTCGATATTCGCGGCAGTGGGAACGAAGTTCGCCAGGCTGGTGAGATACGAAACCCCTCCCACCTTGTCGAGGTTTCCTTCCTGGCGGAGCTCCTCGGTCACCGTGACGAGGTCAACGGCACCGCCCCTGTCGAAGAGCCGCGTCAGCGCGGCGAAGATCGTTTGGTGGGCCTCGCCGTAGAAATCCCTGGGACGCAGGATCTCCATGGCACGCAAGATCGCCTGCTTGTCAATCAGCATTGAGCCCAGGACCGATTGTTCCGCCTCGAGGTTCTGCGGCGGAATCCTGTCAAAAGTGGTACTCATAGTTGGTCCTCCAGGTGCCGGGCTCGGCGCCCCCGGCTCAGTTGTCCGCAGTCACAAGCCGGATGGCTTCCTCGACGGTCTCCACGAGCCTCACGCTGAGGCCCTTCAGCCCC
Source organism: Bacillota bacterium (assembly GCA_024653225.1). Classification (GTDB taxonomy): domain Bacteria; phylum Bacillota; class Sulfobacillia; order JABLXB01; family JABLXB01; genus JANLGA01. Next base: position 4,716 of record JANLGA010000069.1, on the reverse strand, counting down.
CGCGGGACGTCCTTCTCGTTCTCTTTCGGCAGGATCACCATCTTGACCCCCGATTGCTTCGCTCCATATACTTTCTCGAAGATGCCGCCGACCGCCTTGACCTTGCCCTGAATGGAAACCTCTCCGGTCACTGCGACGTCCTGCCTCAGCGGCTTCCGTTGAAGCGAGCTCCAGATCGCCAGCGTGACTGCCAGGCCGGCGGACGGACCGTCCACTCTCCCGCCGCCCACGACGTTCACATGCACGTCGTAATTCGCCAGGTCCTCCCCGGTCAACTGCCTTATCACGCTCGCGGCGTTGAACACGGAGTCTTTCGCCATGCTCCCCGCCGATTCGTTGAACCTGAGGGTGCCCCGGCCCTTCTCTCCGGCCTCGAAGGTCACCGCCTCGATTTCCAGGGTCGAACCCACGTAGTTCCACACGCCGAGCCCGAACGCCCTGCCGACGACAGGTGGTCCGCCGACTTTCTGTGGGACGTTGGGCACGAGCCTGCCGGCCTGTATAACTTGATATATGTGGTCCTTGGTTATGGGGACTTGCTTGTCCGGACCCGCTCCTGCACCGGAATCGTACACGGCCAGGGCGTATGCATCCGCGAGGATCCCGACGGCCTTGCGCCCCTCGATCGTGTATTCGCTCACTATCTCCGGGACCTCATCCTCCATCTTCGCCCTGAGGCGTTTCGCGGCCGCCCTGACGATCGCCACGATGTGCTCGGGGGTCAGCGGCTCAAAGTACACCTCCGCGCACCGTGACCGAAACGCCGGGCTGATATCCTCCGGCTGGGCGGTCGTGGCACCGATGAGCACGAAATCGGCAGGCGCCCCGTCTTTGAAGAGCTTCCGGATGTACTTGGGGACCCCGGGTTGGTCGGGATCGTAGTACGAGGAGTCGAACGTGACCCGCTTGTCCTCCATCACCTTCAGCAACTTGTTCTGAAGGATCGGGTCCAGCTCGCCGATCTCGTCAATGAATAAGACGCCCCCGTGAGCCTCAGTCACCAGGCCGAGCTTCGGCTCCGGCACGCCGCTCTCGGCGAAGTCTCTCCGGGCCCCCTGGTAGATGGGGTCGTGCACGGAACCGAGGAGCGGATTCGTGGCCTCGCGAGGGTCCCACCTCAGTGTCGCGCCGTCCACCTCGACGAACGGCGCATCTTTCGCGAATACGCTGCATCCGATCTTTTTCGCTTCTTCCAGAACCAGCCTCGCGACGGTGGTCTTGCCGACGCCGGGCGGCCCGTAAAGCAGCACATGCTGCGGGTATGGAGAGGCGACCTTCGCCAGGAGCGCCCTCACGGCCGCGTCCTGCCCCACCACTTCTTTGAGCGACCTCGGCCGCAGGTACTCCAGGGCGGACCTGGCTATCTTGCGAGTTTCCATCTTCTCGAGCATGGCATATTTCTTCAGGGTCTGCGCGTTCTCCGGGTCCGAGTCTTCCTTGAGCACCTGGTTCTTGATTTCCCTCACGTAGTCATCGTGCCGCTCCTGCATCCTCTCGGCTATCTTCCGCTCGATCCTGTCCTCGACCCATTTCCGGGCTATCATGTCGGCGAGCTGGTCCTGCACCCTCTCGATTATCCTCGGGATGTCCTTCCGGGCCGGCGACCTCTCTATCGTCGGGTCCTCGAACGCCAGCTTCTGCAGCGCGACCACCTGCTCCTCGAGCACGTCCGACCTCATCCCGGTGAGCGCGTCGAGCTTCCCCGCCTTCACGACCAGCTTCTCGGCTCCATAGATATTGGCGAGAAGTCCGAAGAGTACCTTGATTTGGCGCTTGAGCAGCGCCTCGTCGCGCAGCCTCTCGCCGAGGGCGTTCCTCTTCAAGCGCGCCTGTTGTCGAGGCAACCGCGTCAAATACTCTCGCCCGTCCTTTCCTCTACGACATTGACCCTCACCTCGGCGGCCACCCCCTCGTACAGCTTGCACGGCACGAAATGGAGGCCCAAGGTCTTGATGTTCTCCTCGAGTCCGATCCTCTTCTTGTCAATCTTTATCCTGTGCTGCTTCCACAGCGCATCGGCTATGTCCTGGGAGGTCACGGAACCGAACAGGCGCCCCCCTTCCCCGGCCTTCGCGGGGATCCTGACGATCACCTGGGTCACCCTCTCCGCGGTACGCTTGGCCTCATCCCTCAGCCTCTCGACCCTCGTGCTGGCGGCTTCCCTCTCGTGCTCGAGAGCCTTCAAGACGCCCGCGGACGCCTCTCTCGCGAATCCGCGGGGGATCAGGTAGTTCCTCGCGTATCCCTCCGCCACCTCCACGACGGAGCCCTTCTTGCCGGCGCCCTTCACATCGCAGGTGAGGACGACCTTCACGGACGATTCACCTCCTGAAGCCGAAACCCAGTCCCCGCCAATCGAACACTGAGTCGAGGATGCCGAACAGCACCAGGACCTGCCCCAGGAACGGCTGGAAGAACGCCAGGACCAGTACGCAGATCCGCATCGGCTTCGAGAATCTCCAACGGTTCGCCATGAACCAATAGGCGAGCGCCGCTCCGTGTACCAGGAACAGCATTGACGTCACCGTCTGGACGTTCATCCCGGCGATGTACACCCAGTGCCATCTCGGGTCGCTCTGGAACGCGTTCGACAATATGCCGACGATGATGCCCAGCGCAGCCGATGTGGGAAGCCTCCACGTCTCGAACGGAGGCAACGGCTCGACTCGGTATCCTAGTCTGGTCAGCACCGCCCGGGCGGTCTCGAAATTGAGAACCGAAATGAGCAGCGCCGAGCATCCGAATACCGCCGGGAACAGCATCCTCATCGCCTGCATGGTGGTGTCCCAGATCTTCCGCGTCTCCTCGAGCTGCTCGCCCCTCACCAATCCGAGCCCCTGCATCCACTGCATGAAGGAAGAATTGCCGACGGCGTTGTTCGCCTGCTGAAACGCCTCCACCATCTCAGTCATCATCTGAACCGGGCTCACTTTGAGGAATATGAACGATATGAGCATCCCGACTGCGGATGATGCCAGAGCGGCGACCGCGCCGACCAAGACGGTGAACGACGGCGAGACCTTCCTGTCAAAGCATACCCCCAGGGCGAGACCGGCGAATCCGAAGGTGACGACCATGCCCACCGCTTCCAGGGGCCCGACGAAGGTGGTGAGCACCAGGCCCGCTACAACGACAGTCAACACGCTGACCCTCAGCCCGTGCCTTAGGTGAACCAGCGCCACCGGCACAGGCCAAAGGAATACCACCACGACCCCCACCAGGGGAACGTAGAAACCTATCAGCGCCAGTACCACGGCGACCGCGGCAAGCAGTGCGCCTTCCACCAGCGGTTTTGGACTCACACGTTGCTGCATCCGCCGCACCTCGCTAGGTCGTCTCGTGAATCCGACGTCCGTCGCCCGTCCCGTTCCGGACCTAATGTAGCATTTCCCCTGCATGACGGCAACCCGGGTGCGTTCCGTATTCTTCGTCTTCCAGGTAGCTTCCTCCAGTATCCCCGGGGGAACAGCCGACCCGGTGCCGACAAGTCAATGCGGGCGCCTGCGGCGCCCGCACGGGTCTTCCGATGCGCGCACTTACGCGCTTCACTCCACTGTGAACGGGAGGAGCGCGATGTTCCTCGCCCTCTTTATTGCCACCGTCAACTGTCTCTGGTGGTGAGCGCAGTTGCCCGAAATGCGCCTGGGCAGGATCTTACCCCGCTCACTCATGTATTTCCGCAACCGCCCTACGTCCTTGTAGTCTATTTCCTCCACCTTGTCCACGCAGAAGCCGCACACCTTCCTTTTCGGCTTGCGTCCCTTATCCCTCTTCACCGTTCAACCTCCCCGTGAACCTCAGAACGGCACCTCGTCCTCTTCGACCTTCACCTCGGTCCCCAGATCTCCCAGATCCGTTTCCTCCTGGGGCGCCCTCGGCTTGTCCAGGAAAGCGACGTTGTCGGCGATCACCTCGGTCGCCCTTCTCTTCTGGCCGTCCTGCGTCTCATACGAGCGAATCTGAAGCCGCCCGTCCACACCCACCATCCGCCCCTTCTGCAGATGGTTGGCAACGGTCTCGGCCAACTTCCCCCAGACGACCACGTCTATGAAGTCGGCCTCCCTCTCACCCTGCTGGATGGGAAACCGCCTGTTCACCGCGATCGTGAACCCCGCAACAGCCTTGCCGGTCGGGGTGTACCGAAGCTCAGGGTCCCTGGCAAGCCGTCCGACCAGAACAATCCTGTTGAGCAATATCTCCCCGCCCTTTCTTAATCTCCCTTCCTTACAATAAGGTGCCTGAGCACTTCGTCGGAGATCTTCATCACCCGATCGACCTCAGATGAAACGGCCGGTTCGCCCGAGAATTGGATCAGCACGTAGTTGCCCTCGCGCTGGCCCTTTATCTCGTAAGCCAACCGGCGCTTCCCCCACTTTTCGACGTTGCCGACGCTTCCGCCACCGGCCTGGATGAGCCCCGTATACTTCTCGACGGCGGCCGCTGTTTTCTCCTCGTCCAGCTCCGGATGGAGAATGAACATGACCTCGTACTGGCGCACGCCTCTCGCCTCCTCCTATGGACTGTGCGGCCCCATGGCGCTGCCATGGAGCAGGGGAGTTCAGGGGAACATTCTATGCCCGTTGATCGTTCCTTCGGACGGTCTTCTGGACGACCTTCGACACGGCCACATTATACCACCCGGCGCCGTGCACAGCAAGCGCGCGAGTTGCCTCACCAAAAACCTAAATGAAAACGATTCGTTGCCTCACCTAAGAA
>JANLGA010000068.1:7218-9615 GCA_024653225.1 Bacillota bacterium | reverse complement strand
GGGCGAGGTATCCCCGGGCAGGGTGCTCGACGTCTTGAAGGAAAAGGGCGTGACCTGCACCTTCTTTCTCTCCGGTCCCTGGGCCGCGTCTCATCCAGAGGTAGTAAGGAGGATCGCCGCGGACGGCCACGAGATAGGCTCGCACGGTTACTGGCACGATAACCTGAGCGAGTGCTCGAAGGAAACGATCGTTGAGACATTACGCAGGACCAGGGAGATAATCGAGTCGCTCGTCGGCCGGGAAACGAGGCTGTTTCGGCCGCCCAACGGCGATTTCGACGACCTCGTCATCCTGACCGCGATGGAAGAGGGCTACCTGACCATCATCTGGAGCCTCGACTCGCTCGACTGGAAGAATCCGGGCGTGGATTACATGGTGGACCGGCTGCTCACGAGGGCGGCGCCCGGGGATATCGTGTTGTGCCATGCCTCCGACAGCGCCAGGGAAACCTATCTTGCCCTGCCTCCCGTGATAGACGGGCTTCGCGCCAAGGGCTTCCATCTGCTGAAGCTGTCCGAGCTCCTCGCCCTTGTCGGCAAGTACCCGATCGCCCGGGAAGGCCGGCCCGACGCGTAGGCGCCTTCATCCCAGCCCGGCCCGGCTCAGGATCATCAACGCCGGCGCGTACGCCCCCGCCACACTGCGCAGCAACGTCCGTCTTTCAACCCGCTCCGCGGCGCAGAGGCCCGCGACGGCCACAAGCCTGTCCTTCGTCCAGAGCCTGGCCCACCCCAATTGCGCCCATTTGTCAACCGGGGCCCTGACCCGTTTCTCGGCCTCGACCTCAATCCTGAGGGTCGAGTCCTCTCCCTTCCGAACCACACCGACCAGGTCCGAATCGAGCACGGCATTAACGGACCGCTTCATACCCCCGACGACCTCGACGCGTGCGAGCACGTCGCCCCTCTTGAAGGATTGGGCGGGTTCGTAGTTGCTGAACGCGTGCTCGAGGAGGAGCTCGGAGTCCCGCCACCTCGAGTCGGCGTGAAGCACGACGGCGATCACCCTGAACCCGTTTCGGGTGGCCGAAGCACAGAGGCACGCTCCAGCCGCCGAGGTGGTCCCGGTCTTCACCCCGTCGGCGCCCTGAAATCCCCAGAGGAGCCTGTTCGTGTTCGCCAGGGGAAGCTCCCACATGCGGTCGAGCCGCCAGGCATCCTTTTCCCTGGTGCCGACCAGCCGCGAGAAATACGGGATCGAGAGGCCGTGCCGGGCGATCAGCGCCAGGTCGTACGCCGTGGACAGGTGGCCGGGCTCGCTGATCCCATGGGGATTGAGGAACGTGGTATTCACAGCGCCCAGCTTGAGCGCCTTCTCGTTCATTCTCTGCACAAATGCCTGTTCGCTTCCGGCGATGTGCTCCGCGATGGCGATGGCCGCGTCGTTTCCGGACACTATCATGAGCCCGGCGAGCAAGTCTTCGAGTAGATAGCGCCCGCCTTCAGCCAAGCCCATTGACGACCCCGGAGTTTCGGCGGCATACCTGCTCACGGTGACCACGTCGCCCAGATAGCCGTCCTCAAGGGCGACTATCGCCGTCATCATCTTCGTTATGCTGGCTGGATGCATGGGCCGGTGAGGGTTTTTCTCGAACAAGACCGTTCCCGATGCCCAATCCATCAGGAGCGCCGCGTCGGCGCTCACCTCGGCGGGGTCGAGGACGGCGGCCCAATCGCGCGCGGCCGCGGGCGCCGACACCGTGGCCGCTCTCTTCCGGTCGGCGGCCACCACCGACTGTGAGCAGGTCAAACCCCCAACCCACAGAGAAAGCAAGGTGACCGCGGCGACCGCAGTCTTCCACGCTCCCATGCCACACACCACCCGGGCGGACGTTGATCACAGGTCAAGTGATAATATTGCCCGGGTGCGCGCGTTATTAGCCCGGAGCCGGGGCGCTCACCTCGTCGTGTGAATATCCAAGTCTTTTGCCGGGCTCCCCTCGGGCCCCGCCGAGCCCATGTCAACCCCGTTGAGATACAAGTTCATCGTCCACGGCGCCCCCACGCGTATCGCGAGGTGCCGTGAGGCCTCCCACGCACGATCCGCGCCGCTCTCGATCAACCCCTCTTCCACGAGCCTCCCGTCGGCCTCGACTCTGACCCAGCACTGCCCCCCGCGGATCGAGACCTTGAGCCGGACCGCCTCGTCATTTACTGTCATCACCGTTAAGTAGGGCGACCTGTCTTCCCGGGTGGTCGCCGGGAGGATCGGCGTCGCCGGAGGAGGCTCGACCCCTTCGACCGGCGGCGCAGGCTCGACCGGTTCAGCGGGCGGTTGACCGGAGGTCGGGCTTTCAGACCCCGGCTCGGCGACCGGCATGTCTGTCGGCACCTGGACCGGCGCCGGCTCGGGGGGGCCCACCCCCTGCCGGAACACGACCGCGCCGACGGAGATCA
>JANLGA010000068.1:0-7208 GCA_024653225.1 Bacillota bacterium | reverse complement strand
CGGCGGCGCCCACCACAGCCGCCCGCGCGAACCATGGGGTTCCGCGCCCGCGACGGCGGAGTCGCACATCCCGGGAAAACGCGGAGCCGTGCGGGGCCTGCGTCCTGTTTTCGAACAGCGGCAGGCGCTCGGCCTGCACCTCCGCATCATCCCATGGGAGTGGTTCCTGGACCGGTCGCACGGCACGGCCTTCCTTCGCGGCCTTGTATTGTTCGACGAGTGCCACGCCGTCCAGACCGAGGTAGTTGCCGTATATCTTCAAGAAGCCCCTGAAGTAAACTTCCCCCGGGGACACCGTCTCTTCCCCGGTCTCCAGCGCCTCCAGGTACCTCCTCCTGATCTTCGTGGCCGATTGGACGTCCGACAATGACAGTCCAAGCTCTTCACGTCTGGAGCGCAACAGCTCGCCGATGCACGCGATCCCGGACGGTTCAACCTGCTCCTCGCACAACGGCTCCATGCCTTCCTGTCCGGTGGCGGGGACCGGGTTGTCCGATCCCCTCCCCGGTTCGCTCCCTGCCATGCCCGTCACTTCCTTCGGCCCCCGGCCTCATTATTCCGTGGGACGCCGGACTCCTCTCACCTGGAAGCAAATGCCGATTCCGGCAAGGCCTTACGGATACACCCTGTATAGCAGCCTGGGGAATGCGATCGTCTCCCTGACGTGCTCCAAGCAGCAAATCCAGGCGACCGTGCGCTCTATGCCCAGTCCGAACCCTGAGTGCTGAACCGCCCCATACTTTCGGATCTCGACGTACCACCTGTACGCCTCTTCGGGCAGATTGTGTTCCTTCATCCTGAGCTGTATCAGCTCCGCGTCCTCTATTCTCTCCCCGCCCCCGATGATCTCGCCGTACCCCTCGGGGGCCAGCAAGTCCGCCCCGAGGACGACTTCGGGCCTCCCGGGGTCCGGTTTCATGTAGAAGGCCTTTACCGCCGCCGGGAAGTGGGTCACGAAGAGGGGCTTTTCGAACCGGCTGGACAGGTCCGTCTCGTGGGGGGCGCCGAGATCATCGCCCCAGCGGATTTCGTGACCATTCTCCTTCAGCATCTCGACTGCTTCGTCGTACGTGATCCTCGGGAAGGGCGGCTCGACCTTCAACAGCGGGGCGGTGTCCCTGCCGATGACTCGGAGGTCCGCTTCGCAATTCGAGAGTACGCTCCTCACTATGTGCGTGATGAAAGCCTCCTGGATACCCAGTATCTCCTCGAATCCGCAAAACGCAGCCTCCGGTTCGACCATCCAGAATTCTATGAGGTGTCTCCTCGTCTTCGACTTCTCGGCGCGGAACGCCGGTCCAAAGCAATAGACCCTTCCCAGGGCGGCTATGGCCGCCTCGTTGTAAAGCTGCCCGCTTTGCGCGAGGTAGGCCTTTTGCTCAAAGTAGTTCGTCTCGAACAGCGTGGTTGTGCCCTCGCAGGCGGCCGGGGTGAGAATCGGCGTGTCCACGTGCACGAACCCGTTGCCGTCGAGGTACTCCCGCACGGCCCTGATGACGTGCGCCCTTATCCGCAAGATGGCCTGCTGTCTAGGCGTCCTTATCCAGAGGTGCCTGTGGTCCATCAGGAAGTCCACGCCGTGCTCCTTTAGCTTGATGGGATAGTCCTCCGCCAGGTGTACTAGTCGGAATCCCGTCAGCTCGAGCTCGTAACCGCCAGGCGCCCTGTCCTCCCGTCGGACTACGCCGCTGACGACGATGGACGACTCCTGAGACGCGCGCTCGCACTGTTCCCACACGTCGTCTGGCACACTCCCGCGCACGGCCACCGCCTGGGCCAGCCCGGTGCCGTCCCTCACGATGAGGAACTGTATCTTTCCGCTCGATCTCTTGTTGTAAAGCCAGCCCCGGAGTTCCACCTCTTCGCCGACGTGGTCGCACAGCCGACGTATCAGCGCCCGCTCCACCTGTCGCACCCCCGCTACATCTCCTTCATCTTCTTCCACAAGGTGGTCCTGCTTATCCCGAGCCTTCGCGCCACCTCGGACCTGTTGCCCGAGCAAGCCCGGTCAAACTGGCGGATTATCTCGTTCACCATGTCCTCGAGCCTGCCGGCGGGGATCGTCACGTTCGCCAGTGTCTCGGGAGGGCCTTCCCGCCCCGGGAGCAATTCCTCGAGCACCATCCGCTCCACGGCGTCCTCGGGGACGAGCGGCATGGCCCTAATCTCCACCGCCAGCCTCTTGACCATCCCCTCGAGCTCCCGGACGTTCCCCGGCCACGAGTAGCGCCGCAGCCTCGATGCAGACGCCGCCGAGAGACGCAGCCGTCCGGTCCCGCCGAGCAACTTGCCGGCAAACAGCTCGAATAGCGGTTCGATGTCGTCGGGCCGATCCCTGAGCGGTGGCACCTCGATCTGGAGGTCCGAGATCTTCCAATACAGCGCCTCGGAGAATTCACCCCGCGCGACGAGGTCCTTGAGCCTCTTCGAGCTCGAAGCCATTATCCTCGCATCAACCCTCCTGGGTTCCGTGCCTCCTATCCTCCAGAAGACGCCGTGCTCGATGACCGAGGCCACCCTCGCCTGCAGCTCCATGGGCATCGCCCAGACCTCTTCCAGGAAGACGGTCCCCCCGTGGCACGTTTCGAAAACCCCCGGGCAGGGTTTCCTCGACGATGGAGACGTGCCGCTCCTCTCGTACCCGAACAGGCGGCGTTCCATCGCGTCGGGGGCCAGTCCTTCGCAGGACACCACGGCGAACGGCCCGGACCGACGGATTCCGGTCAGGTGGATGGCCTGGGCAAGGACCTCCTTCCCGACTCCCCTCTCGCCCGAGATCAGGAGCGGCAGGTCGCTCATCGCGTACTGGGCGGCCTTGGCCACCACCCGTTGCATTGCCGGGCTGGCCGCAGGGATGTCCTCGAAGGTGAACGAGACGGCACGTGGTTCGGGTCCCTCCGGGGACGAGAGCTGGTCCACCAGTCTCTCCGCCGCACTCACGTCGTGGATAACGCACACGACGCCCTCGTTGCGGTCCCCGGATTTCCAGGCCACCGCTTCCAGTCCGACCCGCGCGTCTCCGAGCCTGGTCGCCTTGATGGCGCCGCCGTACTCGCCCTTCAACGCGGCCAACAGGGGCGAGCCATCGAAGGCCTCGGCGGCCGGTCGCCCCACGTCGGCGCGGCCGAGCGCGCCGAGCGCGACCGCGGCGTTGTTGCAGAGCCGAACGGTTCCCCGTGGATCGACGGCGATCACCCCGACGGGAATGGAGTCGAGCACTCCCAGATAGTCGGCTCTCCGCTCATCGGATTCGCGCCGCACTTTGACGAGTTCGCGGCACGCCTCGATGGCCTGCCTGGCGGAGGTCTTTCCCACGGAGATCGGCACTCCCTTGAGCCCCAGCGACCTCGCCATGTCCACGGTGACCTGGCCACCGACGACGACCTGGCAGCCGTCCTGCTTCGCCTGCTCGAGGATCCTGCGCACTTCCTGCGCCGTGCGACCGACGGTGAACTCCCTCAGTTCGATCCCCATCGAGCCGCCCAGCGTGACCAAGTCGGGTATCGCCCCGCCGAAATGCAGCAGTGCGACCTTGTCGCCGAGCTCCTTCGCCCTCGCCACCGCCGTCACGACGTCGAGCGGGCCGGGATTGAGCCCCACCACGGGCAGCAATGTCACGCCACGCGCCGCGTCCGCGAGGTAGCCCTTGGCGACCAGCGCCTCGGCGCCCGCCGCCTCGGCGCGACGGACCGCGTGCAGGACCTCCTCGCCGCCCGCGACCAGGACCAACAGGTCCTCGTTGAGCTCCTTCGCCGCCTCACTCACCAGCGAGCAAAGTCCCGCATCAGGGACGATAGCGGCCAGTCTGGCCATCCTCTCCACCCCCGCCGGGAGTCCATGCGTTCCATTTCTTCACATTCCCGGCCGGGACCTGCCTGTAATCGAAACATTATGCGACGGGAAGATACGTGTCGAGGACCTCCAGCACTCCCAGGGTCCCGGGCCGCCGGGTAACGTGCTTTACCCTCGTCCGCAGCTCCGGGGGGGCATTCGCCACGAGTACTCCCACTCCGGCAGCGTCCAGCATGTCCAGGTCGGCTTCCGCGTCGCCGACGGCGATGACATCCTTCATCTGCACGCTAAGCAGCGAGCAGAGAAAACCCAGTGCGCGACCTTTGGACGCCAGCGGATTGACGAACTCGATCAGGTGGGGCAGCGTTCTCGTCACTCGCGCGGAGGCGCCGATCGCGGACGCGTACGTTCCGACCAGCGCCTCGGCCCTATCGGGCGGCATCCTGAGGACGATGTGGGACGTCTGCTCCCCGACCCTGGGTTCGAGGTCGTCCACGACCTCGATCGGGACACCCAGTGACTCGGAGTACCTGATGGCGTGATCCCCGGGGGTGTCTGTGAGGATCCGTCCGCCCACGAAGGCGTACCTGTACGCCCCCTTGCCTACCATCCCGAGGATCGCCCCGGCCACTCCCCTGTCGAGATACAGCTGGCTGAGCACCTCTCCCGAGGGCGTCCCCACGACCGCCCCTCCACCGGCGATGATCGGGCACTCGATGCCCGCGGCGAGCGCGACCGCTCTTGCCGAGGGAAATATCCTCCCCGTGGCAATCGTGAAGAGCGCCCCCCTATCGCGGGCCGTCCGCACAACGGACCTCACTAGGTCGTCCACACCGCGGCCCGATTCCAGAAGGGTGCCGTCCAGATCGGTAACGACCAGGGTTCTGCGCAAGCAGCCTCTCCCTCCCGCGGAATGATGGGCGCACCGGGCGGAATGCTACACAGTGCAGGATTCCACCATGCCCTCGTCGAAGTCACGCTCGTCCAACGCGGGCCCGGTCGCGGCGCGCGGAGCGTCCGGACCGTCTCGCCCACCGGAGGCGACAATGGGTCAAAGGCTGTTAGTGTTGACGTTGGCATTCGCCGTCCTCCTCGCAGGATCCTCGCGCGCCGCCGCCGGATCCTGCGGCGGGGTGCTGTTGAGGGAGGGATCCCGCGGACCGTCCGTGACAGCCCTCCAACAGGCGCTCCGTGAGTGGGGATACTACCGGTGGGAGCCCGACGGTTTGTTCGGTCCCGCGACGAGGGCGGCGGTCATTGCCTTCCAAAGAAGCGCGGGGCTGACCGCGGACGGGATCGTCGGCCCACGGACTCTGGAAGCCCTCCGCGCCCCCGGGTCGAGCGCCCGCAGTTCGAACTCCACGGACGCCGCATCGAGGCTCATCGAGATCGCGAGGCGTTTTCTCGGCACTCGGTACAAGTGGGGGGGCACGACCCCCGGAGGATTCGACTGCTCGGGTTTCGTGTACTACGTGCTGAACGCCTGCGGGATCGAGGCGCCCCGGGCCCTCGACGCGCAGTTCGCCATCGGACTGCCGGTCCGAAGGAACGAGATTCGCGCCGGTGACCTGGTTTTCTTCAGCACGTACAAGTCCGGCCCTTCACACGTGGGAATCTACCTCGGAGACGGGACATTCATACACGCCAGCTCGGCCCGCAAGAGCGTGACGGTGACCCCCATTGACAAGCCGTTTTACGTCAAGAACTGGGTCGGGGCCAGGCGCGTGGCCTGACTAGTACTCGATCCCCCGGCGGGCCGCGACCCCGCTGCCGTAGTGATGCTTGATCTCCTTGATTTCGCTCACGGTGTCCGCGATCTCTATGAATTCGCGGGGTGCCCGCCGCCCGGTCAGGACGATATTGACATGCGGCGGCCTGGATTCGACCAGGTCCAGGACATCGCGAGTCTCGACCAGCCCGTAGTCTGCCGCGACGTTGATCTCGTCGAGTATGACCAAGGCGTGTTCGCCGGCCGCGATCACCTGCCTCGCCAGGTCCAGTCCCCGTGCTGCGAGCTCGCGATCTATTTCGGCCGGTGCCGACCGGTTCACGAATTGATCGCGCCCGGAGTGCACGATCGTGAGACCCGGGAGATACTCCCGGGCCGCGACGCGCTCCCCGTAGAGATTGCCCGGCCCCTTCATGAATTGGATGACGTAGGCCTTCAGCCCATGCCCGACGGTTCGCAGGGCCAGGCCGAGCGCCGCCGTTGTCTTGCCCTTCCCGTCCCCGGTGTACACGAGCACCAGCCCCCGCCCGTCCGGGTCCCCCGAGTTGCGCAGGCGCGTATCGTCCACGTGTCAGGCCCCCTTGAAGTTCTTCCTCACCCTGTCCATGAACAACGGGTCGCACAGCAGATCGATGCAGGTCATGGCTGTGGCCTTCGCCGCCACCAGCATGGCGTCTCTGGCGCGGGGCTCGCGGGTCGCCTCCGCGAACTCGCGGCTGTGTCCGGGGATCTCCCGAGCGGTGACTGCCACGTATGGGTGGATGGCGGGGATTTCTTGGCTCACGTTGCCCATGTCCGACGAGCCCAGTCCCATCCTGGAACCCGGGTCTTCCGGACTCATCCCGAGCTCCGCCATGTACCGTCCGAAACGCTCCGCCATGGGCTCGTTGTTCTTCCTCTCAGCGTACACCAGCCCCAGGTCCACGTGCGGTGTCGCGCCGGTCATGAGCCCGGCTCCCTGGACGCACCGCCTCACCTTTTCGACCACTTCGTCGAGACCGGCACGGTCCTTCGCACGTACGAGGAATTCCCCTGCCGCATAATCGGGAACGACGTTCGGGGCGGCTCCCCCCTTGGTTATGATCCCGTGGATCTTGACATCGTCCCTCAGGTGCTGCCTCAGGGCGTTCAGGCCGTTGAACGTGAGGATCATCGCTTCGAGCGCGTTAATCCCCTCGTGCGGAGCACCCGCCGCGTGGGCCGCCTTGCCCTTGAACGTTACGCTCACTGACACTGCGGCCAGCGACGGGCGGAATGTCATCGTCTTCGTTGACGGGTGCACCATGATCGCGGCGTCCACACCCTTGAAGGCGCCCTTCTCCAGGAGGATTATCTTGCCCCCGCCGGCCTCTTCGCCCGGGGTGCCCATCACGACTATGGTGCCCTGCGTCGCGCCGGCTCCTCTCGTGCCCAGCGCGCTCTTCACGGCGGCGCCTGCGACCACACCCATTGCCCCTATCAGGTCGTGCCCGCAACCGTGGCCGACATCCGGGAGCGCGTCGTATTCGCACAGCACGGCGATCGTCGGCGACCCGGAGCCGTACGATGCCCTGAAGGAGGTCTCGAGCCCCCCGATCCCCTTCTCGACCCTGAAACCCTTCCTCTCGAGAAACTCCGTGAGCCACTGCTGGGCCCTGTACTCCTTAAGGGAGATCTCGGGATTGTCGTGGATGAGGTCCGCGATCTC
>JANLGA010000067.1:6104-10496 GCA_024653225.1 Bacillota bacterium | reverse complement strand
CCCCTCCTGAATTGAAACAGGTGCTCAGGGACGCCATCCTCGTGGGGGGAGCGGCTATCCGGATAAGCGACGAGCCATTCATCTATCTCGACAAGAACTACGTCCGCATGTTCGGCGGGGTGGCGAACGCCGTGCGGGCCGCCGGAGCCGTGGGCCACAGGACCATCGCCGTGCAGGTTCGCGGCGAAACCAAGAGGGTCGAGGATGAGGCCGTCGAAGCAGTCTCCCTCGGGGCAACTATCGTGATGGTGGACACCGGCGACACTTCCGAGCTGGCGCGGGTGCACGCGGCGCTCGGCGCGGCGGGCTGCAGGCAGCAAGTCAAGCTCGCTTTCGGCGGCGGCATAAGACTCGGCTCGGTGGGAGCGCTGTCGCGGCTGGGGGCGGACATACTCGACATCGGCACTGAGATCATAGACGCGCCCATCGTTGACTTCAGACTGGACGTGATCGCCTGAGCCCGGACCTGAACTTGCTGGAGAAGACCGAATTGTGGATAAGAGGCGTCAACCTTCACGGCGCCGACCTCGGCGACCTGGCGTCCGCGGTGGCGGGCGCGCTCGGTCTCGACCGTCGAGAGGTGATCGTGGTTGACGTGCGCGACGACCACGTTGTCGTTGACGTGCTGAGGCGTACCGTGGCCGCCGAGCGCGTCATCGCCCGCGAGGAACGGCTCCTTCGGGCGATGGCCGCGGTGCCCGGCGTGTCCCTCTCCCCCACTGCGTTCGTCCACTCCGAGGGCGTGCTCGGACTGATATCAGTCTCCGAGGAGCAGGGTCGGGATCTCCTCGAGCGCTCCGCACTTATGGCGGAACAGGTCAGGGCGAAGGTCGCCAGGCGGGCGATGGTGTTCGCCTCGGGCCCCGAGGTGTCAAGTGGGATGATAAAGGACACGAATACCCCCTATATCGTGGACGCCCTCGGCAGAAGGGGATTCGTCGCGTCCGCGGGAGGCGTGCTCCAAGACGACGACGCGGCGATCGCCGCGCGATTCGTCGAGGCCGCCGAGTCCGGGTACGGGTTGATCGTCTCGACCGGGGGCGTCGGTGCGGAGGACAAGGACCGAACCATCGAGGGGTTGTTGAGGGTCGACCGCCTCGCGGCGACCCCGTGGGTCGTGAAGTACCGAAAGGGAACCGGCAGGCACGTCAAGGAGGGCGTCAGGATAGGCGTCGGCAGTTGCGGCGCCTCGACGATCGCCGTCCTCCCGGGGCCGAACGACGAAGTGCGCGAATGCCTGGACGAGCTGATCGCCTGCCTCGAGTCGGGTGAAGGCAAGGAACGGACGGCGCGGCGGGTCGCCGCCCGCTTGGGGGGACACCTGCGCCGCGAGACTCGCGCCCGGTCGAACGGGCACGACCATCATCGGGGGTGATCGAATGACCGCCAGCGACGGCGTGCTGACGCCCGACCTGGTCCGGCGGTTCTCCGCCGAGCTCATGGAGGCCGAGAGTCGGGTGCTTCCCGTCGAGCCGTTGACGTCCCGGGTGCCCGGGATCACCGTCGGCGACGCCTATCAAATCCAGATGCACACCGTGAAGACGAAAGTGTCAAGGGGCGCGAGAGTGGTCGGCAAGAAGATCGGCCTCACGAGCGCTGCCATGCAGGATCTCCTGGGAGTCTCCGAGCCGGATTACGGCCACCTCCTGGATGTGATGTGGGTCCCCGAGGGAGAGCCGGTCCCGGCATCCAGGATGTGCCAACCCAAGGCGGAGGGGGAGGTGGCCTTCATCCTGGGGAAGGACCTCCGGGGGCCGGGGCTCACGGCGGTGGACGTGCTGCGCGCGACGGAGGGCGTGGTCGCCGCGATCGAGGTGGTTGACAGCAGGATCCGCGACTGGAAGATCAAGATTCAGGACACGGTGGCCGATAACGCGTCGAGCGCTATGTTCGTACTCGGAGGAAAGATGGTGAGCCCGCTGGGCATTGACCTTCGGTACACGGGGATGGTCCTGGAAAAGAACGGCCGCATAGTGAATACCGGGGCCGGCGCGGCCGTGCTCGGTCATCCCGCCTCCTCCGTGGCGTGGCTCGCCAACAAGCTGGCCGAATTCGGGATGTCAATCGGGGCGGGTGAGATCGTCCTCTCGGGTGCCGTCACCGCGGCGCCCCCGGTGGCTCCGGGCGACGCGATCCTCGTCACCTTCGATGAGCTCGGCCCCGTCGGTTGCCGCTTCGTCTGAACGGCCCGTGGTTACCATGATGCGACGGGAGTTGACCCACTTGAGAAAGGTCGGAACGGCGATTCTAGGGCCCGGCAATATCGGAACGGACCTCATGTACAAGGTGGTCCGCAGCAGAAACCTGGAACTCAGGCTCATGTCGGGGGTGGACCCCAAGTCGGAGGGCCTGGCACTGGCAGCGTCCCTCGGGGTCAGGACGTCCACCGACGGCGTTTCTCCGGTACTGGACGACCCGTCCGTGGAGATCGTGTTCGACGCGACGAGCGCGAGGATCCACCTGCAGCACGCCCCCTTGCTCAAAGACGCGGGAAAGCGGGCGATAGACCTCACGCCGGCGGCGATCGGGCCGTACGTGGTCCCGTGCGTCAACATTGACGAACACGCGGATGCGCCGAACATCAACCTGATAACGTGCGGGGGACAGGCCACGATCCCCATCGTGGCGGCCGTCAGCCGCGTCACCCGGGTGAGGTACGCGGAAATAGTCGCCACCATATCGAGTAGGAGCGCGGGTCCGGGGACGCGCCAGAACATAGACGAGTTCACCCAGACGACGGCCAGGGGGCTCGTGCAGATAGGCGGGGCGGAGAGGGCGAAGGCGATAATCATCCTGAATCCCGCGGAGCCTCCCATCATGATGAGGAACACGATATACACGGTGGTCGAGTCCCCCGACATCCAGAGGATCCGCGAGTCGGTGTCGGAAATGGTCCACCGCGTCAAGCGGTACGTCCCCGGCTATAGGCTTAAGATGCCCCCGATGATGGACGGTCAACGCGTGATTGCCATGATCGAGGTCGAGGGTGCGGGCGACTACCTGCCGAAGTATTCCGGCAACCTCGACATCATAACGGCGGCGGCGGTGGGATTGGCCGAGCTGTTGGCCGACAGGATGCTCGACGGGAGGGCCCGCGAATGAGGAACGTGATCATAACTGACACCACGCTGCGCGACGGGATGCACGCGGTGAGTCACCAGTTCACTCCGGGGCAGATGGCCGCGGTGGCCCGCGGGCTCGATGAAGCAGGGGTCCCGATAATCGAGATCGGGCACGGCGATGGGCTCGGCGGGGCGTCTCTCCAGTACGGGTTCGCCGCGGGCACCGACAGGGAGTACCTGGAGGCGGTATCCGCCGTCCTGAAGAACGCATCCTTGGCCGTGCTCCTTCTCCCCGGGATCGGCACGAAGGTGGACCTGGAGATGGCGGCCGACCTCGGCGCTCGCGCCGTCCGCATCGCCACGCACGTCACGGAGGCCGACATCTCGGAGCAGCACATCGGGCTTGCGAAGAGACTCGGGATGATGACGGTCGGATTTCTCATGATGTCCCACATGGCTTCGCCGGAGAAGATACTGGAACAGGCGAGGCTCATGGAATCCTACGGGGCGGACGTGGTGTACGTCACCGACTCGGCGGGCGCCCTGCTTCCGGACGGAGTGAGGGAACGCGTGGGACTCCTGAAGGCGCATCTCAAGGTGCCGGTCGGCTTCCACGCGCACAACAACCTGAGCCTGGCCGTGGGCAACAACCTCGCCGCCATGGAGGCGGGGGCGACGTACCTCGATGGGACGCTCCGCGGGCTGGGCGGCGGGGCCGGAAACGCGCCCACGGAGGCGATGGTCGCGGTACTCGACAGGATGGGAGTGGCTACGGGCATAGACCTTTACACCCTGATGGACGTCGCCGAGAATGTGCTGCAGCCCTTGATGCACAGGCCGCAGCAGATATCCAACGCGTCGCTGATGCTCGGGTACGCCGGGGTCTACTCCAGCTTCCTGCTGCACACGTACCGCGCCGCGGAGAAATTCGGGGTCGATCCGAGGGACATACTCGTCGAGCTCGGAAGGCGAAAGATCGTCGGGGGACAGGAGGACATAATCATTGACGTGGCCCAAGAGCTCTCATCGGAGCGATCGGCGGGGCGTGCCGGCTGATATGGACCGGCCCCGAGAGGCCGCGTATCGACGGGACTTGCTTGTCGCGCGTTCGCTGGTCGAAGGGGGCTGTTCCGTCGCCCTCGTCCGCGACGGCCGACCGCTCGCCCGCAGGACCGGCGACGGAATTGCGCCGCTTCTCGAGGCGTGCGCAGAAGCGGGCGACGTGGCGGGCGCGGCGCTCGCGGACAAGACGGTCGGGGTGGCGGTCGCCAAGCTCTCAGTGTTCCTCCGGCCGGCTCGCTCATCAGGCAGCCGTGGACCGCCGCCAGCC
>JANLGA010000067.1:0-6094 GCA_024653225.1 Bacillota bacterium | reverse complement strand
CCGGCTGGCGGCGGTCCACGGCTGCCTGATGAGCGAGCCGGCCGAGCGCCTCCTCGAAGCCTCCGGCATATACGCGTCCTGGGACACGCTCGTGCCGAGGATACTGAACAAGGCGATGACCGGCCCCTGCCCGATCGAGGCGTTGGCACTTACCCCGATATCCCCCGAGGAACTGTACTTCGCCCTGGAGAGCCGCCGTCGGGGCTCCTCTTGACCGTCGGTCTCCCTCCTGCCCCACTCCCAAGGGAACCCGGACCGACCTGCCGTCGTCCCGACACGGGGGCATAGCGACCGGCGCCCGCGGCACGGATGCCGGCTTGCCGCGCACCCCTCGAATGCCGGAGGTGCGACCATGCGCAGAGATCCCCGGGATCCACCACCGGAACCGACCGCTCTCCGTCGGTGTCGCGCCTTCCCCGCCGTTCTGCTCGCCATCGTCATCCTCGCGGGGGCGGCGCCTTGCCGCGCGGATGACGCCAGCCTCGGGCGGTTCGGGGAGAGCGTCCGCCCCGTGAGGGACGGACAGGTGGAAATGGTGCAGGAGGAGGTCAACTTCAGGGTAACGCCGGGAAAATCGTTCGTGGAATGCAGGTTCGTCTTCAGGAACACCGGGTCCGCGCGCGACGTCCTGATGGGCTTCCCCGAATACGCCGTCTCCGAAGACGGTCTCGGCGACGACGTCTCGATTCACGAGTTCCGGTCCTGGGTGCGCGGTGTCGAAACGCCTGTCCGGCGTGAAGCCGGGCTGCCCGCGCCGGGTGCGCGGCAGTACCGGTTTTGGTGGACCTGGCCCGTGTCATTCCGGGAGGGCGAAACCGTCGAGGTGAGGAACTCCTACTGGGTGCGCCACACGTTCGTGTCCAACGGTGAGGAACACACGGGTTATGTCCTTACCACGGGAGAGCCCTGGAAAGGCCCCATCGGCGAGGCGAGGGTCACGTTCCGGCTGGAGGGCGTGTTCCCCGGCGAGCTCGAGAGGGTGTATCCGGGCAATTACCGGTTCGACGGAGACGACATCGTTTGGGAGTGGGAGGACTTTGAACCGGGCGCGGATATCGAGGTGGTGTTCTCCTCGAGGCATTCCCTCTTCGAAAGGGGACTGGACCAGGCAATCAGGGAGAGCCCCGATCCCGACCCCGAAGCGGAAAGACTCGCATGGGACGTCCTGAGCTGCGGCATGAACCGGGACAACGCGAACGCCCTCTCGGCGCTGCGACGGCTCGCCGCGTTGCCCGGTCTCTCCGACCGAGTTGCAGCCGCGCTAAGGCCGCTCGAGGCCCGCTTCCGCTTTCTCCTGGGCGACAGGCTGTTCGGGAGAGACGTCTGGGAAGACCTGGTGGAATCCGGCGACGCACTGGCGGAGGATTTCTACTTCCTGGGTTGCGCGTACGAGGCCGACAGGGACCGGAGTAAACTCGCCGCCCTGTACCGCCTGCTAAGAGAACTGGTGCCCCCCGAGGGAGTGTACGGATCACCCGCGACCCCGCAGAGAGACTCCCTGGCGGTGGTGAGGCGGTGGCTCGCCTGCAAGGTCCCCGGCGAAGCGAAGGGCGAGTTCGTGACCTCCGCGCACCCGCCGTCGCTGCGGGGCGTGACGGTCGAGCCGGAGAACCCCGCGGCGCCTGTGGCGTACATCCTGACGCCGACGGTGAGGGACGAGGGCGCGGACCTCGGACGGGTACACGTGAAGGTGTGGTACGTCGAAGAAGGCGCGGAAAGGGTCATCATTGAGGAAGATTTCGCGCAATGGCTTTCCGACGGCCGCGAGGCGCGACCGCGGCTGCAGGTCACGCCCCCCTGGCCGTTCGCCACCATCTACTACCAGGTGAGAGCCCGCGACTCGCAGGGTTCGCTTCTCGACACCGGACCTGTCGAGCACTGTTTCGACAAGGTGAGGGACTGGACGTACGTATCCGCGGCCAAGCGACTGGGGTCCGAGGGACCCGCCCTCGTGGAGATTCGCTTTCACGGCGACGGCGGTCGCCGGCTCGCCGCCGACGTTGCGGGCGCCCTGGAGAAGGCGGTGGAACGGCTGGACCAGAAGCTGTCGCTGATCCCTTCCAACCCGGTCATGGCGAGTTTCTACGAGACGACGGAGGACGAACCGCCGCGGGAACTCGCGGCGGTGAACCCGACCTATCCTTGGTATGTCGTCGGAGGAGGGCGGTCAATCACCCCCGGTCGAGTCACGACGGACATACTCTCACGCGTCCTCGCCACGTGCTTGGGGCCCGGATGGGTGCCTGACCCGGGATCGGAACCCGGTTGGCTCCGTCAGGGCGTCACGGACTACCTCCTCGATGTCGATTCGACGGAGGCGCGAATGGTCAAGTTCCTCCATGACCGCGGCCCCGATGTCTTCCTCTCATTCCTCGACGAGGTGGGACGGGGGGGCGGGGATCAAGACGACATCCTGTTCCGCTGCTATTCCATGACCGCGGACGAACTCAGGAAGGCTTCCGAGCCCCTGGGTCTCGGGCCGTTCGTGCGGAGGACCGCGCCGGCGGCGGGCCTCACGCTATGCCTTGCCCTCGCGGTGCTCGCGCTGCGCCGAAGCGACCGGCGTCGTAGCGGGGCGACCCGCCTCTGAAGGATCCGGCCGACGCGGAGTCTAATCTCTAAGGGAACCGTGCTCCGCGGGGGTGCGTCGGTTGGTATCCCACCTGTTTCTCGCTCTCGCGCAGGAAATGTCCGTAATCGCGGTGCTGGCGTTCATCACCGGCCGGACGACGCCGTTCAAGCGCGCGATGGAAAGGCGGCTGACACTTCGCGACAGGCTCGTCCTGATCGCCTTCTTCGGCCTGCTCTCGATAGTGGGCACGTACTCCGGCATACGCGTGCGCATCTCCACGACCCCCGAGGGGTGGGCGGTCGCGAATACGCGCGCGATCGGGGCGATTTCCGCGGGGCTGTTGGGGGGACCGGTGGTGGGTCTGCTGGCCGGGTTCATAGGCGGCGCGCACAGGTACTTCATCGGCGGATTCACCGGGTGCGCGTGCGGCCTCTCCACCACGGTCGAGGGGCTTCTCGGCGGCATCGCCCAGACCCGGCTGAAGGAAACGGAGATCACCGGCAGGATCGGCATGGCCATCGGCCTCGCGGGCGAACTCCTGCAAATGCTCATCATCCTCGCGGTGGCCAGGCCGTTCAACGAGGCCCTCGCCCTGGTCAAGGTGATCATCCTCCCCATGACCGTGGTCAACGCCGTGGGAGTGGGGATGTTCATAGCCATAATCCAGGCCACGAGGGCGGAGCACGAACGCATAGAAGCGGTGCAGGCGAAGAAGGCGCTGAAGATAGCATCCAGGACCCTGCCCTACCTGCGGGCGGGCCTCTCGCCGGACTCGGCTCGCGAGGTGGCCGGCATTATCAGGGAGGTGTCGGGGGTAGCCGCGGTGTCCATCACGGACAGCGAGAAGGTGCTCGCGTTCGTCGGTTCCGGCTCGGACCACCACAGGGCCGGCGATCCGGTCGCCACCAGGGGCACCAAGGCGGCCCTCGCCTACGGTGAACTTCGAGTCTTGCCACACCGCCGGGACATCGGCTGCCCCAACCAGGCGTGTTCGCTGAGTTCCGGGGTGGTCGTCCCTCTGGTAGTCGGGAAGAAAGTCATCGGTGCAGTGAAGCTCTATGAAGACGGGAGGAAAAGGGTCACGCCGGTGATCGTGGAGCTCGCCCGCGGCATAGGTCAGCTCCTCGCCACCCAGGTGGAGATCTCCGAGCTGCAGGCCAAGGCCGACCTGTTGGCGCAGGCCGAGATAAGGGCGCTCCAGGCCCAGGTAAATCCCCACTTCCTATTCAACGCGCTCAACACCGTCGCCTCATTCTGCAGGACTGATCCGAACAAGGCGAGGGACCTTCTCGTGCAGCTGTCCGACTTCTTCCGGAGGAACCTGAGACAGCTCGACCAGCTCGTAACCCTGGGGGACGAACTCGACCACGTGCGGTCGTACCTCGCCATACAGAAGGCCCGCCTCGGCGACAGGCTCCGAGTGTCGGTTGACATCGGCCCCGAGTGCAAGGGGGCGATGATACCTCCGCTCACGCTGCAGCCCCTCGTCGAAAACAGCATCAAGCACGGCTTCAACGGGAGCGCTCCGGGTATCTCGATCCGCATATCGGCGGAAGCCTCCGGCGGAGCGCTCAACATCGTGGTCAGGGACAACGGGGCCGGAATCCCTCCCGAGCGCGTGGCCGGGTTGCTCTCAGGGCCCCCGTCGCCGACGGATTCCGGGACGGGCATCGGGCTGAAGAACGTCCATCACCGCCTGCGGTCCATGTTCGGCGAGGGTTACGGGTTGAGCGTCCAGTCCGAGCCGGGGGCCGGGACCACGGTCTGCCTGACTGTCCCTAGAATGGAGGAGTAGGCTTGAGGCATATCCGCGCTGTGATAGCCGACGACGAACATCCCGCGAGGGATGAGCTCCGCTACCTACTCGGGTCGCTCGGCGGAGTCGAGGTCGTGGGGGAGGCGGTGACGGCTGCGGAAGCCGTCGCCCTGTGCGCGCGCCTGGAGCCGGACGTGGTGTTCCTGGACATCGCCATGCCGGGCGGCAACGGCATTGAGGTGGCACGGGATCTTCGCAGGCGTTCCCGCTGTCCTCGGTTCGTATTCGTGACGGCTTACGAGGAATACGCCGTGCAGGCGTTCGAGGTGTCCGCCGTTGACTACCTCCTGAAGCCGTTCAGCAAGGAGAGATTGTCGTCCACGCTGGATAACCTGAGGCGGTCGCTGCACGGGGACGAGTCCATGCACGAGAAGATCGACTTGCTCCTCGCGGAGATGATGACCCGGTTCCCCAACGTCAAGGTGCCGGCGGAACGGAACGGCTCGATCGTGCTCGTGGACGCGGCCGACATCGTGTACGCGGAGTCGGTGGAGGGGCGCGTCCGTCTCAGGACTTACGACAAGGAATTCTTCACCAGGCTCAGTCTCTCCCACCTCCAGGCCCGCCTCGGCAAGAGATTCCTGAGGGTTCACCGCGCCTTCCTCGTGAACCTCGACAAGGTGTCGGAGGTCATCCCCTGGTTCTCCGGTACTTACACCCTCGCCGTGAAGGACAAGGGGGGAAGCAGGGTGCCGGTAGCCAGGGCGCAGGTGCGCGAAATGAAGGATGCCCTGGGCATCTGACCAGGGCATCCCCGTGTTTTACCGGTATGTGCTCGTATTCCCGGTGTATCCCGTTGTCCTTACCTTACCTTACGCCGTCTCCTTGCCCTTCGGTTTCAGCAGCACCCTGCCCGCCTCCCATATCAGGAACACGGCGAGTACGAGCAGCACGCAGGAGGTCAGCCCGAGCACGTAGTTGGGCTTCGCCGCCCCGAGATGGGTCCTCGCGAGGATGACGAGACCCGTGATGGTGGCGACGCACATGAATATCATCGGCAGCACGGTGGCCTTGTTGTCGCTCCCGATCTTGGCCAGCCAGACTGACGCGGCGAGCAGGCTGAGCCCGGCGAGCAACTGGTTGGACGCGCCGAATATCGGCCAAATCGCCTTCCACTGCCCGGACAGGGCCAGCACACCGGCAAGCACCACTGTCACAATGGTGGCCACGTGCCTGTTGGCGAGCGCCGGAACCCTCTCCTTGAAGAACTCCTCGAAAGCGTATCTCCCGAGCCTCGTCGCGGTGTCGAGAGACGTGAGGCAGAACGCGTTCAGGGCGAGCGCGCCGAACGTCGTGCCGAACGCCACCGGGATCCCGAGGTAGCCCAGGAATTGCCCGATTCCGGCGGCGTACAGGCCGGTGGGGCCTCCCATCTTGGCGAGCCTGTCGGCGTATCCCTCGGTGGTGAGTATCGCCGCCGTGCCGAGGGCGACCAGGGCGACCAGGCCTTCGATGAGCATAGCGCCGTAGCCGATCATCCGCGTGTCGCGCTCGTTGCTAACCTGCTTGGCCGTGGTCCCCGAAGAGACCAGCGAGTGGAAGCCGGAGATCGCACCGCACGCGACAGTGATGAACAGCATCGGGAACAGGTAGCCTCCCGCCTTGGTGTAGAAGGATGTGAAGGCCGGAAGCTGGATGCTCGGGTTCCCGATGACGAGCCCGATGACCCCGCCGATCAGGCTGGTGTACAGCAGGAACGAGTTGAG
>JANLGA010000066.1 GCA_024653225.1 Bacillota bacterium | reverse complement strand
CGAACGCCCCACCGTACACGCCTATGTCCTCGCCCATCAGGAACACCCTCTCGTCGCGGCGCATTTCTTCCCTCAGGGCCTCTCTTATGGCTTCAGCGTACGTTCTCTCCGACACGGAAACCCCTCCCTCTTCAACAGTACACGTCCGTGGCCACTTCGGACGGGTCGGGGAACGGGCTTTCGTGCGCGAAGTCCAGGGCATCCTCCAACTCCCGCCGGGCCTTCTCTCTTTCGGCGGCCGCCTGCTGCTCAGTCACGATGCCGCACGCCGTCAGCACATCGAGGAATCGCTTGATCGGGCACCGCTCGCGCCACTGCTGTTCTTCCTCGCGCGTGCGGTACTTTCTCGCGTCGCCCTTCGAGTGGCCCTTCCACCGATACGTCTTGCACTCCACCAGCGAGGGGCCTCCTCCGCCCCTCGCCCTCTCCACCGCCCGCGAGACCGCTTTGAACACGGCGATCACATCGTTCCCGTCCACGGTCTCCCCGGGCATCCCGTACGATACGGCCCGCACGGCTATGTCGTTCACGCAGAAGGCCTTCGCCACCGGTGTGGACATAGCGTACGCGTTGTTCTCGCAGATGAAGACGACCGGGAGCTTCCAGATCGCGGCGAGATTTAGAGACTCGTGGAACACGCCCTGGTTCGCCGCCCCGTCGCCGAAGAAACACAACACGACCTGGCCCGATCGCCGCATGTGGCTGGAGAGCGCGGCGCCGACGGCGAGGGCGATGCCGCCGCCCACGATGCCGTTCGCGCCGAGATTGCCCGAGGGCACATCGGCTATGTGAAGGGATCCGCCTTTCCCCTTGCAGTACCCGGTGGCCTTACCGAGGAGCTCGGCCATCATCTTGCGAAGATCCGCGCCCTTCGCGATGCAGTGGCCGTGCCCCCTGTGCGTGCTCGTTATCAGGTCCGTCGGCCCGATGGCCGCACACGCGCCCACCGCGACCGCTTCCTCGCCCACGTACAAGTGAGTGGTCCCCTGCACTTTCTTCTGGGCAAACAACTGGTCGGCGAGCTCTTCGAACTCCCTTATACGAAGCATCTTCCTCAACATGTCCAGGGCCTGTTCGGGGGCCAATCCGCACTCGGAGAGAACGTCCACGCCATGTCACCCTTCCGACAATATGCTCGTCCGCAGATACACGGACGGCACTCGAAATCCGCGCGGCGGCGGGCTACGAGAACAGCTCCGGCCGGCGCTCCGCCATGACCTTCATGCATTCGGAGAGCGCGGCTCGCCAATCGGGGAGGCATTGCTCGGCCACGGCTTTGAGGCAGATGCTTGTCATAACGACGTAGCGCTGCCTGGGACCCGGGCGCCTCAATTCCGCGGACGCCACCGGGCGCACGCGGGCGGTGGGATACCCGGCCAGTCTCAGTATTTCCACCGCGACGTCCCACCTCGACCCCGATCCCGCATTGCACACGTGGTAGGTGCCGTACAGGTCCGTCCCCAGCAGACGCTCCACGATTTGCGCCGCATGCCTCGTGTAGGTGGGCGAGGCCACTTGATCGCACGCCGCCACGATTTCTTCACCTTTACGGGCCTTCTCCACGGTCTTCACTATGAGGTTCGCCCCGGGCGGACCTCCGAGGCCGAGGAGCAAGGGGACCCTCACGATGAAATGTCGTCGGACGAAGCTGCGAACCTCGTTTTCTGCAGCGAGTTTTGTCAGGCCGTAGACGTTGATTGGGTTGGGTGAATCGAATTCGTGGTACGGGGTCCCCTTCTCCCCGTCGAAAACCGCGTCGGTGCTGATGTGCACGACCTTGCAGTCCATCCCGGTCGCCGCGAGCATCACGTTCCTGGTTCCAAGCGCATTGTTCTCAAACGCCGAGACCGGCTCCGTCTCGCACCGGTCTATGTCCCGCCACGCCGCGGCGTGCACGATCGCTTGGGGTCGCGCCTCCCTGATGGCGGGGATCGCGACGGCGGCATCGCACAGGTCCACGTGCGACCTTCCCTTGAAGCGGATCACGTCGTGACCCTTCTCCTCCAGGACCTCCGCGATGTCTTCCCCGAACATTCCAGATGCACCGGTGACCAGGATGCGCACCCCGAACCCTCCCTGTCTGAACACATGACGTTCCTTGCACAAATGTCCTAGAGCCTTAATTCGCCGCCAAAAGGAAAATACCTTCGTGGGAGATGACAACCGGGCGATCTCGGGGCGACTTGTTCTCTACTCAGTGGATGAGCGCGTGGCAAGACGCAGGGATCCCGGCGCGGAATCTCGGGCCGACCGGACCCCTACGGGTCGCCGCCCCCTTCGGCGGGCGAGACGCCCAATCCTCCGGACCTCGCTCTCTCGACCGCGGACTTCACGGCGGATACCAGGGCGACAAGGTCGAACGGCTTCTGGAACACCCCCGCGACGTCGGCCAGGGCGGCCGAGGCCTGTCGGTCGTACTCTTCGCTCCCGCTGATGACGAATACGGGTACCCTCCTGACGGGGTCCCACTCGTTTCTCCTCCTGAGCACTTCGAATCCGTCCGCCAGGGGCATGCGCAGGTCGAGCAGGATCGCCTCCGGGGCTCCCGAAGAAGCGACCGAGATGCACTCGAAACCGTCTCTGGCGGTGAGGACCTCGAACCCTTCCCTCTTCAGCGCGACCCCTATCACGTACCGGACCGCCTCGTCGTCGTCGGCCACGAGGACTGTCGGTCTCAATGGAACACCCCCCGGTGGACGTACATGTTCCAGTCACCGGGACATACGATGTGCGACCGGAAATTTCCTCCATGCGCGTGCGGTCCGGCGAAATCCTCCACCCCTGCAGCGCGAAGCGCGGGGGGAAGGAGTCCGCTCGCGGTTAACGAATTACAGCCCGGGTCGCCCCGTCCGCTGTGCGGCGAGTGTCGAAGGATAACGCTTACTCGGGAGGTCGAGACGGATGTCTGAGAGCGCGCCCGCGAGGGCTGCGGCAGGCACGATCCTGCGGGACTGCCTGAAGGTGAAGGGCAACGAACATCTGCTGATCGTCACGGATGATTCCACCGAGGCCATAGCCCGGGAAATATGGGGCTTTGGGTTCGAGCTGGGGGCCAGGCCGATGCTCATGGTGATGCCCACCGGCAGTCGCAACGGGGAAGAGCCCCCACGCGCCGTTGCCGAGGCGATGAAGGGGGCCGACGTGGTCGTCTGCCCGACCCGCTTCTCCCTTTCGCACACCCGCGCCAGGCGCGAGGCGTGCGAGGGCGGGGCGAGGATAGCAACGCTCCCAGGCATCACCCGGGAGATATTCGAGGGCGGCGCTCTCAGGGCGGACTACGCCGTGGTGGCGAAGACCGCGATGGTCATCGCCGAGATGCTCACGAATGCCCGGCGCGCGATCATTACCGGCGGCGGGCTGAGGCTCGAGATGTCCCTCGAGGGCAGGACCGGACTCGCCGACACGGGGATGATCGATCGGCCCGGGGCGTTCGGTAACCTGCCCGGCGGGGAAGCGTTCATAGCCCCCGTGGAGGGCACCGCGGAGGGGGAAATCGCAATTGACGGCTCCATGCTGGGGGGGGTGATGTCGGAGCCGCTTGTCCTGGAGTTCCGGCGCGGGATACTGCAATCGGCTCGGGGGCCCGGCGCGCGGGAATTGCTGCAGGTGCTGGGCGAGACGCAGGAGGCGAGAAACCTGGCCGAGTTGGGCGTCGGATGCAATCCCCTGGCCACGCTCAGAGGCGTGGTGCTGGAGGACGAGAAGGTCCTCGGCACGGTGCACGTCGCGCTCGGGACGAACTCCTCCTTCGGCGGCAAGGTCTCCGCGGGGGTCCACCTGGACGGCGTGGTCAGGGCGCCGGACCTTTATCTCGACGGGTCAAGGGTGATAGCGGGGGGCAAGCTCCTCCTCCATTGAGTCGGATCGCCCTAGAGGGTGGGCAGTTCGACGGCGAGCGCCAGGAGCAGTACGAGCCCCGATATGCCGACCGAAGGGTACAGCACGCGAACCACCGTGGTGAACCCGAGCGAGGCGAGAACGAGCGCGGCCGCGGGGGCGGCCATGACGACGGCCGTCCTCGCCGGACCGGCGGGAGCCACCCGGGTGATGAACCCATAAAGCGCGGTAACGGCCGTAGTGTATATGGATGCCAGGATAATCAGCGCGTAAGAGGTGCGCAACGCGGGGTGAATCCGGCCGGCGACGAACATCATTGGGACCTGGTACGCGGCGGCCTCGGGAAGGTGCGACGCAATGGCGACATAACCGATGATCGCCGCCGCCCCGAGGCCCGCTCCACCGGCTATCGCCCCGCGCACGCTGTCCTCGCGCGACCCGAGCCGGGCGCCCAGGGGAGCCAGTACAGCCATCGTGAGCACCAGGTTGTAAGACGCGTATACGACCGCCGAGGCAGGCCAGAACGGTATGGGGGCGGAGGCCGGGCTCCGCCAGTAGTTCGGGTGAATGAGGTACCCGGTCTTGAGCGCCGCCGTCAGCCCGGTGACCGCCGTGCCCGCGAGCATCACCGGGACCAGTATCGCCATGGAGTCCACTATGCCCTCCAGGCCGAAGATGACGGTTACCGCCGCGGACGCCGCAAGGAGCACCGCACCGTGCGACGGGTTCCACCCGAACTGCTCATTCATGAGCGCCCCCGAACCCGCCACCATTGATACCAACCCGCCGAACAGGAAAAATGTGACGAGGTAGTCCACGGGCGCGCCCACGACGCCCCCGGCCGCGTGGCGGATGACATCGCCGTACGTCCCGGCGGACAGGCGCCGTCCGAGTTCAAGCACGCTGAAGGAGAACAACCCGAGCAGGGCCGAAGCGAGGACGATCCCGAATAAGCCGTCCCTGCCGAAGAAATTGAAGAACTGGAGCAACTCCTGGCCGGTGGCGAATCCGGCACCGATCGCCGCCCCGACGAACGTCAGCCCCACCTGTACCGGTCCTACCCCGGCGACCCGTTGCCTCAACGGCGACACCCCTCACCTTCGCGCGGCCTCCGTCGGGCTCATCGAGCCCGCTTCATCGCGCCTACTAAGGTAAGGTACGCAATGGAGCGGGAGTCAATCCGCGTTCGGCTGTTCGATCGCTCGTCGCAAGGCGAGTACTTCGGGATTGACGGGAGTGAGGGCCTTCCCCCTGAGCAGGAATTCCCTGACGTTCTCGGCGGCCATGGAGGCCATTCTCGTGCGCGTTGTCACCGTGGCGCTGCCGATGTGAGGGAGCAGTACGACGTTGTCCAGCGACCGGAGGGGGCTTTGCGCCGGGAGGGGCTCTTCCTCGTAGACATCCAGTCCCGCCGCCCATATGGTACGCCGCTCGAGAGCGTGGCACAGGGCGGCTTCGTCCACCACCGGTCCCCTCGACGTGTTGACCAGCACGGAGGTCGGCTTCATGAGGGACAGTTCGCGCTCGCCGATGAGGTGCCTCGTCTCTTCGGTGAGCGGGAGGTGAATGGAGACGAAGTCGGATTCCCGAAGGAGTTCATCGAGGGGACGGAACACGGCACCGGTCTCCCCCTCGATCTCGGCATCCCTCCTCCTCGAATAGTAGAGTATCCTCATCGAGAAACCTGCGGCTCTTCGCGCCACTGCGCGCCCGATGCGGCCCATCCCGACGATCCCGAGGGTGGCCGAGTGCACGTCCCTGCCGGTGAGGAACATCAGGGACCATGCCTTCCACTCGAATCGCTTGAGTGCGTCCTGCGCCTCCGGGATGCGCCTGGCCGCCGCCAAGAGAAGGGCGAAGGCTAGGTCGGCGGTGGACTCGGTCAGGACGCCCGGGGTGTTGGTCACCGCGATCCCGCGCTCGGTGCAGGCACCCACGTCCACGTTGTCGAACCCCACCGCCACGTTCGCGACTATCTTCAGGCGACGCGCCCCGTCCAACACGCTCCGGTCTATCCTGTCGGTGAGCAGACGTACCAGGCCGTCGGCCGTTTCAACCCCGCTCAGCAGCGCGGATCTCGACACGGGGACATCCTCGTGTGGCCAGGATTCGACCTCGAAGAATGGGGTCAGGATGCCCGCGACCTCATCGGGCAGCTTCCTGGTCACGTATACCCGCATCTTATCACTCCCCGCCGCTCCGGGCGCCGCCTTCGGTCGGCGCCCGGCTCACATGCCCGTCGCCGACCGAATGATTCGCTCGATCTCCGCCGCACTTGTCGCCTTCATCAGTCGCTCGATCTCGTCTTCCCGCCGAAACACACCGGCAAGCCTGCCGAGAAACGAAACGTGATCCCCCCCGGCGGTCAAACCGATGAGAAACACGAGGGACACGTCAACGACCCCCGATTCCGCGCCCATGTTGCCGAACGCCACCGGCTCGATGAGGCGCGCAACGGCGAGGCACGGCACTATGCAATGCCCCGGGTCGGCGTGGGGGATGGCGACAGCGACGGGCCTCGTCGGCAACCCGGTCGGATACTCCCTTTCCCTGGCGAGGACGGCTTCCAGGAACGAGTCCTTCACGTAGCCCCTGTCGCGCAAGAGGCCGGCCAAGCAGCCGATCGCCTCTTCCTTCGTCCCGAAACGGCCGCCCGCCAGCACCAGCCCCTCGTCGAAGGCGACGGTCGCCGCCGGCTCATTCCCCCTGTCCATAGTTGCGCAGGTACTCCGTTCTAATCCTCGCCGTCTCGGCCGCATCCAACTCAACTTGTGCGCCCAGCATCCCGGCGAGACAGGCGATCCTCGCGGCGTCTTCCACGATCTCCGCCACCGTGTACGCCGCCCTCAGGTCCGACCCGACGGCGAGCACACCGTGAGCTGCAAGCAGGACGGCCGGTCTCCCCCCCATCGCGTTCACGGCGCCGAGCCCGAGCTCGCGGGTCCCCGGCGCCGCGTACGGCGCGACCGGCACCCTCCCGCCGACGACTGCCGCCAGCGTCGCGTTCACGACGGGAATCTCCCGGCGCGCACAGGCAAAAGCCGTTGCGTACACGGAGTGCGTGTGCACGACGGCGCCCACCTCAGGCTTCAGTGCGTACACCGCCAGGTGAAGCGCCGTCTCGGTGCTCGGTTTACGACCGATCTCCACGGCCGCACCTTCGAGGTCGAGCAGGCATATGTCGGATGGGGTGAGCGAATCATATTCCATTCCGCTCGGGGTGATCGCCACGACGCCCGAGCCGCGGTCCAAGGCGCTGATGTTCCCCCACGTCGAGGGGGCCATCCCGGAACGGGACATCCTGAGGGAGTATTCGAGGACTTTCTCCCTGAGAATCGCCAACCGGCGCTCCCTCTCGTCCAACGCGCCGCAACCCCTTCCGGGACCGCCGGGGTCGTGGGTCCTGCCGGCGGAACGGCCCGGCGAACCGCTCGGTGGTCCCGGGTAGATCATAGCACGCCCGCGGCGATCGCGGCACCCTTACCTGGCGCCGTCAATGTTCCTCAGCAGGGATCCGAAACCTTGGATGGAGACTCGGAGGCCCAGCTTCCTGAGCATCGCCCAGAGCGTCGCTTGGTTGCTCGAAACCACCGGTTTCCCCGTGTCATTCTCGAGGACTTCCAGTATTTCGGCCGTCCTGAAGTCCGTACAGCTGATGAAGACGCCGTCGGCATCCGGCCTTAACACCTTGCGGGCCAACCTGTACACCCGCTCGGGGTGAACGTCGGAGATGTGGACGTCGTTGATGCCGAGTCCTTCCATCGCCAAGACCTCGATCCCGCACGCCTCGAGGAATATCTTCTCCCTCTCGTTGAGCCACTCCTCGTATGGCGACGCGACGACCACCCGCTTCATCCCGCAAGCCCTCAGCGCCTGGACCACGGCCGTGGACGTCGTTACGGCCGGGATATTCACCGCGCTCGTGATGAGGCCCTCGACGTACGAATCGTAGCGCGGCCCCTTCAGGAAGCTGGCCCCGGTGCAGGCGAAAGCTATCACGTCCACTTCCGCGTCGGCGAGCTCGCGCGCGGCCTTCGGCGACTCCTCGGCCATCCTGATTAGCTCCTCTTCGGTGTCTTTCACCGACCTGGCGCGGGCGAAGTGGACCGACACCCCGTCCGGCGCCATTTTCGCCATCTCGGGTTCGACGACAGTGTTGATTGACGGCACGATGAAGCCGAGCCTGGCCCTCCACCCTATCACGCACTCCACCCCCGGTACCGTTTCTAGATGCCCAGGTACGCCTTTTTTACCATGTCGTTGTCGCGCAGGGAATCGGCGGTGCCCTCGAGCACGATCTCCCCGGACTCCAGGACATACCCGCGATGGGCGAGCGCCAGCGCGAGTCTCGCGTTCTGCTCCACGAGGAGAATCGGGATTCCCCGGTCCTTTATGGTGCGGATGATGCCGGCGACCTGCTCGACCAGAACGGGGGCGAGCCCGAGGGACGGCTCGTCCATGAGCAGGAGGCGGGGATTGCCCATCAGGGCCCGGGCGACCGCGAGCATCTGCTGCTCCCCGCCGCTGAGAGTGCCCCCGTGCTGGTTCTTCCGCTCCTTCAACACGGGGAACAGTGCGAAGACCTTTTCCAGGTCCGCCTCCACGGCCGACTTGCTGGGATTGAGGTACGCCCCGACGATGAGGTTCTCCATCACGGTCAGGTTCGCGAATATCTGCCTCCCCTCGAGGACATGACCGATCCCCATCTTGGTGATGGAATGGGGAGGCATTCCGTCAATTCTCCTGCCGTTCAGCAAGATGGCACCGCTCCTCGGCCTAAGGAGGCCCGATATCGTTCGCAACGTCGTCGTCTTCCCGGCCCCGTTGTTCCCGATCAGGGCGACGACTTCCCCGTCCCCCACGCGGAGGCTGACCCCCTTGAGGGCCCGTATGTTGCCGTAGTACACCTCGATATCCTGCAGTTCAAGCACGGCCGGCGTTCCCCCCGAATCCTTTGCCCAGGTATGCCTCTATGACACACGGGTCCCCCTGCACCGCGGCCGGTGTGCCCTCCGATATCTTCTGCCCGTGATCGAGTACAGTGATTATGTCGCACACCGTCATCACGAGCTTCATGTCGTGCTCGATGATGAGTATCGTCAGCCCGAGTTCCGCGTTGAGCCTCCTGATGAAGTCCCTGAGCACGTTCTTCTCCTGCGTGTTCATGCCGGCGGACGGCTCGTCCAGCAGCAGGAGGCTCGGGGAGGTGGCCAGGGCGCGCGCGATCTCCAGGCGCCGCTGGAGGCCGTACGGCAGGCTTCGCGCCCGCTTTCCGCCTAACCCGGCGAGTCCCGCCAGCTCCAGAAGCCTCGAACCCTCCGCCAAGATGCGCCTGCGCTCCTCCGCCGCCCTTCGCGTCCCGAAGAGGATGTCCCAGGTTCCGGCCGACGTCCTGCAGTGGTAACCGACCAGCACGTTGTCCATGACGGAGAGCGACGAGAACAGCCTGATGTTCTGGAACGTCCTGGCGATGCCGCGCTCGCAGAGTTCGTGCGGCGCCAGGCCGGTCACCGGCTCGCCCGCGAAGGTCACGGTGCCCGAGTCGGGCTTGTAGAGCCCCGTCACGACGTTGAACAGGGTGGTTTTCCCCGCGCCGTTCGGACCGATCAGCCCGTGAATCTTGCCCTTCTCCACCGTCATCGAGACGTTGTTGAGCGCCACGACGCCCCCGAATCTCTTGTCAACGCCCTCGACCTTCAGCATTTCAGCCACGCCGCGTCACCCCCCGGGCGGTCCCGCCGGATGCGTCGCGCCCCAAGGCCGACACCAACCTGCCGAACGCGTGGGAGAATACGCCTTCCCGGGCCATGATGGAGACCACCATGACGGCGCCGACCAGGATGTACCGGTACATCGAAGTTGACCTCAGGACCTCGGGGGCCACCACGAGCACCGCGGCCCCGATCACCGGGCCGAGAAGCGTGCCCGCGCCTCCTACGACCACCATGCACAATATGGATGTCGAATCCGCTTGCGTGAACGAATCCGGGCTGACGAACGTGACGTAGTGGGCGTAGAGCGCCCCGCTCACGCCCGCCCAGAACGTGGACACCACGAAACTGTAGATCTTGTAGTACCTGGTGTTCACGCCCAGGGCTTCGGCGGCCATCTCGTCGTCGCGGATGCTCATGAGGGCCCTGCCTATCCTCGATCCGGCCAGCCGGTATATGGTGAACAGCACGACCAGGGTCAGGGCCAGCGAGAAGTAGTAGAATTCCGTCTTTCCGAACGAGATGGAGCCCAGGGACGCCGTCGGTATCCCCGGCAACCCCATCGGTCCGCGCGTCACCCGGTCCCAGTTGATCTCGATGAGCCTGACGATCTGCGCGAAACCGATGGTGACGATCGCCAGGTGGTGTCCCCTCACCCTCAGTGTCGGGAGGCCGATGACCAGGCCCAACGCGGACGCAACCAGGCCTCCGAGGGGCAAATTGATCCAGAACGGCCACCCCGCTCTCAACGAGGCCAGGGCCGCGGCGTAAGCCCCGACGCCCAGGAACGTCGCGTGGGCGAAATTGGGCTGGCCCGTGAGGCCGAGCACGATGTTCAAGCTGGACGCGAGGTTGACATACATCAGGAGGAATATCCCGATGTGAATGACGTAGGCATTGGTCGTGAGAAGCGGCAGGCAGCAGGCGGCGGCGACCGCCGCGGCGATGCCTGCCCAGCCCTTCCAGGTCACGCCCTGTCAACCTCCCTTCCGGTGCTCCCCAGCAAGCCGTGCGGCCTGAACAACAACACGACTATGAGCACGCCGAATGCTATGGCGTCCCGGTAGCCCGAGGAGATGTACGCCCCCCCGAGGCTCTCGACGACGCCGAGCAGCAGTCCACCC
>JANLGA010000065.1 GCA_024653225.1 Bacillota bacterium | reverse complement strand
CGGCCACCGCGGGGCGCGGTCGCCGCGCGGCGGGGTCGCCGTCAGGCCGGGTAATAACCCCCGGGACCGTCCTTCCTCGCCTCTTCGACGATGGTGTAGTCCACCCCGGTCCTTGCGGCCAGGCGCTCCTGGAGGAACTTCATGGCCACCTGCGGGAAGAGCGCGAACGACAGCACGTCCTCGGGGTACTCTATGTACGCCGCCGCCTCTCTTCGGGCCTGTTCGAGGCCGGGCTCGATGTGGTCGGCGGGCCTGCCCGTGACGGGCTGTTCGTCGCCGATTATCTTCTTCCTGACCGATTCGTCCACCGGGGCGGGCGGGTTCCCGTACAATCCCCTCATGTACGCCTTGACCTCGTTGGTCACCATCTTGTAGCGCTCCCCGACCAGCACGTTGAAGACGGCTTGAGTGCCGACTATCTGGCTCGACGGGGTGACCAGGGGCGGGTACCCGAGGTCCCTTCGCACCCGGGGCACTTCCTCGAGCACCTCGCGCAGCCGGTGAAGGGCGTTCTGCCGGTCAAGCTGGGATATGAAGTTTGAGACCATGCCGCCCGGGATCTGGTACCTGAGCACGTTCGTGTCCACCGTGGGGGAGGCGAGGTCGAATTCCCGGTACTTCTTCCGCACCTCGCGGAAGTAGTCCGCTATCTCCGACAGGAGCCCGAGGTCCAGCCCCGTGTCGTGCGGCGTGCCCTCCAGCGCGGCCACCATGGTCTCGACGGGCGGCTGCGACGTGCTGAGGGCCATGGAAGAGATCGCGCAGTCGATCACGTCGCACCCCGCCTCGACCGCCTTGAGGTAGCTCATCGAGGCCATCCCGCTCGTGTAATGACAGTGGACCTGCACGGGGACGCCGAGTTCCTCCTTTATCCTGTTGACTATCCGGTATGCGTCGGTCGGGTACAGGATGCCGGCCATGTCCTTGATGCAGATCGAGTCCGCCCCCATGTCCACGAGGAGCCTTGCCTTTTCCACGTAGTGTTCGACGTTGTGCACGGGCGAGATGGTGTAACACACCGTGGCCTGCACGTGCGCACCTTCGCGCCTGGAGACCTCCATCGCCTTGGCCAGGTTCCTGACGTCGTTCAGCGCGTCGAATATCCTCATTACGTCAATGCCGTTGCCTATCGCGCGCTTCACGAACTCCTCGACGACGTCGTCGGGGTAGTGCCTGTAGCCCACGAGGTTCTGCCCCCTGAGGAGCATCTGGAGTTTCGTCTTCTTGAACGCCCTCCGGAGTGCCCTGAGCCGCTCCCACGGGTCCTCGTTGAGGAACCTCATGCACGTGTCGAACGTCGCCCCTCCCCACACCTCCAGGGAGTGAAAACCGACGGCGTCCATCTTCTCGGCGATCGGAAGCATGTCGGACGTCCGCATGCGGGTGGCCAACAGCGATTGGTGCGCGTCTCTCAGCGTCGTGTCGGTAATCTTCACGGGTCTCTCCACGGACATCACCCCGCAGCAAATCGCTCGCAACCGGGACGGCCGGCGAATGCCGCACGTCACACGGCTTCCTTAGTTACCTGT
Source organism: Bacillota bacterium (assembly GCA_024653225.1). Lineage (GTDB taxonomy): Bacteria > Bacillota > Sulfobacillia > JABLXB01 > JABLXB01 > JANLGA01. Next base: position 9,556 of record JANLGA010000065.1, on the reverse strand, counting down.
CCCGCCGGCGTCTTCCTTCTCCCTTCCATGCTTCTCTCTTCCGTGCGCCATCGAGTGCTTGACGAATTCCCGGAAGAGCGGGTGGGACCTGTTCGGCCGCGACTTGAACTCCGGGTGGAACTGCGTGCCCACGAACCACGGGTGGTCCACCAGTTCTATCATCTCAACGAGGTTGCCCTGCGGCCAAAGGCCGACAGGCCTCATGCCGGCGGCCTCGAGCCTGTCGCGGTACGCGTTATTCACCTCGAACCTGTGCCTGTGCCTCTCGAATACCAACTCCGCGCCGTACGCGGCGTGCGCCCTCGTCCCGGGGGTGATCCTGCAGGGGTACGCGCCGAGCCGCATGGTTCCGCCCATGTTCTCGATGTCTTTCTGCTCGGGCATGAGGTCTATGATCGGGTGGTCGGTGTCGGTCTCGAACTCCGTGCTGTTCGCCCCCTTCAGCCCCAGCACGTTCCTCGCGAACTCTATGACCGCGCACTGCATTCCCATGCAGATCCCGAGGAAGGGCACTTTGTGCACCCTCGCGTACCGGGCCGCGTTGCACTTGCCCTCGATTCCACGGTACCCGAACGCGCCGGGGACCAGGATCCCGTCGCAATCGGACAGGTAGCGGCCCGCGTCGTCGCGCTCGAGGTCCTCTGAGAAGACCCACTTGACCTCGATCTTGCAGTCGTTGGCCACACCCGCGTGCGTTAGGGCCTCGACTATGCTGAGGTAGGCATCGTGAAGTGCGACGTATTTCCCGACGAGCGCGATGCGCACGCGCTCCCTGGGATGCTTGATCTTCTCGACGATCCGGCGCCACTCCGCCATGTCCCTGCCGCGCTCCTTGAGGCCGAGCTTCCTGAGCGCGATGGTGGCCAGGCCCTGCTCCTCCAGCAGGATGGGGACTTCGTATATGGACGCCGCATCCCTGTTCTCGATGACGGCGTCCTTCGTGATGTCGCAGAACAGCGCTATCTTGTCCCTCATCTCGCGGGTGAGCGGCTTCTCCGACCTGCACACGATGGCGTCCGGCTGTATCCCTATGCTCCGGAGCTCCCTGACGCTGTGCTGCGTCGGCTTCGACTTCAGCTCCCCGGAGGTGTCGAGGTACGGGACTATGGTGACGTGGACGTACATCACATCCTCCCTGCCCACGTCGCTCTTGAATTGCCTTATCGCCTCCAGGAAGGGAAGGCTCTCGATGTCGCCGACCGTGCCCCCGACCTCGCAGATGACGATGTCGGCCATGCTTTCCCTGGCGACGCGCAGTATCCGCTCCTTGATCTCGTTGGTGATGTGCGGGATCACCTGGACGGTCCCGCCCAGGAACTCCCCTTTCCGTTCCTTCTGGATCACCGAGTTGTATATCTTCCCGGTCGTGACGTTGTTGCTCTTCGAGAGGTTCACGTCTATGAACCGCTCGTAGTGACCGAGGTCCAGGTCGGTCTCCGCCCCGTCGTCCGTGACGAACACCTCTCCGTGCTGGAGCGGACTCATTGTCCCCGCGTCCACGTTCACGTAGGGGTCGAACTTGAGGGCGGTGACATTGAACCCCCTGCTCTTAAGGAGACGGCCCAGGGATGCGGCCGTGATGCCCTTCCCCAGGCCGGATACTACTCCACCCGTCACGAATATGAACTTTGCCACGATGATACCCCCGAGGACCAGAGTTCCCTGAGATTCAGGCGTATTCGAGAACGCAGATCCTTCTCGGACCGCCCAGGTCTTCCTTAGACACTTCCAGAGTCGCCGCCCCCGTCCTCGTGCCCCCGCCCATCCTCTGGAGGAACGAGTCAACCGGGTCGAGCGGGAACGACAGCGCCGGGGTCTTGAAATGCATCGGGATCACTATGCGGGGGGCGAGGAGGCCGGTGACGGACGCGGCGCCGCCGGCGTCAATGGTGTACGTCCCCCCGACGGGGACCAGCAACACGTCAACCCCACCGATCTCGGACACCTGCTCCGGTCCCGGCACGTGCCCCAGATCGCCCAGGTGGCATACGCGAATGCCGTCTATGTCGAACACGAACACGGTGTTCAGGCCCCTCTTTGCGCCGCGGACGTCGTCGTGGAAGGTCCCCACGCCCTTCGCCTCGATGTCGCCGAGCCGGTGCGTCCCGGGGCCCTTCGCCACCTTCGGCTGCCCCTTGACGATCCGGACCGCGTTGTGGTCGAAATGGTCGTGGCTTACGGTCACGTAGTCCGCCTCGACCGATGGAACCGGATAGCCCACGGTCTCATCGAACGGGTCAGTGAGGACCCTGGTTCCCGCCGAAGAGGTCATCAGGAAGCACGCGTGTCCGTACCACTTGATCTTCACCGGGATCCCTCCTCAATCGGGTTCTGAATTCCAGTCCTCTTCGTCTTCGTCGGGCCGCCGCTGGGTGTCGGGTTCGTCCAGCGAACCCTCTTCGTGCCACCTCTCCGGCTGCCGGGATCGCAGCGGGGAAGCATGGGCGCTCACGCCGCGGGCGACCTGCGCCTTGGGCAGCCATTCCTTCAGGCCCCACGCCCCCTGGCCCATGTAGACGAACCTCGGATCCAGGTTGATCTCGGTGTATATCCGCGACATGGCTTTCGCGAGATCGTCCGTGACTATCGCCTTGATCTCGACGACCTTGTCCAACAGCTCGCGATAATCGAGAGTCTCGCCGGCGCCCTTTAGGATTTCGTACGCTACGTCAACGGCGGCTTTGTTGGGGTCTATTTCGGGGATCGCTGGTTCTTCGGGCAACATGTATCCACTCCTCGACTCGCGCGCGGGGCGCGCACCTTCTCACCTCGTCCACCACAGTAATTCTACCAGATTACGGATTTTAATCAATTCCGGTCTCCGGTCCGATGGGTCGCGATCCCCAGTCTCTTCAGCCTGTACTGGAGCGTCTGCCTCGGGATGCCCAGCAAGCGGGCGGCCCTCGAGACGTTTCCCCCGGTTGACTCCAGCGCCGTCACCAGCAGGTTCCTCTCGTGGTCGGCCACGCTCTGTTTCAAGGCGAACGGGAGCCCCTGCGCGGCGGCCTTTCGGGTCCCGTCCTCCCCGCCCACGTCGCTTGCCGGACGACGGCCGTCGGACCCCAGGAGGGACGCGGGCAGGTGCCACACCTCTATCACGTTGCCTTCGACGAGATTCATGGCCCCTTCGATCGCGTGCTCGAGCTCCCGGACGTTCCCCGGCCAGTGGTAAGAAACCAGCCTGCCCATGGCGTCGGGCGACGCGCGCTCCACGCATAGCCCCAGCTCCCTGTTGAACTTCCCTATGAAGTACCCGACCAGCGGGGGAATGTCGCGGCGCCTGTCCCTCAGCGGGGGGATCGCCAGGTGGACGACGTTGAGCCTGTAATACAGGTCGGCCCTGAGCTCCCGCTTCGCCAGCGCCTCGGCCGGATCGATGCTGGTTGACGCGATGATCCTCACGTCTATCCTGCGTTCGACGGTGTCCCCTATCCTCCTGATCGTCTTGTCCTGGATCGCCCTGAGGAGTTTCGCCTGCAGGTCAACGGGCATGGAGTTGATCTCGTCGAGGTACAGCGTGCCCTTGTCGGCGAGCTCGAACAGCCCGGGGCGGTCTTTCGCCCCGGTGAATCCGCCCCTGGCGGTGCCGAAAAGAATGCCCTCGAGCAGGGTTTCAGGGACGGCGGCGCAGTTCTGGGCGATGAACGGGCCCCCGCGCCGCCTGCTGGCCGAGTGTATCGCTTGGACCAGAAGCTCCTTCCCCGTGCCGGTCTCGCCGGACACGAGCACCGAAGACGACGTGCGGGCCGCCTTCCCGGCCTTAGCCTTCAGGGCAAGGACCCGGGGGTCCTCGCCCACGAAATCGTCGAACGTGAACAACCTCGGCCCGGGCGATCCGTCCCCGGCCGAGTTCTTCCCCAGGAGTTCGGCGCGCAGGTCCACGATCATCTCGGACATCTTCCTCAGCAGGGTGATGTCCCTTGACACCTCGACGGCGCCGACCACGCGCCCGCCCACCAGCAGCGGCAGGGTGGAATTCACGGTCGTGACCGTCCGCCCCTTGAAACTCGTGTACGTCTGCTGCTGGTTGATTATCGGCTTTCCGGACCTGACTACCTTCAGGAGCGTGCTGGTGGCGGGGGTCAGCGAAGGGAACACCTCCAGCACGTGACGGTCAATCACCTCGCTGGCGTCGAGTTCCTCCATTCGCGCCGCGCTTCGGTTGTAGAACATGGTCCTGCCGGTCTCGTCCACCACGTGGATGCCCTCGTCGAGGGCGTCCAGGATGGCCTTGAACACGTTCGCGTCGAGCCGGGCGGAGTCCACGGTCGAAAACCCCCTTCCGGTTGTCGGTTCACGAGCGCCGCGTGCCCGATTTTCGGCACCATCCGGTATTTCGCCGCCGCGTCACCAAATCCCCTTCCCCGCCACGTCACGTCGCCGTGCGGCCGCATATTCGCCGCATATTTGCGCCCGCCATGGAAACGGAGGGCGCCCGGTCCCCGATAAAGAGTAATGGAGGGATGCGCCCGTGAGAATAGTAGCGGCGGCTTCTGCAAAACCGGGCATGCGCCTGGGGCGCCCCGTCTTCGACGCGGACGGACGCCTGATCCTTGCCGCGGGCACAACCCTCCGCCAGCGATACATAGACCTTCTCGTCGAACAGGGATTTTCTTCCCTCTACATTGCCGACGACCTGGCACAGGTGGAATTACCGGAGATAATCACGGTCGAGACCCGCCAGGAAGTCATCCGCTGCATAATGGATTTCGTGGGCACGGGCGCGATCAGCAAGGGCATCGGACCGGTCAAGGGGTTCTCCCCGGGGGCATCGGCGGGTCCCGACTTCCTGTTCGGCAACAAGGTGGCGCACAGGCCGAACCCCGATCTCGCATCGAAGGTGACGAGGGTCGCACGGATGCTCGTGGACGAGGTGGTGTCCCAGAGGGACGTCGTCATAGGTCTCGTGGACATCAAGTCGCTGCGCGACTACACGTACGCGCACTCGGTGCAGGTCGCGCTGATCGCGACGACCGCGGGGAAGGTGCTCGGGTTCAACAAGAAAGAACTGCTCGACCTGGGTATTGGGGCGCTCCTGCACGACGTGGGCAAGACCGTGGTGCCGGACTACGTGTGGAGCAAGACGGAGCAATTGACGACTGAAGAGTGGGAACAGGTCAAGATGCATTCCGTGGCCGGCTTCGAATTCATCCGGCGGACGGAAGTCGGCCTGATGCCCGCTCACGTGGCGTTCCAGCACCACGAGCGATGGAACGGCACCGGGTACCCGCGGGGTCTCAAGGGGGAGCAGATAATCAAGCTGGCGAGGGTGTGCGCCGTGGCCGACGTGTTCGACGCGATCACCTCGGACAGGCCGTACAAGGCGGCGCTGCACCCCTCAAACGCGTTGGAATTCATAGCGAAGGGCTCCGGCACGCTGTTCGAGCCGAGCTCGGTGGACGCGGTCCGCGCGGTGGTGGCCCCTTACCCCGTGGCGACGAACGTCAGGCTCTCGACCGGCGACATCGCAGTCGTCAAGAAGATCAACACCCTCGAGCTCGACAGGCCCGTGGTCGTGGTGATCAAGGACAGGAACAGGAAATTCTACAAGGTGCACAGGGAACTGGACCTCAGCGTTGACCGCGACATCTCTATAGTGGACTACGTGACGTGGTACGACGAGTCGGGCGTCGCCGACGGGTGATCCCCCCGGGCAAGGCTCAGCCTCATCAGCTCCAGGGCGTCGTCCGGCGCCGACATGCCGAGGATCCCCGCGGACGACATGATGTAGTGGTGATCGACCAGCGTGCGCGCCGAGACCGGCAGGAGGGCGTCCCCCCTCGGGGATTGCCCGGCGCCGCCGCGCGCCACGCCCTCCAGGATGGCGGCTCCCCCGGGCAGGCGGGTGAACACGCCTCCGGTCCCGATTATCCACCTCACTGCGGTCAGGTCCCTGCCTTCCGCGACGTCGGCCCCGCCGCCGTACCCGTAGACCCTCCGCACCCTGCCGGCGTGCCGCGCCACGGCGACCTCGGCGCACTCGCGCGCCAGCCTCCGCACCGTGACGACCTCCTCCCGCGTCCCGGGGATCGCGCCGCGCGCCGCGACCATGCGCTCCAATACGGCGCGGGCGTCGAGGCCGAGCTCCCGCTCGAGGGTCTCCCAACCCACCCGCTCAGCGACATTCGCGGCGTTCACGAACACCCCGAGGTCCCCCTCGACGGTGCGCTTGGCCAGGGGCTCGGGAGCGGCGAGCATCCTCCGGATCTCCTCTGAACCCTCCGTCACGGAATGCACGTCCGTCGTGGCCCCGCCGACATCCACGACCATGAGGTCCCCGATCGCCCGGTACAGCAGTTCGGCCGCCTTCAGGACGGCCCCCGGCGTCGGAATCACCTCCCCGTCAACGACCTCCCTTATCTTCTCCATGCCCGGCGCCCTCACGATGTGCCTTTCGAAGACGCGCTGGACGGCCCTCCTCGCGGGTTCCACGTTCAACTCGTCTATCCTGGGGTAAACGTTGCCGACGGCGATGACCTCGACCCCTTCGGACCCGAGTATCTCGAGCACCGCCTCGCGCGCCGCCACGTTCCCGGCATACACGACGGGCGCCTCCAGGCCGAGCGACGCGATCACGCGCGCGTTGTGTTCCACGGTTTCCCGGTCCCCGTAGTCCACGCCCCCCGCGAGCAACACGATGCTCGGCCTGACGCGGGCGATCTCTCGCGCCTCGGTACCGCCGATGCGCCCGGCGGTGACCATCTTCACCACGGCCCCCGCCCCGAGGGCTGCCTCTCGAGCCGCTCGGACAGTCATCTCGTAGGCCGCGCCGTGAACAGTCATGCGGAGTCCCCCCGCCGCGCTCGACGTGGCCATCATCGAACCCCACGACACCCTCTCCCCGACGGCGCGCTCAAGGGATTCCACGGCGGCCCTCAGCCCGACAGTCACATCGCCGTCCAGGACGCTGGTCGGCGCCATACCCTGCGCGGCAAGGCGCGGTTTCCCCGTGCCCAGCCCGGTGAAGGCGTTCACCAGGGTCGTGGTACTGCCCACCTCCGCCACGAGGACGTCCGCATTCAATTGGGTCGCCTCTCGCTCCGCTTTCGCACCAGGAAGCTCGCCACGTCAATTCCCCTGGTCCCGCGCCCGAACCCCGCGTCCAATCCACATTCCCCGGCGATCTCGTCCGTGATCTGCGTGCCCCCGGCGACCAATAGAACCCTGTCCCTTATGCCCTTCTCGACGCATGCGTCGCGCAGCTTCCGGAGGCCGACCCTGTGGATGTCGCCGTGCGTTATGATGGTGGACGCGAGTATCGCGTCGGCCCCCGTTTCGATCGCCGCGTCAACGAGCTTCTCGACGGGTACCGACGTGCCCAGGTAGACGCACTTGATCCCGAACTTCTCGAGGCCGCCGTGCTTGATATCCAGTATCTCCCTGATCCCCGCCGAGTGCTCGTCCTGGCCGATGGTCCCGGCGACGATCGCCATGGGGCGGGCCGCGACCTCCATCCTGATCTCGTCCTCGCCGAGGTTCCGGCGCACCGGCGGGAGGCGAAGCGATCCGGGGTCTACGTCCTCCTCCAACACCCCCTTCAGCTCGACGTATGTCCCCTCGGCCGGATGCATCGGCAGGGCGTGGATGACCTCGACCCCCTTGAGCCCCGCCCTCCGCGCCATCTCCGCGGCGGCGCAGGTCGCCTCCTCCAGCCTCGTGGGGAGGAACAAGCCCATCATCACGTAACCGTCCCCGTACCACTGCACCTCCGGCCGGATGAGCCCCGCCTTCCTGTGGTCGGCCGTTTCGGCCAGCCTGGCGCCCGCGTTGTCCTCTTCGTCGAGCTCGTCTATGTACTGGATCTTCCCGGGATCGCAGAGCGTGCAACCGCCGATGAGGTCGCACGGCTTCGCCAGTCCGGGCGGAAGGCCGTTGTGCCCGAAATGGTGGCAGACCGGGGCCATATAGTCCTCGTCCCTGCGGACGACCGTGCCGGCGCCCACCCCACCGAGAGGGTCCCGCGCGATGCCGTCGCCGGCGCGCTCGGGGTAGTAACCCGAATCCACGAAGAACCCGCGCGAGACGGCCTCGAAGTAGCCTCCGACTTTCTCTATCTCCTCCATGAAGAGGACCGCTCTCTCCTTCAGCTCGCGCACCATGTCGCCGAGGGGACCGTCCAGCCGCAGGGTTACCACTTCGCCCAGCCCGTCCATCCCGAGGAGTGCCTGCTTGGCGGTGTCCACCGCGGCGACGGTGTTGGAGTGCCACGGCACATTGCGCCCCTCGTCCGGCGTGATCGTGCTCTGCAGGTCGGCGCCGGTCAGGCGCGTGACGAGCAGGTTGAGCACGTGGGTGACCGTGGCCTCGCGCGCGTCGGATTCGATGTAGCGGGTGTTCATCTGGGCGCGGAACCTGAATCCCTCGAAGAGTTGCCTCACCGCGACCGCGTGCGCGAGGTCAATCCTGAGGCTCGGGGCGGGAGGCGCCGCGGGCGGGACCGTCGAGAGGGCTATGTTCCCACGGTCCATGCCCACCCTCACCGAGAACTCGCAGTTGACGGCGTGCTGCACGAGGACCTCCGGCATGACCTTCCACGCCTGCCGCGCGGTGGCGTTGGCGTTGTGCGCGCCGTCTATCTGCAACATCCCCTGCGACGCCATGATGTGCTTCGCCACCGCGGCGTCAACGAACGACCGCACCATGTTCACGTTGCGGTAAAGCACGTTGTACTGGGGGTCTTGGTGCGCCCCGTTGACCCCCTCCTCCGCGAACAGCACCGCCATCTCGGGGCCGGCGACCCCCGAGACGTACGAGTGCAGGTTGATCGGCCTCCCCACTTCGTCCTCTATCAGGTCGAGGGCTTTGCGAGTGGCCCTGAGCTGCTTCCGGGTGATTGGCACGCCGCCGACGCCTTCGGGCGTGCCCTCCAGGAGGCCGTCGAAATGACTCTGTCCCGCGGTACGGATCACCATGATGTGGTCGGCCCCGTGCCAGGCGGCCATCCTCATCCGCCTGATGTCGTCCTCGAACCTGCCCGAGGCGATCTCCGCGCTTATCACGAGGTCCGGTTGGGGGTCTATCCCGCCGAAGTTCCGCGCCGCGGGCAGGGGCACGGAGCGCCGGAGCGGCTCCGCCGCCTGTAGGTAGACGAAGCCGCCGATCGAGCGCGGCGCGCCCGCGCCCTCCCTCCACCGCCATCCCTTCCGCCTCGGCCTGTAGTGCTCGAGTCCCTCCAGGATGCGCTCTACGTCAATCTTCCGCCCGGGGTCCAGGCCGTGGTCGGCGGTCATCGCCCGGAACCGCCCGCGCGCCGCCCGAAGTATTCCGCGACCTCGTTCCACCCGCGACCCGCCGCGAGGCCGGGCTCGACCTCGCGGACGCCGCAACCCCTGATCGCCGCCAGGCGCCACACGACGTGCCCCGCTCCCTTTCCGAGGAGGCCCTTCTCGACGCACTTCTCGACTATCGCACGGGCCTCGAGACTGGAGAAACCCATTCTGAGCAGGACGGACCTTTCGACCGACGGCGAGGTGTGGGTGCTCGCGAGATCCACGAGCGGCCGCGGCGAGGGTCGTCGAGCCGCTCGTGGATCTCGCGAGCACCCACACCTCGCCGT
>JANLGA010000064.1:7228-11262 GCA_024653225.1 Bacillota bacterium | reverse complement strand
GGGACGGGTTCAGCCGAGAACCCGTCCCCCGGTCAGCCGGGGATCACCACGGGTGGGCGGCGTTGTAGGCGAGGCCGGCTATGATGCTTCCGAGCAATACAGTCGCCAGGTAGAGCCACCACACTATTTTGGGCGACACGAGGGCCACGGCGGCGAGGGCTCCCAGGTGGGTCCCGGGGCCGGCCGTCAGGAAGGCGAGGGCCGCGCCCCTGCCCATACCCATTGACACGAGTGAACCGGCGAACGGAATGGAAGCGGCTCCCGACATGTACAGCGGTATGCCCAGGATCGTCGCGGTGACGATGGAATACGACTTGCCCGCGCCGAATAGTCCCTTGATCCAGGATTGAGGAACCAGAACCTGGGCGGCGGCGCCCACCAGGGAATAGATGACGAAGTACTTCAGGATGAAATAACCCTGGTCCCGCAGGGCGGAGAGGAGACGACTCACGGCGGTTCGCGGAGGGGCGGCGGAAGTGAGGCACGAGCACGCGGAAGCTTCCCGGCGCGGGGCGAACCGTGCCCCATTCACCAGCATGCCCCTCGCTTCGAGGTGGGCGGCGATTCCTCCGGAGGCGAGACCGAGCGCGAGCGCCGTAATGAGCTTCGCATTCGCCATCGGGACCCCGAAAACGCCTGCGGTCAGCACGTAGACGGAGGGACTCATGAGCGGGGAAGAGACCAGGAAGGAAACGACCGGGGCCCAGGGCACGCCGGATGCGACCAGGGACAGGATGACGGCCGTCGTCGCGCACGAGCACAGGGGCGTGAGGGAACCCGCGGCCGTGGCGAGCACGATCCCCGCCCAGCCGGACCTCCTCATCAGTGCCATCAGCCTCGCGCGATCCACTAGGGCCTGCATGCAGGCGGCCAATAGGATGCCCACCGCCAGGTACAGTGCGTTATGGGAGATCCCTTCCAACGCGATCTCGAGAATCCTCCGTACCATCGCTTGCCCCTCCGATTCATATCGAATAGCTTCGATACATTTCGCCGCAGAGAAACCGCCTCCGCCGTCCCGGGCTAGTGAGGCGGTTTTCCGGCTTCCGCGCCACGGATGATGCCGCAGACTGCCTCCAGCGTCTCCCTGTTCGGGAAGTAGCACGTCCAGCAGCCGCGCTTTTCCGATCTGATTACGCCTGCCTCTTCGAGCACGGCGAGGTGGTAGGAGATCGTTGACTGGGCGAGCCCGAACTCCCTGACGACGTCGGTGACGCAGCAAGCCCGCTCCTGTTGAATCTTGTCGCAACACGTCGCGATTGAGCCCTCCAGCAACCGGCGGAACAGCTCGTAGCGCGTGTCGTTGCCGAGTGCCTTGAACACGCGGACCGGATCGAGGTCCATCAGCCCACTCCCCGCAAGACATATCGAAAAGCTTCGATGTCAATCTTACCACCGCGGCGCCCGGGCGTCAACATGCAACTGAATAATAAGTTTCGCGGTTGACCAACACTACAGAACGGTCGCACCTGATGGGAGTGAACCGGATGACCCTGTCTCAAGCCGTCTACATCGCCGCAGTCGCCTTCTACCTCGCGTTCTTCATCCTGTTCGCCCGCTTTTTCTTCTGGAAGTGGTACGCGGACTCCCTCTACTGGAAACGGAAGCCCCAGCTGACCATCCCGGCGCTGATGGCGATGGCGGCGCGGAGGGGCCTCGATCTGCCGTTTTTCAGCGTCATGGTGCCCGCCCGCAATGAGGCGGAGGTAATCGGGAAGACGATTGACCACATGAGCCGGATGAACTACCCCGCCGACAGGTATGAGATCATAGTCGTGACCGACGAAAAGGAGACAATGGCGCGTGCGGCCGAGAAGGACTCCGTGGTCGAGGCGGCGGCGGACTGCGTTCGGGGCGCGGGCGGCAGATTGAAACCGCAATCCAGGATGGTCCTGATCGGCCTCATAACCCGCCTCTCGTTCAAGGAATTCCACAGATCCGAGTGGCTGACGGAAGAGGTGCTGTCCTCGAAGCCGCTCGCCGACCTCCCGCCCGCCAGGCAGCAGGCCCTGGTCAGCGAGTTGGCAAACGAGATAGTGACGGGCTGGGGCCGCCCGCCCACCGACGCCATGGAATTGATAGTAAGGCGTGAGATCCCCGGCATGACTGACGAGGAGGCGGCCAGGGTGTACCCCCTGTGCCTGAGTCTCGCCATGCCCATAGTGGCCACCTATTGCGCGCTTCGCGGCGACGCGAGCGGGCGGATAGTGGACAGGATGATCAGGTACGCCGCGCGAGCTTCGCACACGGTGACGCGGGAGATCCTCCGGACCCTTACTGAGAGTATCTCGGGAGTGATCGTGCAGCAGGTCCGGTCGCTTCGCACCAGGAACAGGCTCATTCCACTCCTGGCGGAGCTGCATGACGTATGCTTACCCACGACCCAGGACATAGTCGAGGCGAAGATTAGGGAATTCAAGGCGAATGGGTGCCTGCCGACCCTGAAGCACGTCACGGTGCCGTACGACTTCGACGGGCGGTTCCCTGGAAACGGAACTGGGACGCTCGTTCCCTCCACCAAGGGCCGCGCGCTCAACTACGGCCTATCTTTCCTGGACCCGCGCAGCGAGATGTGCGGGTTCTACGATGCCGAGAGTAGGCCTGACCCCTCCGTACTGATGTACGTCGCTTACCGGAGGCTCGAATCCGGCGACCTCGTGAAGATCCTCCAGGGCCCTGTCTTTCAGGTCAGGAACTTCTACCAGATGGGCCCCTTCTGCAAGATCGCCTCGCTGTACCAGGCCATCGCCCACGATTGGTACTTGCCCGCCCTGTTTCGACGGCTGCCATTCGTCGGCGGCACTAACCTGTTTCTGGACAGGGAACTCATGAGAAGGATAGGCGGGTTCGACCACAACGCCTTGACGGAGGATCTGGAGATCGGAACCAGGGCGTACCTCGAGTGCGGCGCCTGGCCGGAATACCTGCCGTATTACTCGACGGAACAGACCCCGCCGAGCCTGCAGGCGTTCTTCAGGCAAAGACTCAGGTGGGGAACCGGCCACCTGCAGGTCATGGACAAGATCCGCAACGACTGCAGGTACCCCGAGTTCAAGAAGAGGCCCCTGTTGAGGCAGCTCTTCGTGAAGGGACAGGTGGAATGGGTCCTCTACCAAGGAGCCACCTTGGTCCCCCCCGTGGTGATAACCCTGTGGTACAACGGGTTGGTCGATCCCTACATCCTTCCCGACTGGACGAGGTGGGTGCTCAACCTGTTCTCCCTGGTGTACTTCGCATTCACGGCTTACGCCTACTACAGGTACATGCCCTATCTGGATTCGCTCGCGAGACCCAAGGGGATCCTGAGAAGGGCACTGGTGGTGGCCGAGCTGTCGTTCCTGCCGCTGGCCGCGTTCTTTTTCCCCGTGCCGTACTCGAGTGCCCTCATCCTGAAGAGGTTCAACAGGCATCCCAGGACGTGGGCCAAGACGCCGCGGACGAGGGAGTGAGGAGGTGTCGCATGCCGAGAAGAGTCGTGATCATGGGTGCCGCCGGAAGGGATTTTCACAACTTCAACACCGTATTCAGGGGTGACGACGACTATCGGGTGATAGCGTTCACCGCCACCCAGATCCCGGACATCGAGGGAAGGAGGTACCCGCCGGAGCTGGCGGGCCCCGGTTACCCGGACGGAATTCCGATATACCCCGAAAGCAGGCTCCAAGAGATACTCGAGCAGGACGAGGTGGACGAGGTCGTGTTCTCGTACAGTGACGTGCCGCACGAGTACGTCATGCATAAGGCATCTCTTGTCCTGTCCAAGGGTCCCGACTTCAGGCTGCTCGGCCCGGGGGCGACCATGTTGCGATCCAACAAGCCCGTCGTGTCCGTCACGGCGGTTAGAACCGGGGTCGGGAAGAGCCAGACGACCAGGAAGGTCAGGCGGATCCTCACCGACATGGGATACCGCGTGGTAGTGGTGAGGCACCGCGATGGTGACCGCGTCGACCTCCACCGCGTCAAGCGCGACTGCGAACCGGGAGGGTCGGCTGTCGCCGCGGCAACAGGGCCCGGGCGCATTCCGTCACTGGCCG
>JANLGA010000064.1:6154-7218 GCA_024653225.1 Bacillota bacterium | reverse complement strand
GCACCCGATGCCCTACGGGAACCTGATGGACCAGGCCTTGCAGAGGTTCGCGACGCACGAGGACATGGACAGGCTGGAATGTACCGTGGAGGAGCGGGAGGAGTTCGAACCGCACATCGAGAACGGTACGGTAGTTTACGCCGGCGTGGACTACGAGAGGATACTCCGTGCGGCAGAGAACGAGGCCGATATCGTGCTTTGGGACGGCGGCAACAACGACTTTCCCTTTTACAGGCCGAACCTCGGCATTGTCCTCGTGGATCCCCACAGGCCCGGTCACGAGAGGCGCTATCATCCGGGCGAGACAAACCTGAGAATGGCCGATGTAGTCGTGATAAACAAGGTCGAGACCGCCGCACCGGAGGCAGTGGAGTCGGTCAGGGAGAGCGTTCGAAGACTCAATCCCGACGCCGTCGTGGTTGACGCGGCATCTCCAATATTCGTGGACGACCCGGGGGAGATCCGGGGGAAGCGCGTGCTCGTGGTGGAGGACGGGCCGACGCTGACCCACGGCGAAATGGGTTATGGTGCGGGTGTACTGGCCGCGAGGAAGTACGGCGCCCGGGAGCTGGTTGACCCGAGGCCGCAGGCGGTCGGAAGCATTCGCAAGGCGTTCGATACGTATCCGCACCTCGGCCCGCTGTTGCCGGCCATGGGCTACGGCGACAAGCAGGTGAAGGAGCTCGAGGAGACGATCAACGCCACGGACGCCGATCTCGTACTAGTGGCGACGCCCATTGACTTGGGCAGGGTCGCGAACATCGCCAAGCCGACCCTCAGGGTGCGCTACGAGCTGCAGGAGATAGGGATGCCGACGCTTCAACAAGTACTCGAGGACTTCGAGGCCGCTGTCCTCAAGGGACTCCGTCTCGGGCCTCGTGCGGAGGCGGGTTACGAGGCGCGCGCGGACGCCAGGGCGCACTGATGAGCGCCCATCGCCGGCGGGATGGGGTGTACGGATGGACTGGAAGATGCTCAGTACCACTTTCGGGGTCGTGTTCCTCGCCGAGCTCGGCGACAAGACCCAGCTGGCGACTATGATGTTGCCCTGTGCGGCCAACATC
>JANLGA010000064.1:4869-6144 GCA_024653225.1 Bacillota bacterium | reverse complement strand
TGTTGGCCGCACAGGGCAAATCGGCCGGTTCCGTGTTCCTCGGCGCGTCTGCCGCACTGGTGATGACGTCCCTTCTCGGGGTCGTGTTCGGGCAGGCGATCGTGCAGGCGCTCCCCCAAAGGTACATCACCGTCGGTTCGGGGGCGGCGTTCATGCTCCTGGGGCTGTTGCTGGTCTCCGGGAAGTTCTGATATAATTTAGGTTGCCGTGCGCCTATAGCTCAGAGGATAGAGCACCGGCCTCCGGAGCCGGGAGCGCAGGTTCGAGTCCTGCTAGGCGCACCATCGTGTTCTCACTCAACTAACCCGAACTGCCACAGGAGGGGCAGTACGGCGCGTTCACCGGTCGCTGCGCGGCGCAGTTCGGACACTGTTCCGTCAGTTTGGTACCGCACGACATACAGTAGGCGCCCGAGGCGCGCGGGAAGCCGCAATTGGGGCACTGTCCCCTCCTGAACCTCGACCTGGCCAGCCTCGCGGAACTGAGAATGAGTCGCCTGATCGCCACGAGCCCGAAGGCGCACGCAGCCGTGCCGACTACGGACAAGGCGAGTTGTCCCAACCCCCTGAGGAAATGCCAGGAGTACTGGGCGGCTACGATCGTGACCTGTATGATGGAGAATGCCAGCAACGCCGTCCCCACGATAAGATACCGGCTCCCCGCCCGCCGCATCCTGTGCCACAGGGCAAAGCACAGCAACAACGCGGGGATGACGTAGGCCGCCCTCAGGAGGAATAGCTTGGTTTCTCTCAGTCTCAACGCCCTCTCGAACGCGGCTGCCACGAGTCCTTCCTTTTCCCGGCATTCACCCTCCACCCTGGAGAGGTCCTCGGCGGCCGCGTCCTTCACCCTTGCGGCTATATCACGCTCTCTGACAGCCGCCTCGTACTCGGTCCTGGAGGCCTCGTAAGCCGCCCTGGTGCTGTCGGCTGCCGCTCCCTGCTCCATGGATACCCTGTACTCTTCCCGGCGAAACTCGTAGACGGCCTGCGCCGTGGTCGCGCGCTCCGCGCGCTCCGCGTATATTCTCTGCGCCTCGCTGAAACGGGCCTGCGACACCTGCACTGAGTCTCGAAGCGAGACGAGGCCGTGCCCGACCTCGAGCGCCGTCCTGTCGGGATACGGCACCAGGGAAGATATCCTGTTCAGAACCCACGCGCCTCCGATCAGCATGAACACGACCATTCCGACGGCCAGTATCCGCTCGGCGCGACTGGTCTCGAGTTGTTCCATCTCCTCGTATTCCGCATCGCCCTTCACTCGGCGTCACCCCCG
>JANLGA010000064.1:0-4859 GCA_024653225.1 Bacillota bacterium | reverse complement strand
AACGCCCCGGCTTTCTCCCAGCCCACCACCTCGTGCTTCGACAAGCGCGGCGAAACCCCTACCACCGCACCTGGAAAGGAGATGAACCGAGGGGTGGAGAATCATGGCTGCGGCGCTGGATACAGCTACGTTAAACAGTTGGCGCCGGGATCGCGGGGGAATGGGATTGCCGGCGGGCGGCCGTGACAACGTGGACAGATTGAACAGGAAAAGCGCTGGAAGGGGCCTGGCCCTGTCCATCCTGTTGAGCCTCGGGGCGCTTTCCGTCGTCTTCCTGCTCGTTCCAGACAGGGAGGCCGCGCTCCGCTCCCTGCGCACGTTCGACCCGGGCAAGCTCGGCACGTGTGCCGCCCTGATGGCGGGGGCGTGGTTCTCGGATTCGTGTCGCCTCTATCTTTTGACCCACGGGGTCGGCAAACCCGTACCCCTGAGGACCGCGGTGAAGGCGGTGCTTGCCGGCAATTTCTTGACGCTTGTCACTCCCTTCCTGGCCGGGGGGGCGCCCGTGGTGGCGTACACGGTGAAGAGAGGACGGATGAGATGGGGTGAGGCGACCGCGGTGGTCGTCGGGGGAGGCATCGTGGCCCAAGCGGCCCTGGTGATCCTCGCGATCTGGGCGGCCGCGGCACTGGAAGCGCTCGGCTTCAAGACGGGGTGGGAGCGGGTATTCCGCTTCGTGGTCCCCGCGTACGCTCTCGGCCTCGCGGGATTCTCCGCGCTGGCGCTCAGGGCGGATGTCGTGGAGGATTGGGTCAAGGCGGTTGTCAAGAGGTGCGGGAGACGGACCCTCGCGGTGGTGTCGGGCAAGTTCATTCGCATCCTCAGGGACTTCGCCGGGAGCCTCCGTCTCCTTGCCAGCGAAAATGTGGCCCATGTGGTGGGCGCCCTGGCGTTCGGGCTCGCTTACTTCGTCCTGTTATTCGCGATCGGTCCGGTAGTCCTTTCGGGACTCGGGGTGGAGTACGCCTGGAGAGAGGTATTCGCGCTCCAGATACTCGTGTACGTGTTCACGGGCGTCACTCCCACGCCGGGCGGGAGCGGCACGGCCGAACTCGGCACTTTCGTGGTGTTCTCGCACCTCGCGCCGATCCACACCATCGGGGCGTTCCTCGTGGTCTGGAGGCTGTGCACGTTCTACTTCAGCCTCCTGACCGGCGGAGTGGCGTTTGCGATCGTCCTCAGGGACATACTCTCGGAAAGCTGAAGTGCGGGGGGAGTCGAAGCTGAGAAGGCGCGTGCGAAGGGCGGGGACTCCCGAACCCGGGGTTCCCGTGTTCGGCATAGAGGAAGAGATATTCATCACGCACCCCGAAAGGACCTCGCTCCAGTCCCTCTACTATCTGGCGAAGCTGCTGTGGAGGAACCCGCGGTACTATTACTCCCACAGCGATTCGAATTTCGCGCGGCGCGGGGACATCAGGCAGGCGGTAATGGGCGGAGTGGAGCTCTCGACCGCTTGTCACACGAGCGTGAAAAACCTCGTCGCGGACCTCGCGGCGAGGCGGGCGGAATTCTCGACCGTGTGCGATGACGCGCTCCTGGTGCCGCTCGGTCACCTCATAGACCTCAACGCGCCGACCCTCACGTGCGGAATGCACATACACGTGGGCAACCTCGACAACAGCGAGAACGCCTACGCCGGCCTGGTACACTTCCTGCCCCTTCTTGCCCTGCTGGGGGCCAATGCGCCGTTCGCTTCCGGGAAGTACTTTGGAAAATCGTACAGGATGGCCAATTCATACGCCATCGGTCCCCTGAGGGCGGACCCGTGGTACAGGTTTCAGGACATCATATTCGCCCGGCGGCTCGGGACGATCGAGATAAGGGTGTTCGACCCGGTGTGGGACCTTGAGCGAGTCAGGCTGATCGCCGAGTGCATCCTCTCGATAGTGACCAGCGACCGGACGTACGAGCTCGACCGCGGGGAGTACAACAGGTTGAGGCGCGTATTCGTGCGCGAGGGCTACACCGAAGAGATGGCCCGCCTGTACAGGGAGCTGAGCGACCTCGCCGATGTCCCGGAGGAGATGTTCGCGAGGACGCCGTCCGACTCCGTGAGGGAGCTGTTCGGCCGACACGGCCTCATTGACACCTACTCCGCGCTGGACAATGCTTACAGGAACAACGTCCTCGAGGCCAGGCGGCTGCCGTCCATGAAGGCCCAGCCCGCCCGCGCCGCGATGGGACTCGCCTCTTACTATATTGTGCGCCTGCCGTATAAGATCCGGAAGGTGATGAGTGAATGGTAGCCGCCGCCGTGGTCGTCCTTGCGGCCTGTACGCTGGTGGGTTTGCGCTGGTTCCTCTGGAAGGTATGGTTCTACCGCGATCCGGTGAGACACCCCCCGGCCGGGCCGGGACTCATTCTTTCACCGGCGGACGGCACGGTGGTCTATATCAAGCGGTTCAAGGACGGTCGCGTCATCAGCGAGAAACGCGGGGAGCAGATCTTGGTCTCCGAGATAGGGAAGGGCGCGGGAGATTATGGCGGGAGCGGATGGATGGCCGGGATCTACATGTCCCCGCTGGACGTGCACTGGAACTACGCACCGATATCCGGGCTCGTGACGGCGGTGATAGCGACGCCGGCCTCGGTCAACCTACCGATGCTGGACTTATGGGAATACGTGCGGATGACCCTTGTCAGGAAGGCGGTGGACCTGTTCGCCCACAGGTACAGGCTCGTCAACGAGAGGAACACGGTGTTCTTCGAGCCCGTGTCCCCGGATTGCCCGCGGGTCGTCGTCGTGGAGATAGCCGACAAGTTCGTCAACAAGATAAGGTGCATTGTGAAGCCCGGGGACAAAGTGACGGCGGGCGACAAGGTGTCGTTCATCGAGCGAGGCTCCCAGGTGGACCTGTTGATCTACGACGAGGAGGTCGAATTCAGGGTGAAACCCGGCGACCACGTGACGGGCGCGGTCACTGTGGTGGCGGCCTACCGTCCCGGGCGCCGGGACCCTTCGTCGGTCACGAGTAGTACTTCTTCAAGCCATTGAACAGCGCGGTCGCCGCCCTCTTGCAGAAGTCGCTGCTCCTCAGCAGAGACTCCTCCTCGGGGTTGCTGATGTACACCACTTCCGCGATGGCCGCGGGGACAGGACTCATCCGAGAGACGAAGTGTTCGGCCTTGCGGACGCCGTTGTCCGTTCTCTCGAGTGCGGCCACAAGCTGCGATTGGAGCGCTTCCGAGAGAACCCTGGAAGGTTCCGCGTTGAGAGAGCTGGCCGCATAGTACACGGTCGATCCCGACTTCGACCTGTCGTTGTTGGCGTTGTTGTGGATGGAGAGGAATAAGTCTGCGCCGGAGGACGCCGCCATGGCCACCCTGAGGGAGAGGTCGTCGGCGTGACTGTTCTCAGGCTTTCCGTTCGCGGCGGAGGGAGACGAATCGTCCGTTCGGGTCATGACCACCCTGGCCCCCGCCTTCTCCAGCAGTGACTTGAGCGCGACCGAGATCTTCAGGTTCGGCACCTTCTCCTGGAGCCCTCCCGGCCCGATCGCCCCGGGGTCGGTCCCCCCGTGACCCGGGTCTATCACGATGGTCTTGTTCTTCAGCCCCGGCTCCAGGAACTCGACGGCAAACCCCCCGGCCGTGCGCCGGGCTATATGCCGCCACCATGCCTGGGCCTTGACGGACACGACGACTCCCTGGGCGGAAGGCGCCGCCTTGACCTCCTGTACGAGCCGGCCTGAACCCGACGGCGTGCCGGCGAGGACCGCTCCCGGGATCACCACCTCGAGCCCCTTTCCGTCGGCGGCCCCCCTCACCTGGGGTTCCGAGTAACCGAGGGTTTCCACCACGACAAGCTCGCGCTCGCCGTTCTTCTTCACGGTCACCCCGGTGACCGACGTCTCCACCAGGACGACGACCCTCCCGGCGACGGCCTGTACAACTCGCACGCTGGTCTTCTCGAGGAAGTCGAGCCGTATTCCGTTATCGTTCATCGAGAGCCTACCGAGGTCGAAAGTGTTGACATCCACCCGCGCCTCGCCGCTTCCCTGGTTCTGAAACCAGACTGCGAGCGACGTTCCGTCGTTCACTTGCCTGACAATGGGCGTCCCGAACTTACCCTCGATCACGAGCTGTTTCCGCTGCGGAGACTCGGCCTTGAGGGAGACGGCCCTGACCGCGGGGTCGTACGATATCAGGGCGAGCGCCGCCGATACCCAGCCTTGTTCGCCCTTGTCGGTGAGCACGTGGTACCAACCGCCGCGGGATTCGAGGATCTTGAAGTACCGTCCTCCCGCCAGCTGGCCGAGCTTCTTGTACCCTGTTCCCGGTCCGGACCTGAGATTGACGTATGAGCCCTTCACCCGCCCTATCGGGTACCTGGTGATCGCCCACTCGTTCTGGGTGATGGTATAGTTGACCGAACGAACGAACGGCACCTGGTTGTATACCTTGACCCCGGCAGACTGGATCCATCCCGTCTTGCCGTTCCACTGGACCTGCACCCATCCTCCCTTGGCGTTCAGGTACTTGAGTATCGTCCCCTTCTTGAGAGTCGCCATGGCTGCGGCGGACCCGGAGGCATCGGCTCGAATGGGGGTCGCCGCGATCACCTCGGCCGATCGCGGGACATCGCCGACCTCTAGGTCGGACGGATCGAGACGCTTCAGTGTGCCCAGGTCCGCGTGAATCCAGGCCTGCTTGCCGGCCCACGTGACCCTGACCCACTTATCTCGGATTAGGGACGCCGGCAGCGTGGTTCCTTTTGCCACCGAGCCCAGCAGTGCCTCCGAGGTGGTCGGTCCTCTCCGGATGTTGGCCCTTGCGGCGGTGATCACGAAGAGGGTGTCCGGCGGGAGCTCCCGGTCCACGAGGGGAGAGTAGACCCACGCTTCCCTGCCATCGGG
>JANLGA010000063.1:9607-11346 GCA_024653225.1 Bacillota bacterium | reverse complement strand
CATGGCCGGGGTGCCGCCCCAGGAGAAATCCGAGGCCGTGGCGAGACTGAAGGGTCGCGGTGAAGTCGTCGCCGTGGTCGGCGACGGCGTGAACGACGCCCCCGCGCTGGCTGCCGCGGACGTGGGGATCGCCTTGGGCTCGGGCACC
Organism: Bacillota bacterium; assembly: GCA_024653225.1. GTDB lineage: Bacteria > Bacillota > Sulfobacillia > JABLXB01 > JABLXB01 > JANLGA01. The sequence continues at coordinate 11,198 of JANLGA010000063.1, read as the reverse complement.
GACATAGCCATCGAGGCCGCCGGCATCGTCCTCATGAGCGGCGACCTGAGGGGCGTCCCGAGGGCGATCCGCTTGTCGAGGCGGACGATGAGGGTAGTAAGGCAGAACTTGTTTTGGGCATTCGTCTACAACGCTGTCGGAATACCAGTGGCGGCCCTGGGCAAGCTGAACCCCGTGATAGCCGGGGCGGCGATGGCGATGAGCTCGATCTCGGTCGTACTCAACTCCCTCCGGTTGAGGGGGTTCGACCTTTTCCGCGCCGGTCCTTGAGCACGGGAGGGTTGCCCGTCCGATGATCCTGAGCAGGGGCACCATCGCCACCCTCGCGTCGATCGCCGGCGCCATAGCCGGCAGGATGACGGTGAGGCTTCTCGGTTTTCCCGGCTTGGGCGTCCTGGGTTGCATCGCCGGCGCGATAGCCGGCTACCTCGTATCGAGGAGACTGATGGAGATCCGAGGACGCTGAACCCGCGCGCGGCGCACGGGGAGGTGTGAAGTGCGGCCGCAGCGAACTCCTCCAGCGCGTTCGGCGCACCGCACCGGTCGGTCCCCAGCCCGATGGGGCGCCGGGCGGGGAAAGGGGGATTTTGTCGTAATGACTGCAAGCGGAGGCGCGGGGAAGACGGTCGTGGTCGCACTGGGGGGCAATGCCATACTCCAGCCGGGTCAGAAAGGCCTGTACGAAGAGCAGCTCGAGAACGTGGAGAAGACCTGCAGGCAGATAGTCGCGATGTTGAAAGACGGCTACAAGGTCGTCATAACCCACGGGAACGGGCCGCAGGTCGGAAACATACTCATCCAAAACGAAGCGGGTTCGTCCCAGGTCCCCGCGATGCCGCTCGATGTGTGCGGCGCCGAAAGCCAGGGGCTCATAGGCTACATGATGCAACAGTCTCTCGTCAACATCCTGCGAACGGAGGGCATCGCCGTCCCCGTGGCCACCATCATAACCCAGATGGTGGTAGATAGGGCGGACCCGGCGTTCCAGAAGCCGACCAAGCCGGTAGGGCCGTTCTACGATGAAAAGCGGGCGCGAGAGGCGATGGCCCGGAAGAACGAGACGTGGATCGAGGACTCGGGGCGCGGCTGGAGGAAGGTGGTCCCCTCTCCCGATCCCATCAGGATAGTCGAGAGGGACGCGATACTCGCCCTCGTGGCGGCGGGCGCCATAGTCATAGCGAACGGGGGAGGCGGCATACCGGTCGTAGAGGAGGACGGCAGGCTCGTAGGCGTCGAGGCCGTGATAGACAAGGACCTCGGGGGCCAGCGCCTGGCGGCGGACATCGGGTGCTTCCTCCCGGGGCGGACATATTCCTGATCCTGACCGATGTCGCGAAGGCGGCCCTCAACTACCGGCGACCGGACCAGGTGAACCTCGACCGGGTGACACTGTCCGAGGTGGAGCGTTACCAGGCGGAGGGGCATTTCAAGGCCGGCAGCATGGGCCCCAAAGTCGAGGCGTGCAGGAGATTCGTGAAGAATTGCGGGGGAAGGGCCATCATAGCCTCGCTCGAATCGGCGCTCGACGCCCTCAACGGGAAGGCCGGGACCTGGGTCGTCCCGGACTGATACCCACTGTTGCGGGCGGTCA
>JANLGA010000063.1:0-9597 GCA_024653225.1 Bacillota bacterium | reverse complement strand
CCCGATCTGGATGGGGCTGACGTTTCTTTCGGCCCTGAGCCTCTCCTCGACCAGGCGGCGCGCGGCTTCCAGCGTCGTGATGCCGAACTCGCGGGCGGTCTTCAGTATCCAGGTTACGCTGTCGTATATTCGGTCAACCTGGTGGTTCACGCGGTCGCGGTCGTAGCCCGTCAACTCGTTGACCCCGCCTATCACCCCGCCGGCATTGATGACGTAGTCAACGACGTACGTTATCGCCCTGTCCGCGAGCATCTGCGAGTGGCGCTCCTCGTCCGCGAGCTGGTTGTTCGCGCAGCCGGCCACGATGCTGCACTTCAGCTCGGGTATCGTGGAATCGTTCAGGACGCCGCCGAGGGCGCAGGGGCAAAAGAAATCCGCCTTGACCGCGTGGATGGAAGACGGATCAACCGCCGTCGCCCCCGTCGCTTTCCGCACGGACTCCACCCTTCCCCTGTCTATGTCCGAGATGTAGACCGAGGCGCCTTCGGAGACAATCTGTGCCGCAAGCTCGGACCCGACCTGTCCCACGCCCTGTATCGCGAATTTCAGGCCCTTCAGCGTCTCGGCGCCGAGCTCCACCCTCGCGGCGGCGCGTATGCCGGCCATCATGCCGCGCGCGGTGGGCCCCGCCGTGCTTCCGCCCCCGCCGTAGGCCGGAGGCAACCCTACGACCCACCTCGTCTCACGTCGTATGGCGAGCATGTCCTCTTCCGTCATGCCCACGTCCTCGCCGGTGATGAACCTGCCGCCGAGTGTCTCGATGAAACGGCCGAACGACCTGAGCATGACCTCCGTCTTTCCCCGGGCCGGGTCACCCACGATGACGGCCTTTCCCCCGCCGTAACTGAGTCCGGCCGCGGCGCACTTGTACGTCATCGCCCTGGACAGGAGCAGCACGTCCCTGAGCGCGTCCTCGGTGGAAGCGTAGGGCCTCATCCTCGTCCCGCCCACCGCGGGACCGAGGACCGTGCTGTGCACGGCGATTATGGCCCTCAGGCCGGCCCTGTCGTCCTTGCAGAATATGACCTGTTCGTGTTCGGAGGCATCGAGCAAACCGAGCAAGGTGAAAACCCCCCGTCTTCCTGTTGAGTCCGGTCACCATCGCGCATCCCGCAAGATCCGTACCAGGCGGTTTCCGCGCTCCGATCGGCCCTCTCGCACCGGCGGCGCCGGGTCCCACCTTCTCAAACCGGCGGCGGTGGAAAGGATTCTTGCCGGCAGATGACGAAGTGGGACATGAGCAGGCTCGGAGGTGGAGCGGATGGCGACAACCCGGCTCAGGATCGACACCGAGGACAAGGTGGGCATGGTCCTCAGGGTGGTGGGAGTCATCGCCGGTCGCGGCGTGAACATCCGGGCCATGGAGGTATATCCGAACGTCATATACGCGGTTCTCGACGACGCCGGTCGCGGCGGGTTCTCGGGCCTCATCGCCGCCCTGGAGGGCACGCCCGACGTCAGGAGGGTCACCCGGATACGGTCGTGCCCCCACGAGGACAAGGAGAGGCAGACGAGCGCGGTGTTGAGCTCGGTGAACGAGGCGATAGTGGCCGTGGACCGGGCCCGGAACGTGACCATCATGAACCCGGCCGCGGAGAGACTCCTGGGGGTGAGGGCGAGGGACGCGCTCGGGCGGCCGGTCGAGGAATTCCTCGGACCCGATGCCCCCATCGCCAGGGCCCTCGCGACGGGAAAGCCGCTGGACAACGTGAAGGGATCGCTGAACGTCGCTGGCAGGACCGTGGAGTACATGTCGTCGGTGAGGTTGATAGCGGACCATTCCGGCGCCGCGGCGGGGGCCGTCTCCATCCTCAGGGACATGGAAGACGTCAGGCACCTCGCGGAGTCCGCGCGGGTACCCGGCGATGTGGTCTTCGAAGACATCATCCACGTGAGCAAGTGCATGGACCAGGTGATCCAGTTGGCGCGCTCGGTGGCGAGGTCGAGTTCGAGCGTCGTCATATACGGGGAGAGCGGGACCGGGAAGGAGCTGTTCGCCAGGGCCATCCATTCCGCCAGCGACAGGTGTCTCAAGCGGTTCGTGCCGATCAACTGCGCCGCCCTGCCCGAGACCCTGCTGGAAAGCGAGATCTTCGGCTACGAGGAGGGGGCGTTCACGGGCGCACAGAAGGGCGGCAAGGCGGGGCTGATGGAGTTCGCGAGCGAGGGGACGATATTCTTCGACGAGATCGAGGAGTTGGCACCGCCCCTGCAAGCGAAACTGTTGAGGGCCCTGCAGGAAGGCAGGGTGAGGAGGGTCGGGGGGCACCGGGAGATCCCCGTGGACTGCAGGGTGATAGCCGCGACGAACGCGGACCTCCGCGCCCTGGTGGCCCTGAAAAGGTTCAGGGATGACCTGTACTACAGGCTGAACGTGTTCCCGATAGTACTCCCGCCGCTGCGCGAGAGGCGGGAGGACATTCCCGTCCTCGTCGGGCACTTCCTGAGACAGCTCGGGTCCAGGCTGGGGAAGAGAGTGACCAGGGTGTCCCGGGAGGCGCTCGAGACGCTGACGCTGTACGATTGGCCCGGCAACATCAGGGAACTCAGGAACGTCATTGAACGCGCGGTCAACCTGGCCGACGGCGAGGAAATAACGCGGAGGCACCTCGTTCTCGACTCCGCGCTGTCGCCGGCGTCGGCGCCTGTGCCCGGGACCGGGCTCAGGGCATCGCTCGCCGAGGCGGAGAGGGCGTTGCTCGCCGAGGCGGTATCGAGGCACGGCTCCAGCAGGAAGGTGGCGCGGGCCCTGGGCGTGTCGCACACGACGGTGCTCAACAAGATCCGAAAGTACGGCCTGCGCCGGGAGAATGCGGAACGAAAGGTTTCCACCGTGTAACGCCGGCTTTCCACCATTGCCTGGCACATGTGGCGCTATCTAGGCGCTTCCTAAAGGAAATGTAACTTCATGCGGAGAATAGCCAGACGGGTTGGGAGGTACTCTGCGCGATTGCGCGACAAGGAGGATCTGCGGGTTGAACTACTCTTTACCTGCCGGGGAAGTTGTCGTGGGGGTATCCAACAGGCACGCGCACTTGTCCAGGCAAGACCTATACACGCTGTTCGGCGAGGGGCACGAGCTGACGAAGATCCGTGACCTCGTGCAGCCGGGGCAGTACGCGTGCGCGGAGACGGTTACGATAGTGGGGCCGAAAGGGTCGTTGGAAGGCGTGAGGATCCTGGGACCGGTTCGGGACAAGACGCAAGTGGAGGTGTCCCGGACGGATTCGTTCAAGCTCGGTGTTGATGCGCCCGTACGCGAATCGGGCAAGCTCGACGGGTCGCCGGGGCTGCGGATCATCGGGCCCAAGGGCACGGTGGACCTGGAGCAGGGGTGCATAATCGCGAAGCGTCATATTCACATGGCCCCCGAGGACGCCGCGAGACTGGGCTGTAACGACGGGGATTCCGTGAACATTCACTTCGAGAAGGGCAGCCGCAGGACCGTCTTCGCCGACGTGGTGGTTCGGGTGAGCCCGAAGTACCTGCTGGAGTGCCACGTGGACACGGACGAAGCAAACGCCGCTCTCATGTCCACCGGCGACACCGTGAGGGTGTCCAAGTAGGCGGCGCGGGTCACGCGCGGCGACGGGCGGTGCGATTCGAATACGGGGGTGTTGAGATGAACGTTCTCGTGTTGAACTGCGGCAGCTCCTCGGTGAAATACCAGTTCCTCGACATGAAGAATGAGGTCCTCCTCTGCAAGGGACAAGTCGAACGGGTGGGAATGGAAGACGGCATGCTCTCTCACCAAACTCACACCGGAGCCAAGAAGCGCCAGGCGCTTCCCGTCAAGAGTCACGCGGTGGCCATAAAGATCATACTCGACACGCTTGTAGACGAAGAGTACGGCGCCGTTCGCAGCCTTTCCGAAATCCACGCGGTCGGGCACAGGGTCGTGCACGGAGCGGAGGAGTTCGCCGGGTCAATGCTCATCACAGATGCGGTGAAGGCCGCCCTGGAGAGGAACATCCCACTCGCCCCGCTGCACAACCCCCCGAATCTCCTGGGCATCAGGGCCGCCGAAGAGCTCTTGCCCGGCGTGCCCCAATGCGGCGTGTTCGACACCGCGTTCCACACGACCATGCCTCCGCACGCGTTCCTGTACGCCATCCCGTATTCCATGTACAAGAAGCACAGGATAAGGCGGTACGGATTCCACGGGACCTCCCACAAATACGTCTCCGAGCGGGCGGCGGAGATCCTGGGAAGGCCGTACGGCGACCTCAAGATCATCACCGCCCACCTGGGCAACGGTTCCAGCATAACCGCGATTGACGGCGGAAAATCGGTGGACACCAGCATGGGTTACACACCGCTCGAGGGGCTCGTGATGGGGACGAGGTGCGGCGACGTGGACCCCGCGCTCACGTACCACATGGTCGTTGACCTCGGCATGACCGTGAAGGAGGTAAACGACCTGCTCAACAAGCAGAGCGGGCTGAAGGGCATGTCGGGACTCTCCCACGACATGAGGGACATCGAGAGCGCGATGGCGGAAGGGAACGAGGACGCCCGGAGGGCGTTCGAGATATTCTGCTACCGGTTGCGCAAGTACATCGGCGCCTACGCGGCAGCGATGGACGGACTGGACGTCCTGGTGTTCACGGCGGGGATCGGCGAGAATTCCCCCGCGGTGCGGTGGGCCGTGTGCTCCAAGCTGGGGGTGCTGGGCATCAAGGTGGACAAGGAGAAGAACGAGAGCCCCGTGAAGGAGAAGATCATCTCGACCCCGGATTCCCGGGTAGTCGTCATGGTGATACCGACGAACGAGGAGCTGGCCATCGCGCGCGACACAGCCAGGATAATAACCGAGATGCGCAAGGCGGGCGGATGACCGCCCGGCGGCGCGCCGACTCGAAGGGGCTGCCCCTCGTGGGACAGCCCCTTTCGGCTTCCCGTCTACTTGCGGTCGAAGTATATGCTCTTACCCGTGGCGGACAGTGGGATCCCCATCACGAGGTCCGCATCTATCAAGCCGAGGTCGCGCGCGGCGACGCCCGCGCGATACATGATCCTGTTGTCAGCGTTCAGGATGCTCGCCGTCTTCACGGCCGACCCGGTGGCTATCCCGAGGTCTATGATTCGCCACGCGCAAATACCCCCCGCGAATTCGGGGCCTTCGGTGAGCTGGAGATCCGAACACTTGCTCTTCCCGCAGGCGCCGCAATTCAACCCCACGGGCTTCGCGTCCTTGAGCCCTATCAGCAGCACGGCCGCGCTGTTCTTGACGTTGGCGCCGTCGCGGTCGAAATTGATCTTCCCCGAGTGTTTGCCGTAATCGGCCATCGCCTCGGCGAGCCGTTCCAGGTCGGGGCCGGTCACAACTTTTAGTACCACATAGTCCTGCCCCGCGGCCTTGGGGGCAGTCCTGGCCGAGACGGCCATCATCTCTGCGACAAGCCGGAGCGTGTCCTCCATGAATCCATCCACCTCGCTCGTCATTTGACTGGCACCCGTGTTCGCCGCCTGCGGCCGCAAAACCTCTTCCCGGCCGCTTCGGGTGCTTCGCTGCAGGACGGCGCGGGGTCCGACGCGAACATAGGTCTCATCATAGAAAGCGCCTTCCACGTATAGCATGAATTGGGTATGAGCCTGCCGCACGCGCGGAAATCGAACCCGGTTGGGCTGCGCCCGGCCGCGATGTTCATCGTGGTCGCCGCGTTGTCGCTGTGCCCCGAAAGGGCCCGCGCATGGGATTTCGTGGGACACCAGGCGCTGGTACGGCCGAGGCCCGTTCCGATCCTGATGTACCACGAGGTGGGCGACGGACCCAACCAACTGTATGTCAGGACTTCGGACTTCGAGGCACAAGTCCGGTGGCTCGCCGAGGAGCGGTACACGACGATTCCCATCAGCGGCGTGAGGGCGGTGCTGGCGGGACGCGGCGATGCGAAGGGCAGGGTCGTCGCCCTCACCTTCGACGACGGGTACGAGAGCCACTACTCGAAGGTGTACCCGTTGTTAAAGGAGATGGGCATGACCGCGACTTTCTTCGTGATAACGGAGAAGATCGGTCGCCCCGGGTACCTCTCCTGGGACGAGCTCGGGGAAATGGTCCGCGGCGGGATGGAGGTCGGATGCCATTCGGCCACGCACAGGGACCTTACAAGGACCCGCTCGAGTGCGACCATCGATTACGAGGTGTCGTCCCCGAAGGCGGTTCTCGAGCGGAAGCTCGGCGTCTCCGTCGGTTACTTCTGCTATCCCTCGGGCAAGAACTCCGCCGCGCTTCGCGAACGGGTCAAGCGGGCCGGGTACCTGGGTGGGGTGACGACGGCCCCCGGGTGGGCCCTGGTGGGCGGCGACCCGTACCTCCTCAGGCGGGTGAGGGTGAGCAGGTCCGACACTATGGAGGCATTCAAGAGGAAGCTGGAAGATCCCTGGATATACGGGGGTAGTGTGCGTTGAGGAACGAGCGGACGAGTCCCTTCGGGCGGGCGGTCCTGCTGGCGCTGGTTGTCCTGCTGTGCTCGGGGTGCGCTGCCGGTCGGGGTTCGGCGCCGCCCGGCGGGACGCCGGCGCAGGGGCAACCCCCCGGCGAGTCCCCGGAATCGCTCCCCGAGCCCACGCAAGTGGAGGAGCAGCCGGCGGCGATCCCACCCGAGCAGAGTGCGAGTGCGGGTCCCGCCGCGTCCGAGAGGCCGACGGCACCGGTGGAACTCAAATGGCCGGGACCCACGCCGAGGGAGAAATGGGCCGACTGCCCGTTCACGTCGGGGAAGTACGACCCAGTCAACACCCTGGTGGCCGTGGTGGTGGAGAACAGCTCGAAGGCCAGGCCGCAGAGCGGGCTGGCAGAGGCGGACATCGTGTACGAGGTGCTGGCGGAGGGGGGCATAACGCGCTTTCTCGCCCTGTTTCACTGCAGCTCGTGCAAGGTGATCGGGCCTGTCAGGAGCACCCGTCCCTACTTCGCGGTGATCGCGCGCGAATGGGGCGCGCCCCTGGCGCACTGCGGGGGCGATCCGAAGGACATCGTCCCCATCCGCGAGCTCGGGCTCGTGGACGTGGACGAATTGCGCGACGGGCGCGGGTTCTGGCGCGATCTGTCACGGCAGATGCCGCACAACCTGTATGTGAGCGCGAACAACGTCCGGTCCCGCGCCCGCGAGGTCTCGGCCGGATCTTCGGTCTCTCCCGTGGCGGGTCCGCCATGGGGATTCGGGGACTGGGCGGCGGTCCCCGCGAAGCGACTGGACGTGCGCTACGGTCCCAAGTACCTTGTGTCGTACGCGTACGCCGAACGCGGGTACACCAGGCACATCAACGGAGAACCGCACCGGGACAGGGAGACGGGGAAACCCATCGTGGTCTCGAACGTCCTCGTGCAGTTCACGAACAGCCGCGTCGCGTACCCCGACGGCGGACTCGAGATCGAGCTGGTTGGCGGCGGGAAAGCAGCGCTCCTCACCGGGGGGCGGTTCGAGGAGGGTACCTGGGAGAAGCGCTCGCCCTCCGAACCCACCGTGTTCAGGACGAAGGACGGTGAACCGGCCCGTTGCGCCCCCGGCCGGACCTGGATACAGGTCGTTCCCGCGGAGGCCGTGGTATCCGCGACGCAGGCGAATTAGACGGGCCGCGGGGTTCCCCGCGAGTTCCGCCGCAGGTATTGTTCAACCGGTGTTACAGTGCTAGAATGACTCTGGAGACGGGGATTGTGCAATGTTTCACATTGATCGAGAGGCCGGCCCTCGCCGGCCCGTAACGCGTGTGGGGGGAGTAGGCAAGTGAGGCTGGACACGAGGTTCCTGGCGAGGGCGGGCGTGATGGTCGCGCTCGCGGTCGCGTTTCAGTCCCTCGGCCTGCAGCAACCCATCACGGGTCCGGTGGTAAACGCCATACTCTTCACGTCCGTCGAGTTCGTCGGCACGACCGCGGGAGCGCTCGTGGGGTTGGTCACACCCTGCGTCGCCGTCCTCACGGGCATATTGAAGGTCCCGTTTCTCGTGCCCGTGGTGATCGCCGGCAATGTCACGCTCGCGGTCGTGTACGGGCTGACGAAGAGATTCAACCGTTTGGGCGGAGCCCTCGCGGCGGCCGTCGCGAAGTACGCCGCGATGACGGCGGGAATCAAGATCCTCGTGGCCGGGAACGTGCGCTTGCAGCCACCGGTGGTAGCGTCAATGACCGTCACGCAGCTTTACACGGCCCTCGGGGGCGCGGCGGTGGCGCTCGCGGTAATCCGCGGCCTGGACGCAATCGCGAAGGCGAGAGAGCGCGGCGAACGTGCGCGGTAGCGACGGGCGGCAGGATGGGGATCATCGGGCGCCGGACGGCGGCCGATTCTTGGACAAGCCGCCAGACGTGAAGGCGGTTACCTGCGGTGCGGCTTGTGAGCCATGGTCGGGCGGTTGACCGATTCAACGCACCGGCAGTGAAGATACCGGGAAGGAGGAGTCTCGACAGTGGATACCCGCAAGGCTACGGCAGACGCGGCTGGGCCGGTCTGCGGCGGCTCCGGGAACGCAGGCGAACAGGCGGAGCGCGTGTCGGCGATAATCGCGAAGCACCGGTCGCGTAAGGGCGCGCTGCTGCCGATCCTCAGCGACATCCAGAAGGAACTCGGCTGCATCCCTCAGTCCGCAATGGTCATGGTCGCCGAATCACTTGACATCCCGGCGAGCAAGGTCTATGGGACGGCGACGTTCTACACGCTGTACTCGACGCGACCGAAGGGAAAGAACGTGATACGGGTGTGCGAGAGCGCCCCTTGCCACGTGAAGGGCGCCTCCGCGGTCGTCGAAGCGCTCGAGCGGGCGCTCGGGATAAGGATGGGTGAGACGACGCCGGACGGGATGTTCACGCTCGAGTTCACGAGCTGCATCGGGGTGTGCGCGGAGGCCCCGGCAATCATGATCAACGACGTGGTGTACGGAAACCTGGCGCCCGAATCCATTCCGCGAATCTTGGCCGAGCACAGGGCCACGGCGTAAAGGAGGGTGAGCAGATGGAATCCAACCGGCCACCCATGAAAGATCTATCGAACAACCGCCTCGATAAGCAGGTACGGGTCGTGCTCCGCAACTGCGGGGTGATTGACCCCGAGTCGTTGGACGAATATGTCTCGAGCGGGGGTTATCGCGCACTGGGCAAGGCGCTGGGTATGAGGCCGGCCCAGGTGGTGGACGAGGTGAAACGGTCCGGCCTGCGCGGACGCGGCGGCGCGGGGTTCCCGACCGGCAAGAAGTGGGAGTTCGCCGCCTCCAGCAAGTCGCCCGAGAAGTACATCGTGTGCAACGCGGACGAGGGCGAACCCGGGACATTCAAGGACAGGCTGATCATGGAGGGCGACCCGCACGCGATCCTGGAGGGCATGGCCATAGCGGGATACGCCGTCGGCGCGTCCGAGGGGTTCATCTACGTGAGGGGCGAGTACGCGAAGTCGATCCGGATACTGGGGAAGGCCATAGAGCAGGCTCGGAGGACGGGGCGGCTCGGCAAGAATATCCTCGGGAGCGGGTTCGACTTCGATATCGAGGTGAGGACCGGCGCAGGCGCGTATGTCTGCGGCGAGGAAACGGCCCTGTTCGAATCGCTCGAAGGGGGACGCGGCGAGCCCAGGATCAAGCCGCCTTACCCGACGGACCGGGGGCT
>JANLGA010000062.1:5078-11411 GCA_024653225.1 Bacillota bacterium | reverse complement strand
CTTGGCTCCGTTGCTCTTCCGGCACTGTATCTACCTAGCGGGTGTCGAACTCGGGGGGTAGTGGTGAAAATTCCCCGGGGCGGGGATTGACATCAAGCAGCCGCCAGTGGTCGCCTTCGGAGTTGGGAAATTGACTCTGAGGGGAGGTGACCCTACGGCAGCTGCCGATCAAAGCTCTTTCCTCCCGCACCGTCCCGTCCGGGGGCGCGTCCCGGCCCACTCATACCGCCTGCTCGTGTAAAATACAATGGTATCGCCGGGTCGACCCTTCTCCGGAGGCGAAACCGATGCTCCTCTCCACGATTGTCGCTGTGGCGCTCCTCATTCTCGCATTCGCCGTCCTCAGGCATCCCCTGCTGCGGACCATGGCCAAGCGGCACGCCTTCACCCTGGCGGGAGCCGCCGCAGCCGCCGCGATCACGGTCGCGATGGTGGTCTACCCCGATGCGGCGTTCGAGGCCGCGGTGGAAGGGCTGAAGCTGTGGTGGGACATCGTCTTTCCCGCCCTGCTACCGTTCTTCATAGGCTCGCAGATCCTCATGGGCCTCGGGGTCGTCCATTTCATGGGGGTCCTGATGGAACCGTTCATGAGACCGCTCTTCAACCTCCCGGGGGTAGGGTCGTTCGTGATGGCGATGGGCCTCGCATCCGGATACCCTCTCGGCGCCATCCTGACCGCTAAGTTGAGGAGCGACGGCCTGTGTTCCAGGACGGAGGCGGAGCGCCTCATGTCAACGGCAAACACGGCTGATCCGTTGTTCATGACGGGTGCAGTGGCGGTGGGGATGTTCCACGACATCTCCCTTGGGTACGTGATCGTGGCGGCGCACTACATCTCCGCCGTGGGGGTCGGACTCATACTCGGGCTGTTCGGCCGCGGTCGGGACGTCAGCGCCCCGCTCGACGTCGGCCGCGGCAACCTCGTCACACGCGCCTTCCGGGCGCTGCTCTACGCCAGGCGCAAGGACGGCAGGCCCATCGGCCGTCTGCTGGGTGACGCCGTCACCACCTCGGTCAATTCCCTGCTCTTAATCGGCGGCTTCATCATACTCTTCTCGGTAGTCGTTCGAATCCTCGACATGGTGGGCGCGGTGGCCGCCCTGTCGTCCCTGCTTGGCGCCGTCCTCGTCCCCCTCGGATGGAATCCGGCCGCAATACAGCCGCTCACCAGCGGCTTTTTCGAGATCACCATGGGCGCAAAGGCGGCCGCGGACGCGTCCGCTCCCCTCCCGGCCAGGGCGATGGCGGCGGGGGCTGTCATAGCATGGAGCGGACTGTCCGTGCACGCCCAGGTGGCCGCGGTTACCCAGGGCACGGACATAAGGATGGGAGCATACGTGCTCTCGCGGGTGCTCCACGCCGCCCTCGCGGCGGTGGCCACCGCATTCCTCATGGGCCCCGCCGAGCCGGTACTGGCCCGCCTCGCGCACGCAACCGCGCCGGCCGCCGCCGGCACCTGGCTCGGGCAGTGGGCAGTCAGGATCCAGTACTTCGGCTCGCGATTCGCCCTGTGCAGCGGGGTACTGCTGGGGCTGTCCCTCGTCCTGTCCATCCTGCGGCTGCCGCGAGTCACACTCATTTGCATCGGTCGCCCGCGCCGGCGTTGATCACGCCCGGTCTTCATGGGACGAAGCGCACGCTCCTCGAGACTACGTCCTGCTCGGAACCGTCCTTCGCGCTGTACGTCAAGGCCTCGACCGACAGGTTCCCCGCGGCGGACGGCAGTTCGAGCATGCAGCCGAAGAAGCCCCATCCGGGCGCCCCTTCCGTGGCCATCGTGCAACCCTCGGCCACCACCCTGCCGTCCTGCTTCACCCGGGCGCACACGGTCGCCTCGAAGACCCTTGCGACCCCCGTGACGAGGACCCTGCCAGTGACAGTGGAGGACTGGACGGGGTCGAGGACGAAGACGTTGGGCCCCCCGAGCCCGGCGAGCCGGCAGATCACGGCGCACGCCTCCGCCCGTGTAAGCGGGCCGTGCGGGCGGAACGACCCGCCCGGGTCACCCATCATGAGGCCCTGCTCGAGGGCTACCGCGAGATAGCCCTTCGCCCAGTCGGGCTGCGAATCAGTATCCGTGTACGGAAGGGCCGCCCCTCGCTTTTCGGCCGCGGCAGATTCCAGGCCGCGTGCCCGAACCAGCATCATCGCCGCCTCGCGCCTGGTGATCGCTTTGCCCGCCCCGAACACCCCGCCGTAATCCGACGGCACCACGATGCCGTCGGCCACTGCCCGGTCGAGGAACGGCCTGTACCAGGCGTCCGAGGCTACGTCGCTGAACAAGCCGACCGACGGGGCTTGGCCCCCGCCGTCACCGCCGCCTCCAGCGCCCGCCATTAGGCGTCGAGCACCGATGAGCATCTTCACGAATTGCGCCCTCGTGACCCGGTCCTCCGGACGGAAGTCCCCCTCAGGGAAACCCGAGAGCACCCCGGCCGCGTACAGAGCCGTGATTTCGCCTTCCGCCCAGTGCCCCGCCGTATCGGGAAAACCCTTGAACCACCACCAGGTGTCTCGATATCTCGGGATCGGGATCGGTCCGGTTATGTCCACGTGTCCCGCGAGAGACTCCGCGGGTTCACCCCCGACGAGGATCCTGAGCGCCTCCACCCCGGGGAACTGGCCCGCCGTCCTTGCCAAGGACTCGATAATGAGCGCCTCGCCGGAGGACCCCACGTTCGCGGACATGATCTCCTCGCCGAGGTTCACGGTGAGGATGCCGTTCGCGAGCTCGCAGCCGACAAGACGCGTCCCGGCCGGAATGAGTGTACGGAGTGAGGAACCCGCGGGCGGTCCGTCGAGCAGCAGCCGCAGGGCTTTCTCCGGGGTGAATTCGGCCTCCCGCACGGTGGCCTCCACCGGGACGAGGTGGAACTGGTTTTCCGTGTTCAGCACGTAGTAAATGGTTACCCTGGCGGACTCGCCGGCGGCCGTACCGCCGAAACCGATGGACAGCATCAACGCCGCCAGTGCGACCCAGGCAGTATTCTTCATGACAGTTGCGCCCCTCCCTCGGAGATTCGCCGGGTTACCGTATCCGGGACGAAGCATGTGGGTGAAACGTTCCCGAGCGGCCGAACCGGACCTGACGGTCATCATCGCCGTCCCCGGGATTGTGCCCCAAAACAACCAGGGGACCTTTGGTCCCCCGATTTCTCGGACCCGATCCCTCGGTCCCGATCCCTTGCCCCCGCGTCTGGATTCGGCTCCCTCAGCCGGATGTCTCCGATTCCCCGCGGTCCGCGGTCACGTCGTCCTGCATAGAATCTTTCAACTCGGATCTGCCGTTCCTCACGGACTCGACCGACTTCAGTAAGTGGGTCTCGAGCTTCTCGAGGAGCGCCAGCGCGTATTCGTTCGCCCCCCGCTTTATTTCCTGCGCCAGCCTTCGCGCTTGGGCGACGATCTCCTCGGCCCGGCCCCTGGCCTCCTCGACGATCCGATCCGCTTGCCTCCTGGCTTCAGCGACGATCTCCGACTCCTCAATCCGCTTGGCGGCTTCCGCACCGGCCGCGTCGAGAATGCCCTGTGCTTCTTTCTTCGCCTCCTCGAGCAGGCGATCCCTTTCCCTCATGACCCACTTGGCCTCTTTCACCTCTTCGGGCATAAGCTCCCTCAGGTCGTCTATGAGGGCATACACGCTGTCCTCGTCCACGATCACCCTGCTCGTGAGCGGCACCCTTGCCGAGCCCGAGACGAGCGCCTCGAGCCTGTCCAGCAGCGCCAAAGCGTCCAATCGCCGCCCCTCCCAACCGGAAATCGTCATCTGCCTGCGGAAAACTTGTCCCTGACGCGCTTTTCGACGTTCGGGGGGATGAATCCTTTCAGGCAGCCCCCGAGCTGTCCCAGTTCACGGACTATGCTGGAGCTTAAGTACGAGTACTGGGGCGACGTCACGATGAACAGGGTCTCGATTTCCGGGGCGTTGTATTTGTTTACCATTGCCATTTGGAATTCGAAGAGAAAGTCCGACACCGCCCTCAGGCCCTTCACTATCACGCCCGCCCCCCTCCGCCTGGCATAATCGGTCAGCAGGCCGTCGGACGAATCAACTTCGACGTTGCTCAAGTGCCGGGTGGACTCGCGGATCATTTCGACCCGCTCGTCGGCCGAGAACAGCGGCTCCTTCAGTGGGTTGCAAAACACCGCGACGATCAATCGGTCGAAAAGGGGGGCACTCCGCTCGATGACGTCCATGTGCCCGTAGGTTATCGGATCGAAACTCCCGGGGTACACCGCTATTCTCACCCGTATCCCTCCAGGGGCGCGAGATTATGCTCGGGGGTCCTTCGACTGTGAATATTATCCTGCATTCCGCGCACAATAGATTCGGCGAGAGTCATGGATGGAGCAACGGACCCATTTCGCTTCGCAGCCGGAGATCCTCCCCCATAGGCTCTTCCTCCGGTTTCTCCTCTCCCATGGCGTTGCGCCCCATGCGCGCAACGCTTTTTTCTCGGGGGAAGGCCTCGGTCAGGTTTCGACACCTCCCTCCGACTCTCCTCGCAAGTCCGCGCAAGGAAGGTGAGCCGATGAATTCGACAGGCAAAGACGGAACGCCCACGACGGACCTTGCCCTCGAAGCCGCGGAGCGGCTGAGGGGCGAGCGGCGCGGCGACGTCCCCGGCGTGACGGTGGACGAGCTGACAGTCGAGGGTATCGCCGTGACGCGGGTGACAGTCACCGACCAGGGTTCCCAGAACATCGGCAAGGCGCCCGGTACTTACGTCACGGTGGAAGCCCCGGAGCTGAAGCAGAGGAACCCCACATACAGCCAACAGGTCAGCAAGGTCATCGCCCGGGAGTTGGAGCGGATGCTGCCCGTGCCGCGAGACGCCGAGGTCCTGGTTGTGGGTCTCGGAAACTGGCGTGCCATCGCCGACTCCCTCGGGCCGAGGGTGGCCTCGAAGGTATACGTAACCAGGCACCTCGGCCAGTTCCTGCCGCCGGACCTCGTCGCAGGCTTGCGGCCCGTGTCGTCCCTGTCCCCGGGCGTCCTCGGCATCACGGGAATCGAGACCACCGAGGTGGTTCACGGGGTCGTAGAGCACGTCAAGCCCGGCGCCCTCGTCGCGGTGGACGCGCTTGCGGCGATGGACGTCGGCAGGATCATGACGACGGTCCAAATCGCCGATTCCGGCATACACCCGGGTTCGGGGCTCGGGACCAAGAGACTCGGATTGACTAGGCAGACGCTGGGGATACCGGTCGTGGCCGTCGGCGTACCGACCGTGGTCCACGCGGTAACGATAGCCGCGAACACGATAGACCTGCTCGTGAGGACGATGGCTCGCCAGGTCGAGTACATGAGATTCATGCAGCCCATGGCCGCCATTAATAAGCGAGACCTCATCCAGGACGTGCTCGGAGACGTGGTGGGCAACCTCGTCGTGACGCCAAAGGAGATTGACATCGAGATCGAAGAGATGGCGAAGGTGATAGCCGGCGGGCTGAACGCGGCGCTGCATCCCGGGATCGAAGAAACGGAGATCATGGATTACATCAGGTGACGCCCGAGGACCTCCCGCCGGGATCCGACGCGGGGGCTGGAGCCGGGGCTCCGCGGGGCTCAACCTATTTTGAACAGTCCCAGATCGCTGAAACGCCTGGTTATCTCCTCCCTCAGCCCCGCGTGGCTTCTGTCAACCAGGAGGGGATCGGCGCTCACGACCGCCAGGGCTTCCCGGCGCGCCTCCTCCAGGATGGCGATGTCGCGAATCGGGTTGGCGATCTTGAAATCCGGCAGGCCGTGCTGCCGGGCGCCGAATAATTCCCCGGGGCCCCTCAATTCCAGGTCGGCCTCGGCTATCTTGAAGCCGTCCGAGCTCGACGCCATTATCTCCATGCGCCGCTCGGCTTCCGGCGTGACCGCCCCGCAGAGCAACACGCAGTAGGATTGCTCGGCACCGCGGCCCACCCTCCCCCTCAACTGGTGAAGCTGGGCCAGGCCGAATCTCTCCGCACCTTCCACCACCATTATTGATGCCCTCGGGACATCCACCCCCACTTCGATCACGGTCGTCGCGACCAAC
Source organism: Bacillota bacterium (assembly GCA_024653225.1). Classification (GTDB taxonomy): domain Bacteria; phylum Bacillota; class Sulfobacillia; order JABLXB01; family JABLXB01; genus JANLGA01. The sequence continues at coordinate 5,379 of JANLGA010000062.1, read as the reverse complement.
ACCCTCGTGCCGCCCCGCTTAAAGTCCTCCATGGCGGCCTGCTTCTCTTCGGGCCGCATCTTCCCGTGCAGAAGCCCGACCCTGACGCCCTTGAACAGCCCGGACGCCAGCTCTTCCGATAACTCGGTCGCGGCCTGTGCCGACACCGACTCGGAGCCTTCGATGAGCGGACAGACGACGTATGCCTGCTTCCCTGCGTCCACCTGGGACCTCAGCCACCGGTATACCCTCTCCCGGCTTTCCTCTCGTCTCCAGAAGGTCTTGACCGGCTTCCTGCCCGGCGGCATTTCGTCTATGACCG
>JANLGA010000062.1:0-5068 GCA_024653225.1 Bacillota bacterium | reverse complement strand
CCCCGGGGGACCCTTGGCGATGACCGACAGGTCCAGATCCGCGTAGAGGGTCATGGCAAGCGAGCGCGGAATCGGGGTCGCCGTCATCACCAGGACGTCGGGGGACGGGCCCTTGCCGCGCAGCAGGGCCCTCTGCCTCACGCCGAACCTGTGTTGCTCGTCCGTGATGGCCAGGCTGAGCGACTTGAATTCCACGTCCCCCTGGATGAGCGCGTGGGTGCCGACGGTCACCTGCGCCTCGCCGGAGGCGATCTCGTCCAAGACGGCTTGTCGCCGCCCTGCGTTCTGGCTCCCCGAGAGCAACACCACGCGGACGCCCACCGGGCCGAGCATCCTGTTCATGTTGGCGTAGTGCTGTTCCGCCAGGATTTCGGTGGGGGCCATGAGGGCGCCCTGGTGCCCGTTCTCCGCGGCTTTCAGAAGGCAGAGCGCCGCCACGACAGTCTTTCCGGACCCGACATCGCCCATGAGCAACCGGTTCATCGGGCTCGGCCTCTCCATGTCGGCCCTTATCTCGGATAACACTCTCCGTTGGGCCGCGGTCAACCTGAACGGCAGCGACCGCTCGAATTGCCGGCTCAGGGGGCCGTCCGGGCCATGCGCCACGCCTTTCATTTCTGATGCCGACCTGCGGACGGCCGCAAGCGCCACCTGCAACACGAAGAACTCGTCGAACACCAGGCGACGCCTTGCGGATTCGAGCGCCCGCTCGTCGGGGGGAAAGTGGATGTTGCGTACAGCCTCTTCCAGCGTGACCAGGCCCCTCGACGCCCTGACGTCGCCGGGGAGGGGATCTTCAAGGTACCTCGAATACGCGTCCACCGCGGTTCTCAGGATAGCTCGCACGGTCCTCTGGGTCAGGCCCTCGGTGAGACTGTACACGGGGACCAAGCGACCCGTGTTAATCGGATCCCGTGCGTCGAACTCCTCGTACTCGACGGAAGTGACCTGGACGCCTCCGGCTCTTCTCGCCACTTTTCCCGTGAATATGAACCATCGTCCGGGGGGGAACTTCCCCGCCATGTACGGTTGATTGAACCAGACGACCCGGGCGACGCCGCTGCCGTCCGACACCAGGACCGTGGTGATGACGAGGCCGCGTCTCGGCCTTCCCTCGCGTACGCCGCGGACCATCCCCTTGAACGTCTCGACGGCCCCGTCCTGGAGGGAGGCGATGTCTTTGAGCGCTCTCCTGTCCTCGTGCCGCTTGGGGTAATGAGCGAGGAGGTCCCCGACGGTCACCACGCCGAGCCTTCGAAAGCACCGGGCCCTCGAGGGGCCCACTCCCTTGACGTACTGGATGTCCGCCCGCAGGCTCGGTCCGTTCACGGGTGCCCCCTACTCCACCGAAAGGATGTAATAGTAGAGCGGCTGTCCTCCGGGCCGGAACTCGACGTCAAGCTCGGGGAATTTGTCGCGGACTCGTTTCTCCAGCCTCTCGGCGCGCTCGCCGTCTATCAATTCGCCGTAGAACACGGTCAGGATCTCGCTCTCGGGGCTGACCATCTTTTCGGCCAGTCCGGACAGCACCTCGTCCGGATCCGAGCCGGTCACGGCGATGTTTCCATCCCATATCCCCAGGATATCCCCGGGGTTCACTTCCATCCCGTTGATCCTGCTCCGCCTCACCGCGTACGTGACCTCTCCGGTCCTCACCTGTCGGACGGCCTTGGCCATCCTCCTCAGGTTGACCTCCATGCTCGCGTCCGTCTTGAAAGCGAGGAGCGCCGACAGCCCCTGGGGTATCGTCTTCGTGGGGACTACGTACACCCTCTTGCCGGCGAGCTTCTTCGCCTGCTTGGCCGCAAGGATTATATTACCGTTGTTGGGAAGAAGGATAACCTTGTCGGCGGGAACTTTCCGGAGCGCGTTCAGCACATCCTCCGTACTGGGGTTCATAGTCTGGCCCCCGTTGACCACCTCGTCCGCCCCGAGACTCTTGAATATCTCAGTCAGTCCCTTGCCGAGCGAGACCGCCACTATGCCCGCCCGCGACGGTGAATAGCCGTCGTCACCCTTGGGCGTGTCGCCGCCCCCCGCCTGCACGCCCTTCAGCAGATCCCGCTGCTCCAGCATGTTCTCTATGCTCACGTCGCTGAGGGACCCGAACTCGAGGCAGTACTCGAGCACTCTCCCGGGGTTGCCGGTGTGAATGTGTATCCTGACCAAGTCCTCTCCGCCGACTACTAGCAGCGAATCTCCCTCGCTCTCCAGGCGGGCGCGAATGACGGAGGGGTCGAGACGGTTGCCCCTGACGAGCAACTGGGTATCGTACGGATACCTGATGTCCCCCGTCTCCTCGTCAATCTCGAACTCCACCGTCTTCGCCGCGCTCGAAGGCGGCGCTTCCACCGCTTCCTCCGCCGTCCCCCTGAGCGCCTCGAGTCCGCCTGCGAATATGTGCACGAGGCCCTTTCCGCCGGCGTCAACGACTCCGGCATGTTTGAGGACGGGCAGCATCTCCGGCGTCTTCTCCAGGATCCACTCCGCCCGTCTCAGCGCCGCCTCCCACACCGCCGTCACGCCTGCACCCTGCTTGGCCGCGCCCAGAGCGGCCACGGCCGCCTCCCTGGCAACGGTGAGGATCGTGCCCTCGACGGGCTTCATGACGGCTCTGTAAGCCGTCGAAACTCCTTCCTGGAGGGCCCAGGCGAGGTCGGGCGGTCCGGCGACGTGCTTTCCGCCGAGCGATTTCGCCATGCCCCTGAATATCTGGGACAGGATGACACCCGAGTTCCCGCGCGCACCCATGAGGGATCCCATGGCGGCCGCTTCCGCGAATGCGCAGATGCCGCCGGATGTCACCTTGGCGAGCTGGTCAACCGCCGCCTTCATGGTCAGGCTCATGTTCGTCCCCGTGTCGCCGTCGGGAACCGGGAAGACATTCAACGCATCCACGGAAGTACGGTTTTGCTCGAGCACACTGGACGCCCGATTGATCACGGCCCGGAAAGTGAAGCCGTCTAGCGTTTCCGGCCCCAACTGCCGACCCCCTCAACTGCGGGTGACCTTGACACCCTGCACATTGATGTTTACCTTCACCACCTGCAGCCCCGTACTGCCTTCGACCGTGTACTTGACCTTTCCCATGACGTTCCTTGCGACCTCGGAGATCCTGACTCCGTATCCGACTATCACGTTGAGAGTGATGGCCACCTTGTTGCCGTCGAGGGTGACTTCCACGCCCTTGCTCAGGTTCTCCCTGCCCAGCAACTCCGCGATGCCGTCGGTGACGCGGCGGGATGCCATCCCCACTATCCCGTAGCACTCGGTGGCGGCGACGCCAGCTATCGTCGCGATCGCTTCTTCCGACAATATGAGCCTGCCGTACTGGTTGGACATTTCCTTGTCCATCAGCAAGCCCTCCCGCTCCACCCCTTAGCACCTGGAGAACTTCTTGCCCTCGCCAAGTTTTCCTCCAGGCGGCATCGGTAACCAACGATCCCGCAAGGAATATAATACAGTGCTACGCTATCGGGCCGCACACGGCGATGGAGTGTCCGCGGATGCGTTTGAGGGTTAGGTCGTCGCTGAGGCTGACGGGAGTGGACAGGCGCAGGACCGTCGGGGCCATTCTGGTCTTCGCCGGAGCTGTCGTCCTCGTCAGGACCGTGCCGCTCTGGGTCTGGCTGGCCTTCACGGGAGCAGGGCTCGCATGGATGGGGTGGTCCATGTTCTGGCAGTAACAGTGGGGAGGGAAGTCTCTTGAGGATCGTGGTACTTAAGGTGCCCAGGCCGCTCGGGGTGATAATCCAATCAATAGCGGGGGCGCTGTCAAGGAAGAAGCCCAAGTAAGCGGCCACTTTGCCGGCATACGCGAGGCCGGGACTCGGTCCCGGCCCCATACCGCTCGATGCGGGTCCTCGCCGACGATACCTAGACCGCCCTGATTACCTTGCCGGCCTTCAGGCAGCGGGTGCACACGTACAGCCTGCGCGGGCTCCCGTTCACGAGCGCGCGCACGCGCTGGATGTTCGGTGACCACGTCCTCTTGGTCTTGACGTTGGAGTGACTCACAAGGTGACCCACGCTGATGGTCCTTCCGCACACCTCGCACTTGCGTCCCATCCGAAAGCACCTCCACGGCCATGCCCGCCACAACGCGATCATTGTATCACCGCTCTCTCGCGGCCGCAAGCGCCGGTCCCGCCCCGGCTCCGGATCACCCGCGCCCCAGGTAGCGCCTCACGCGCTTGTACACGATGAACGTGATGGACGACGTCAGGACCCCCTTCAACAGGTTGAACGGAACGGCGGCCGAGATGATCGCCTTGGCGGCCGCTTGCCCTTTGATTCCCCAGAGCGGGAAGAAGACGTAGTAGTTCGCGGCGCACATGACGACGGTCATGGCGACGGTGCCGGCCGCCATCCCGGCTATCGCACCCTCCCTCGAATGCCACGCCCTGTACACGCCGCCGGCGGTGAAGCACAGGCTCGCGCCCGCGAGGTAGTTCGCGGAGAATCCGATCCACCCGGTGGAGTTCTTGCCCATGAGCTGCCACACGACGTTCTTCACGGCCTCTATCAACAAGCCTGCCAGCGGACCCATGCTGAACGCCCCGAGGAGCGCCGGGACGTCTCCCGCGTCCCACTTCAGATACGGAGCCGAGGGCAAGAGGGGGATCTCGAGTGCCACCATCAGCAGCGCCCCCACCGCTCCCAGAAAACCAACCCGCACCATCCGCCTCACCAGGTTCTCTCGTGTGACCCCGACACTACCCTCGTTCACCTTGTTCATTCACCAAGCCCCCCGAAACGCGAAATATTAAAAGCCCCGAAGCCACCTCCGGGGCAAAACCGCCTGAGAACCAAGTACACCTTCTCCCATCCAGACTATACTGTCGGCCCCGGAATCTCACCGGTGTCTGCCGCTCAGCGGCTCGCGGCGCTAGTCCCCGCTCGGGACATTACCGCCGGTCGGGACTCGGGGGTATGACCCCCTCACCCGGCCCCGAAGGCGTTATTCATTTCTTCGAGCCAGAGTATATACCGGCCCTCGGCGGGCGGTCAAGACCCCGAGTTGCCTCACCAAAAACCTAAATGAAATCGATTCGTTGCCTCACCTAAG
>JANLGA010000061.1:7711-11483 GCA_024653225.1 Bacillota bacterium | reverse complement strand
CTTCTGTTCAAGGTGGTGGACGCCGACAAGATCGAAGAGAAAACATTGACAAGCTAGCGCATGCGTGATAGCATGATGTATTGCCATCTCGTGCGTTTCGATGCCGGATGCGCGGACTTGCGGTAAGCAGGTGGGGATCCGAGATTACTCACCGTACGAGGTCAACCCAAAGGTGAAGTGACCGCCGGTACAAACCGGGCCTCTTGCCTTTGGTTATTTTGGTTTTACAGGGGAGTGACCCGTGGATGGCCCGTCCGATGACAGTCGGCCGGCGTGAACGCCTGAGCTTCGCTCGCATCGAGGAAGTGCTGGAAGTACCCAACCTAATCGAGATCCAGCAGAATTCGTACCAGTGGTTCTTGAGAGACGGACTTCGGGAGATATTCCGCGACATATCACCCATCCAGGACTTCACCGGGAACCTCATCCTGGAGTTCACCGACTACAGCCTGGGCGACCCCAAGTACTCCGTCGAGGAGTGCAAGGAGCGCGACGTGACGTACGCGGCCCCGCTCAGGGCGAAAGTCAGGCTCATCAACAAGGAAACCCACGAAGTCAAGGAGCAGGAAGTATTCATGGGGGACTTCCCCCTGATGACCGACAAAGGCACGTTCATCATCAACGGGGCGGAGAGGGTGATAGTCAGCCAGCTAGTCAGGTCCTCGGGCGTCTATTTCAGCGAGCAGATGGACGTGTCGGGTAAGAAGCTCTTGTTCGCCACCGTCATACCGAACAGGGGGGCGTGGCTCGAATTCGAGAGCGACTCGGCCGACGTCCTCTACGTTCGGATTGATAGGACCAGGAAGGCCCCTGTGACAGTCCTTCTGAGGGCGATCGGGTACGGAACCGATGCGGCGATCCTGGAACTGCTCGGGGAGAGCCAGCAAATCAGGGCCACCCTCGAGAGAGACCCCACGGACTCCGAGGAAGGGGCACTGGTGGAGATCTATAAGAGGCTGCGCCCGGGCGAGCCGCCGACGATCGAGAACGCGAGAAGCCTCCTGGAAGGGCTCTTCTTCGAGCCCAGGCGGTACGACCTCGCCGGCGTCGGGCGTTACAAGCTCAATAAGAAGCTCGCGCTTCGCAGGAGGATCGTGGGCACCGTGACGGCCCAGCCCGTCTACCATCCGTCCACCGGAGACCTCATAGCCGAGGCTGGGACGCCCATAGACAGGAGGCTGGCGGAGAGGATCGAGGCCGCGGGGATAAGCCAAATGGAGGTACTCGCCAAGGACCAGAGCGTCGTGAAGATCATATCGAACGGCAGCCCGCCGACGACGGTCAGGACCATCACGAGGGAGGACATAGCGGCTTCGGTCAACTACCTCATAACCCTGTTTAAGGGCATCGGCAATCTCGACGATATTGACCATCTGGGCAACCGTCGCCTTCGCTCCGTGGGCGAACTCCTGCAGAATCAGTTCCGAATAGGGTTGGCCCGCATGGAGCGGGTAGTGCGCGAGAGGATGACAATTCAAGACATCGACATAATCACGCCCCAGGCCCTGATCAATATCAGGCCGGTGGTGGCGGCCGTCAAGGAGTTCTTCGGATCCAGCCAGCTTTCACAATTCATGGACCAGACCAATCCCCTCGCCGAGCTGACGCACAAGAGGAGGCTGAGCGCGCTCGGCCCGGGCGGTCTCAGCAGGGAGCGCGCGGGCTTCGAAGTGCGTGACGTGCACAACTCGCACTACGGAAGGATGTGCCCCATCGAGACTCCGGAAGGACCGAACATCGGCCTCATCGGGTCGCTGAGCACTTACGCGAGGATCAATGAGTACGGGTTCATCGAGGCGCCATATCGCAAGGTCGACAAGGACAGGGGCGTAGTCACGAGCGAAGTGGTGTACCTGACCGCCGATGACGAGGACGAGTGCATCATCGCCCAGGCCAACGAGCCGCTGGACGAGAATGGAAGGTTCAGGCACGCGAGGGTCACCGCGCGATTCAAGGACGAAATACTCCAAGTGCCGGCGAGCCAGGTGGATTACATGGACGTGTCTCCCAAGCAGGTCGTCAGCATCGCCACTGCACTGATCCCGTTCCTCGAACACGACGATGCCAACCGCGCCCTGATGGGGTCGAACATGCAGCGACAGGCCGTGCCGCTTGTACGCAGCGAGGCGCCGCTCATCGGGACCGGCATGGAGTACAGGGCCGCCCGGGACTCCGGCGCGGTATTGATCGCCGACGAATCCGGGTACGTGGAGAAGGCGACCGCCGACGAGGTCGTCATCGCGACCGACCGGGGAACGACCCGCAGCTATCGGCTGATGAAGTTCGCGAGGTCAAACCAGGGCACGTGCATGAACCAGAAACCGATAGTGATCCCGTCTCAGAGGGTCGAGAAGGGCGAAGTGATTGCCGACGGCCCTTGCACGGATAGAGGGGAGCTCGCCCTCGGGAGAAACGTGCTGGTCGCCTTCATGCCCTGGGAGGGGTTCAACTACGAAGACGCCATTCTCATCAGCGAGAAGCTGGTGCGGGACGACATATTCACGTCCATCCATATCGAGGAGTACGAGTGCGATGCCCGCGACACCAAGCTGGGCCCCGAGGAGATAACCAGGGACATCCCAAACGTCGGCGAGGACGTTCTCAAGGACCTGGACGACCGCGGGATCATAAGGATTGGGGCCGAGGTGAGGCCCGGCGACATCCTGGTCGGCAAGGTGACCCCGAAGGGAGAAACGGAGCTGACTGCGGAAGAGAGGCTGCTTCGGGCGATTTTCGGTGAGAAGGCGAGGGAAGTCCGCGACACGTCGCTCCGGGTCCCCCACGGGGAGAGCGGGATAGTGGTGGATGTAAAGGTGTTTTCGCGCGATAACGGGGACGAACTCGCACCGGGCGTGAACCAGCTCGTCAGGGTTTACATCGCGCAGAAGCGGAAGATAAGCGTCGGCGACAAGATGGCGGGAAGGCACGGGAACAAGGGAGTCATAGCGAGGATACTCCCCGAGGAAGACATGCCGTTCCTCCCGGACGGGACGCCGGTCGAGATACTCCTGAACCCGCTGGGGGTTCCCTCGAGGATGAACCTCGGGCAGATACTCGAGTGTCACCTGGGGTGGGCGGCCCGGGTGCTCGGCCTGTGGATAGCCAGCCCGGTATTCGACGGCGCCAAGGAGCACGAGATACTGGAGTTCCTGGAGAAGGCGGGGTTGCCGACGGACGGGAAGACCGTACTGTACGATGGGCGAACCGGTTTGCCCTTCGACAACCGGGTCACGGTCGGTTATGTTTACATGCTTAAGCTCGCCCACCTCGTGGACGACAAGATACACGCCAGGTCAACTGGCCCTTATTCCCTCGTCACTCAACAGCCGCTGGGCGGCAAGGCCCAGTTCGGCGGGCAGAGGTTCGGAGAGATGGAGGTCTGGGCGCTCGAGGCCTACGGCTCCGCATACACTCTGCAGGAGCTCCTGACGGTCAAGTCCGACGATGTCGTGGGGCGCGTGAAGACATATGAAGCGATAGTCAAGGGGGACAATGTCCCGGAACCCGGGGTGCCGGAATCGTTCAAGGTGCTGATAAAGGAACTCCAAAGCCTGGGTCTTGACGTGAGGGTCCTGTCGGAGGACGCGCAGGAAATCGAGATGAGAGAAACGGACGAAGACATCGCGGAGACCGCCAGGGAGCTCGAAATACCCATCGAGGGAGAGGGATTCAGGTTGCCTCCGCCTCCGCCGCGGGTCGAGACACCGACTGAGATGGAGACGGAGAGCGAGGAGGAGTTCCTTGCCGAGGAAGGTGTGCCGGGCGAGGTCGC
>JANLGA010000061.1:293-7701 GCA_024653225.1 Bacillota bacterium | reverse complement strand
GAGCAGCGAAGACGGGTGGAGGACCTCCGGCATGCCGTAGGCGGAAGTATGCCGGAGGTCCTCCACCCGTCTTCGCTGCTCCCTGGTACCCGGGCACACCCACAGCCGCCCTCATCCTGGTCATCATCATGATGGAGGTGTGCCGGGCGAGGTCGCGGAGGGGGAGGAAGAAGCATTCCTGCACGCGGGGTTCGCCGAATCCGGCGAAGACGTGGTTCACGGCGAGGCCCCGGAGGAGTTGGGCGAGGTTGACGAACTGGAGATCCCCGTCGAGGACGAGGTGACGGCGGAGTTCACCGAGCCCGAAGACGTCGTGGTGACCGAGGTCCCCGCAGTGGAACTCGAGGAGAAAGAAGAGGAGCGTGTCGCTGAGCGGAAGAAGAAGAAGACCTTGAAGACGAAGCAGGAAGCGAGGAAGCCATCGAAGAGGGACATCCAGGAAGAAATCGAGATGATTGAGCTGGAGGAGGCCGAGGGGGACGACGAATCCTTCGACGGCCAGGACTAAGACGGTAGGAGGAGAGTTCGTTGTTGGACGTCAACAACTTCGATTCCATCCGAATCGGCCTGGCATCGCCGGACCAGATAAGGGCCTGGTCCAGGGGAGAAGTCAAGAAGCCCGAGACGATAAACTACAGGACGCTCAAGCCCGAACGGGAGGGGCTGTTCTGCGAGAGGATCTTCGGGCCGACCCGCGACTGGGAATGTCACTGCGGCAAGTACAAGCGCGTCCGTTACAAGGGCATAATCTGCGACAGGTGCGGAGTGGAGGTGACCCGTTCCAAGGTAAGGCGCGAGCGAATGGGGCACATCGAGCTCGCGGCACCCGTGTCTCACATCTGGTACTTCAAGGGTATACCGAGCAGGATGGGGCTGCTGCTGGACATGTCGCCGAGGTCGCTCGAAAAGGTCCTGTACTACGCCGCTTACATCGTCACGGACCCGGGCGACACGCCCCTTATGCAGAAGCAGCTCCTCACCGAGGCGGAGTACCGCGACGCCCGGGAAAAGTACGGCAGCGGCTTCAAGGCCGGCATGGGGGCCGAGGCCATCAAGAAGCTTCTCGAGGCCATTGACCTCGACAAGCTCTCGAAGGAACTGCGCCAGGAGCTCCGGCAAGTGAGCGGCCAGAGGAAAGTGAGGGCCATTCGACGTCTCGAGGTCGTCGAATCGTTCAGGAAATCCGGAAACAGGCCCGAGTGGATGGTGCTCGACGTGATCCCGGTCATTCCCCCCGAGCTCAGGCCCATGGTGCAGCTGGACGGCGGGAGATTCGCAACGTCCGACCTGAATGACCTGTACCGGCGCGTGATCAACCGGAACAACAGGTTGAAGAGACTTCTTGACCTTGGGGCGCCGGACATCATCGTCAGAAACGAAAAGAGGATGCTCCAGGAAGCCGTGGACGCCCTCATTGACAACGGTAGGAGGGGCAGGCCCGTGACCGGTCCGGGCAACCGGCCGCTGAAGTCGCTCAGCGACATGCTGAAGGGCAAACAGGGCCGGTTCCGGCAAAACCTGCTGGGTAAGCGCGTGGACTACTCCGGGCGGTCGGTCATAGTGGTCGGGCCGTCCCTGAAGTTCCACCAGTGCGGTCTCCCGAAGGAGATGGCGCTCGAACTCTTCAAGCCGTTCGTGATGAAGAAGCTGGTTAAGGACGGCCTCGCGCACAACATCAAGAGCGCAAAGCGCATGGTGGAAAGGGTCAGGCCGGAAGTATGGGACGTTCTCGAAGAGGTCATCAGGGAACACCCCGTGCTCTTGAACCGTGCGCCGACGCTGCACAGACTCGGCATCCAGGCGTTCGAGCCCGTGCTCGTCGAGGGACGAGCCATTCAGATACATCCCTTGGTCTGCACGGCGTACAACGCCGATTTCGACGGGGACCAAATGGCCGTTCACGTGCCTTTGTCCGCGGAGGCGCAGGCCGAGGCCAGGATCCTCATGCTCTCGGCGCACAACATCCTGAACCCCAAGGACGGCACGCCCGTGGTGACGCCCACCCAGGACATGGTGTTGGGACTCTACTACCTGACACTCGACAAGCCCGGCGGAAAGGGCGAGGGGAAAGCCTTCAGTGACCTCGACGAGGCGCTGTTGGCGTACGAAGACGGCCTCGTGGAGTTGCAGTCCATGGTCGAGTTGAAGATGGACGGCCGGAGGCTGAAGACGACCATCGGACGGGCGATGGTCAACGCCCGACTGCCTGAGGACATGAGGTTCATAAACGCTGTCATAGACCGGAAAATGCTCACGAGGCTGGTTTCCACTTGTTACCGGAGGCACGGTGCGGTCAAGACGGCCGAGGTCCTGGACGCCGTCAAGGAGCTCGGGTTCTCTTATGCCACCAGGGCCGGGACGACAATAGGAATAGATGACATCGCCATACCGAAGGACAAGGAGGAGATCATTCGGGCTACCGAGGCCGAGGTGGACAACATCCAGCAGCAATACAACCGGGGCCTCATAACGGCCGAGGAGCGCTACCAGAAGGTGGTGGCGGTCTGGAACGAAGCCAAGGACCGGATAACCGAGTCGCTCATGGCCATGCTGTCCAGGTTCAACCCCGTGTACATGATGGCGATCTCGGGCGCGCGCGGCAACGTGAGGCAGATATCGCAGCTGGGCGGGATGCGCGGCCTGATGGCGGACCCGTCCGGCAGAATACTCGAGATGCCCATTAGGGCCAACTTCCGAGAGGGACTGACCGTGCTCGAGTTCTTCACCTCGACGCACGGGGCGCGCAAGGGGCTTGCGGATACCGCGTTGAGGACTGCGGACTCCGGCTACCTCACCAGGAGGCTGGTGGATGTGTCGCAGGACATCATCGTGAGGGAAGAGGACTGCGGCACGCAGGAGGGGATAGTCGTATCCGAGGTGAGGGACGGCACAGAGGTGATCGAGGACCTGCTCGATAGGACGGTCGGCAGGGTGGCACTCCACGATATCGTGGACCCCAGGGACGGCTCGGTCATAGTCTCCGGCGGGGAACAGATAATGGAAGAAAATGCGGAGAAGATCGTCGAGGCGGGGATAAGAGAGGTGGCCATCCGCTCTGTCCTGACGTGTCGCACGAGGCACGGGGTTTGCGCGAAGTGCTACGGCAGGAACCTGGCTACCGGGGACATGGTGGACGTGGGCGAGGCGGTGGGCATTATCGCCGCCCAGTCCATCGGGGAACCGGGCACCCAACTGACCATGATGACGTTCCACACGGGCGGCGTCGCAGGCGAAGACATAACGCAAGGACTTCCCAGGGTGGAAGAACTGTTCGAGGCGCGGAAGCCGAAGGGCCAGGCGATAGTCACTGAACTCGCCGGCACCGTCAGGATCTCGGACGGCAAGGATAGGCGGGAGATCGAGATCGTGACCGAAGACGGAGACGCCGCGTCCTACTCTGTGCCGTTCGGCGCCCGGCTCAGGGTGAGGAATGGCGACCGCGTCGGAATCGGGGATGTGCTGACTGAGGGGTCAATAAATCCCCACGACTTGCTGAGGATCAGGGGCGTGCGCGCGGCGCAGATGTACCTGCTGAACGAGGTGCAGCGGGTGTACAGGTTGCAAGGCGTGGACATCAACGACAAGCACATCGAGATAATAATCAAGCAGATGATGCGTAAGGTGAAGGCCGAGGACCCCGGGGACACCGACTTGCTCCCGGGCGGTCTGGTGGACCTGTTCGAGTTCGAAGAGGAGAACACGAACGCCATCGCTGCTGGGGGACTTCCGGCTGTGGCTAGGCCCGTATTGCTCGGTATCACCAAGGCGTCGCTCGCCACTGACTCGTTCCTGTCGGCGGCGTCTTTCCAGGAGACGACCAGGGTCCTCACGGAAGCCTCGATAAAGGGGAAGCGCGACCCCCTGATCGGGCTGAAGGAGAACGTGATCATAGGGAAGCTCATTCCCGCCGGAACGGGAATGGGCAGGTACCGCAGCATCAGGGTGGTGGAAGCGTACGGGGAAGGGGAGTACGCGGGGGACCTGCCGGCGGGCGAGTCGTAGCGAATTGACAGCGTGAACACCCGATGGTACAATTTTGGAGTGCGTCCGTGTGCCGGGAGGGGATCCGATGCAGCTTGAGGCCCTTAGACAGGCAAGGAGGCGCACTGTCGGGACAAAACAGACAGCCAAGGCCGTGGAGAGGGGAAACGCTGAGAAGGTCTTCGTCGCGAGGGACGCCGACGAGAGGGTCGTGCGGCACATCATCAAGCTCTGCGAGGAGAACGGAGTGGAGATCCAGTACATCGAGACGATGTCGGCCCTCGGGAAGGCATGCGGCATAGACGTCGGAGCGGCATCCGCAGCAATACTCAAAGAGGAACCGGGCAGCGGGAGGTGACAGTGTGCCGACTATCAGCCAGCTCGTGCGCAAGGGAAGGGAACAAGTCGGAAGGAAGTCCAAGGCTCCTGCCCTGCGGCGGAACCCGTTCAAGAGAGGGGTGTGCACGGTCGTGAAGACAACCACCCCGAAGAAGCCGAATTCCGCGCTGCGCAAGATAGCGAGGGTCAGGTTGACGAACGGGATCGAGGTCACCGCCTACATCCCCGGGATAGGGCACAACCTGCAGGAACACTCGGTTGTCCTCGTGCGCGGGGGAAGGGTCAAGGACCTTCCGGGGGTCAGGTACCACATCGTTCGCGGGACTCTCGATTCGGCGGGGGTCGCCAAGAGGGCCCAGGGGCGCTCCAAGTACGGAGCCAAGATGCCGAAGAAGGCCCAGTGACCGGACGCGGGCGCGAAGGGGGAGAATGAATGCCCAGGAGAGGAAGCGTCGCGAGGCGGGTCATACCACCCGACCCGGTGTACAACAGCGTCACAGCGGCGCGTTTCATCAACAAGATAATGTGGGACGGCAAGAAGTCCTTGGCCCAGAGGATCTTCTACGAGTCCATGGAGATAATCAAGAAGAAGACCGGCAAAGAGCCCATCGAAGTGTTCGAGCAAGCCGTCAAGAACGCCATGCCCGTTCTCGAAGTGCGGCCGCGCAGGGTCGGCGGTGCGACGTACCAGGTCCCGATGGAAGTGAGACCCGAAAGGCGGCTGTCGCTGGCGATAAGATGGCTGGTTCAGCACGCCCGAGGCCGTTCTGAGCGGACGATGCAGGAAAGGCTGGCCGCCGAGCTCATGGATGCGGCGAACAACACGGGTTCAACGATAAAGAAGAAAGAGGACACCCACAAGATGGCCGAGGCCAACAAGGCTTTCGCGCACTACAGGTGGTAGTTCTCCGGTGGTGCGACTCGCGGGGAAAGGAGGGAACGACTGTGGCTCGGGTCTACCCGCTCGAGCGGATAAGGAACATAGGGATAATGGCGCACATTGACGCGGGCAAGACGACGACCACGGAACGTATCCTCTTCTACACCGGGCGGGTCCACCGGATGGGCGAGGTGGACGAGGGATCGGCCACCATGGACTGGATGGTCCAGGAGCAGGAGCGCGGGATAACAATCACCTCCGCCGCGACGACCTGTTTCTGGAAGGACCATCGAATAAATATTATAGACACACCAGGCCACGTTGATTTCACCGTCGAGGTGGAACGCTCCCTGCGGGTGCTTGACGGCGCGATCGCGATTTTCTGCGCGAGAAACGGCGTTGAGCCGCAATCCGAGACGGTATGGAGGCAGGCCGACCGCTACGGCGTGCCACGCATCGCCTACGTGAACAAGATGGACACGGTCGGGGCGGATTTCGCCCGCGTGACCAGGATGATCGAGGACAGGCTGGGAATGAGGGCCGTACCTGTCCAGGTCCCGATAGGAGTCGAAGACTCGTTCCGCGGCGTCGTGGATGTCATCGAGATGAAATGCATAACGTACATGGATGAGCTCGGCACCCGGCAGGTAGAGGAGGATCTGCCGGACGAGCTGGTGAAGCCCGCCGCCGACGCGCGGGCGTCCCTGATCGAGGCCGTGGCCGAGTTCGACGACCGTGTCATGGAGAAGTACCTCGATGGAAAGGAAATGGAGCCGGGGGAAATACGGAGGGCGCTGAGGGCGGGTACACTCGCCACCCGCGTGGTCCCGGTGTTGTGCGGGGCCTCCCTGAGGAACCGGGGTGTGCAGCCCTTGTTGGACGCCGTCGTGTACTATCTTCCCTCCCCCCTTGACATCCCGCCCGTGGAAGGCATGAATCCGCGAACGGGCGCGAAGGAGACCCGCGCCACCTCCGATGATGAACCATTCTCGGCACTGGCGTTCAAGATAGCGGTAGATCCGTACGTCGGCAAACTGACGTATTTCAGGGTGTACTCGGGCGTGGCCACGTCGGGTTCTTACATTTATAATGTGACTCGGGACAAGAGGGAGCGCATCGCGCGCATCGTCTTCATGCACGCGAACCGCAGGGAAGACGTCACCGAGGCGCGCGCGGGCGATATTGCGGCGGCGCTCGGGCTCAAGGTCACCGCGACCGGTGACACCCTCGTCAGCGAGGGGCACCCGATAGTCTTTGAGCCGATGCATTTCCCGGTCCCAGTCATATCGGTGGCCATCGAACCCGTGACGAAGGCAGACCAGGACAGGCTCGGGACGGTCCTCGCGAAGCTGGCGGAAGAGGATCCCACTTTCCGTACCCAGACCGACCGGGAAACCGGACAGACCCTGATATCCGGAATGGGAGAGCTTCACCTTGAGATAATCGTGGATAGGCTGCTGCGCGAGTTCAACGTGCAGGCGGAAGTCGGCAAGCCCCAGGTGGCCTACAAGGAGTCCATAACTGCGCCCGCGACCGCGGAGGGACGATACGTACGGCAGACGGGAGGGCGCGGTCATTACGGACACGTCGTCTTCTCGGTGGAGCCGTTGCCGAGGGGCGCGGGCTTCGAGTTTGTCAACAAGATCCAGGGCGGCGCGATACCCGCCGAGTTCATACCCGCAATCGAGGCGGGTGCGCGGGAGGCGGTGGAAAGCGGGGTCATCGCCGGCTACCCGGTCGTGGACATCAGGGTGAACCTGGAATCCGGCTCGTTCCACGAGGTGGATTCGTCTGAGATATCCTTCAAGATCGCCGCCTCCATGGCGTTCAAGAATGCCTGCGAGAAGGCCGGGCCCGTTCTTCTCGAGCCCATAATGGACGCCGAGGTGGTCGTGCCTGACGAGTACGTCGGGGATGTGCTCGGAGACCTGAGTTCGAGGCGTGGGGAAGTCCAGGGCATAGAGCACCGTCCCGGCGTCCAGGCTATCAGGGTACTCGTCCCGCTTGCGGAGATGTTCGGCTACGCCACCGACCTGAGATCGAGGACGCAAGGCCGGGGGACGTACAGCATGCAGTTCTTCAGGTACAGCGTGGTTCCCGAGAACGTGAAGAACCGGATCATGGCCAGGCTGCTCGGCCTGGAGTGACCGCCGCGTTCGGTGAGAACAATCCGGATGAGGAGGAAGAGTGATGGCTAAGAAGAGGTTT
>JANLGA010000061.1:0-283 GCA_024653225.1 Bacillota bacterium | reverse complement strand
CGGCTATAACGAAGTGTTTAGCGACGCAGGGGTTATCGGATTTTGTGCCGTTTGACCAGATAGACAAGGCGCCTGAGGAGAAGGCTCGTGGGATAACGATATCCACGTCGCACGTGGAGTATGAGACTGCGGCGAGGCACTATGCGCATGTAGACTGTCCTGGTCATGCTGACTATATCAAGAACATGATAACTGGTGCGGCGCAGATGGATGGTTCGATACTGGTGGTGAGTGCGGCTGACGGGCCGAGGCCGCAGACGAGGGAGCACATATTGTTAGCGAG
>JANLGA010000060.1:11086-11487 GCA_024653225.1 Bacillota bacterium | reverse complement strand
CTCCCTTTCCAGCCTTTCTCTCAAGGCGGACTTCGCACGGCGGTATTCGCCGGTTTTCGAGCCGCTCTCCCCATGCGGCGTGCGCCGACAGCGTCTACAACAGCCCGGCGCGCTCGAGGATCGCCCGGAGCTTCGACCGGGATTCGGCTTCGAGCGGGAGGAGCGGCGGCCTGGGATCCCCGCCGTAGTACCCGAGCATGTCCATCGCCGCCTTCAGCCCGGCCACCCCCCAACGGGTGGTGACGGCGGCGTTCACTTCGAGTATCCGCTGCTGCAGCGCCCTTGCCCCCGCGGCGTCACCCGCCCTGTGAAGCTCCAGGATGTCCGCGCACTCGTTCGGGACTATGTTGGCGACCGCGAGGGTTCCTCCAGTCGCCCCGACGCACAGCGCCGGATACAGG
>JANLGA010000060.1:0-11076 GCA_024653225.1 Bacillota bacterium | reverse complement strand
CGACTATCTCGGACATCTGGACGATGTTCCCCGACGAGTCCTTGATCCCGATTATGTTCGGGTGGGCCGAGAGCTCGACCGCGAGGGAGGACGAAAGGTTGATCCCCGTGTTCCGGGGCATGTTGTACAGTACGACGGGGATCGGAGACGCGTCGGCGACCGTCGAATAGAAGCGCCGCAGCGCGGCGTCCGTCATGCCCCCCTTGTAGTACGACGGGTTGATGACGAGCGCCGCCGCGGCCCCGACGTCCGCGCACTTCTTCGTCAGCCGGATCGTGGCCGCGGTGCACTCGCAGCCCGTCCCGGCTATCACGGGGCGGTCGGCGCGGTATCGCCGCCGCACGAACGAGACGAGTGAGACCTTCTCGTCCTCGTCAAGCAGGACGAACTCTCCGTTCGAGCCCAACACCACCAAGCCGGCCAACTTCGTCCCTTCCCACTTCTCGAGGTTCTCCGCCAGGTGGTCGTAGTCAATCTCCCCGCCGCTGAACGGCGTCGGTATAGGGGCCCAGATACCCTCGAGCTTCACTTCACGCACCCCCCGTCACGGCCGCCACCCGACGGCGCGGCGCCCCGGGCGGCCGGCCCCGCGTAGACCCTCGCGGCCGCTGCCAGGGCCTCGTCCGCCGAGCACCTGAATCCCAGGTCGTTCAGTATTCCGCACAGCGCGGCGAGGAGCCGCTCCACGTTCTCCCGCCTGGAGCCGTATCCCATGAGGCCGACGCGCCATATCCGCCCCTTCAGTTCGCCGAGCCCCCCGCCGATCTCGATACCGTGCTCCCTCCGCAGTCGCCCGCGGACGTCCAGGTCCGAGACCCCCTCCGGAACGCACACGGCCGTCAGGCTGGGCAGCCTGTACGCGTCCTCGACGAGGAGCCGGAGGCCGCAGGCGCGGAGCCCCGCCGCGAGCGCGTCACTGTTCAGCCTGTGACGCCCGAACCGGGCCTCCAGGCCCTCCTCCTTCACGAGCCGGAGCGCCATGTAGATCGCGTAAATCATGGATACCGGGGCGGTGTGGTGGTAGAACCTCTCCTTGCCCCAGTACTGCGTTATCATGGAGAGGTCGAAGTACCAGCTCGGGACCTTGGTCTTCCGCCCCCGGAGCACCTCGAGCGCCCTCTCGTTCGCCGTGAACGGGGCGAGGCCGGGGGGACAGCTGAGGCACTTCTGGGACCCGCTGAACACTATGTCGAGGCCCCTCCGGTCCACAGCCACCGGCACGCCGCCCAGGGAACTCACGGTGTCGGCGATGACCAGCGCGCCGCGCCGATGCGCCATCTCCACGAGCGGCTCCACGGGCGTGAGCACCCCCGTGGAGGTCTCCGCCTGGACGAACGCGACGAATTTCACGCCGGGATTCGCATCCAGGGCCTTCTCCACGTCGCCCGGGTCGAGGGGTTTGCCCCAGGGCGCTTTCACCTCCACTACCTCCGCGCGGCATCTCGAGGCCATGTCCGCCATCCTCGCCCCGAACACGCCGTTGACGCCGACCAACACCTTGTCCCCGGGTTCGACGAAGTTGACGAACGCCGTCTCCATGCCGGAACTTCCGGTACCCGACAGCGGAAGCGTGACGTTGTTGCCCGTCTCGAACACCCCGCGAAGCAGCTCGGTGGTCTCGCTCATTATCGCGAGGAAATCGGGGTCCAGGTGGCCCAGCACGGGCCACGCGATGGCTTCCATGACCTTTGGCTCAACGGGGCTGGGTCCCGGGCCCAGCAGCAAGATCTCCTTCGGCTTCATCGAATGCATACACCCCACCTCCTGACAGCCGCCACGTCGTGCTTGCGTCGAGACCATTCGTTGGAGCAGGGAGCATCTCCTCCAGGGACGGGCCCGCGCCCGGCAATGTCGTCTTGCGCCCGGGAATGTCCTCTCGCGACGGAGCGCGGCGGCGTTGAAGGATCTGCGGCGCGCCGTCGAGAAATGCCGACAGTCGTGTACCGCCGGCAGGCGAGCGGGCATGCCGGCAGAGAGGAGGCGCGATGCAGCCAGACGGGTATTCGGACGGACGTTCGCGGGGACGCGATTTCTTCCTCACGTGGTCCGGCTACGGGGTCGCGGAGTTGGGTTTCCGGGTCACCGCGTTGGCGCTTCCGCTCATGGCAGTCCTCCGTTTCAACGCCACCCCGTCACAGGTCGGGCTGGTCAACGGCCTCAGGTGGGTTCCGTCCCTCGCCATGACGCTGTGGGCGGGGGCCTGGATTGACCGCGGCCGGCGCAGACCCGTCCTCGTGTGGGCGAGCCTGGCGTACGCGCTGACGCTGGGGTTCACCTCATTCCTCGCCGCCCGGGCGTGGCTCCGAATGGAACACCTCTACGCCGTCTCCTTTTTCACCGGCGCGTTCAGCATGCTTTTCCAACTGGCCAACGTGGCCCACTTGCCGTCGCTGGTCGGACAGGAACACCTGGTCGAGGCGAACAGCCGGATGATGGCCGGCTACTCGGCGGCCGAGGTGGCCGGCCCGGCCCTGGCGGGCGCAATGGTGCAGTATCTCCCGACCACGTTCGTCACGGGGTTGAACGCGGTCGTCTTCTTGTTCCCCGCGTGGGGCTTCTCGAACATAGCGCAGCCCGAACAACCGCCCCCGCCGGCCGCGGGGCAGCGCCTCGCCGGACGCGAGATCGCCGAAGGACTGCGGCTGGTGCTGGACGACTGGTTCCTGCGACCGACGTCCGCATTCGCCTTCCTGTACAACGTCTTCTGCCCCATGATGGAGACCACGGTGGTTCTCTACGCCACCCGGACGCTCGGGATGAGCGCGGGGTCCTTTGGGGCCGTCGTCTCCGTTGGAAGCCTCGGGTGGCTTGTCGGCTCGCTCGCGGCGGTCCGAATCGAGGGGCGCCTCGGTACCGGGCGCGCGATCCTGTACTCGATGCTGCTGCACACGGTGGGCATCCTCGCCATTCCCGCAGTCGTCCCGCGCGGCTTCGCGCCGTTCGCGCTGGCGGCGGCATACTTCGCCTTGGAGGCCGGCGCCGCCGTCGCCAACGTCTTGCTCATGAGCGTCCGTCAGGCCGTCGTCCCGGCGCACCTGCTCGGCCGCGTTTCGTCCTGGGTCCGCCTCGTCAGCGGTTGCGCGTACTCCCTCGGCTCGCCGGTCGCGGGCTGTCTCGGCCAGGTCGTGGGGTTCCGCCCGACCCTGGTCATCGCGGCGCTCGGCGTCCTCGCCTCATGCTCGCCGCTGTGGGTGTCTCCGGTCAGGGACTGGCGCAGGAGCTGAATTCGGCGGGGGCACGCCCAGGACGCAGAACTCGGCCACGACGCACTCACCGGCACGGTGGCACCTGCTCCCGTCGTCCGTCCCGGAACAACCGTGCCTGCTCAGCAGCCAAAGGGGCTCGTCGAGGGCGAGTGGATAGATCTCGGGCCTCCCTACCGCCCGGCATATCTCGGACCACGCGGAGACCATGGCCTCCCTCTGGGCCGGCACGTCGGGCCGCCGGTTGCTGAGGTAGATCACGCGCAGCGTGGCCCTGGCGATGTGAACGTCCACGGGGATGCAGACGGCTTCCATGTTCTTGAGATCGAGCGACGCCACGTCCTTGAGGACCCTCAACCAGAGGGGGAGGATCTTGGGGCCGGTCAGACCGGGCAGATCCCCCAGCCCTTTGCCGGTGCGGTGGATGAGCCCCGCATCGTGCCCGTACTTCTCGAGGAGCCCGATGGGGCTCCCGCCGTATAGACTCGCGAAGGTCCGGCACAAGCGCCACACGTACCGCGCGTTATTGCCCGGGTAGCGTCCCGTGAAGCCGTGCACGGACATCGCCCGGCGGACAGCCGGGATGTCACGGCGCGCCACCTCCACCATGTCGAAGAGCCAACTCGTCGCGCGGTCCAGGTACGTCCCGATGGCCGCCCGCCACAGCCGCTCGGAATTGCCCTGGTAGTCCAATGCGGCCGTGACGGTCAGCACATTGACCAGGCGCTCGAGCGGAATCCCGCGGAGGTAGGAGTACTCGGGCATGTTACGTCTCGTCCTGCCGAAGATGCCCGGCCCATTATGGAAGGCGTCGTAGAGACGGGTCACCTGGGGGAAGGAGCCGGACCGGGCCGGCGACATGAGGAGAGCACCTCCTCTGCACCGCTAGAGCTTGAACACCTCTGCTTCCAGCCTACCTGCCCACCCGCACTGCGAGGACGTACCCAATGCCGACCCCTCAATTCGCCCCTAGTCCTTTCAATGCCGCCAACATGGGATCGCCATAGAAGATAGGGTCTACCCGTTCCATGATGCCTGGATCAACGTCTAGGAAGTTGCGCTTGTTTACGATCGGAATGAGGGCCCGCCGCGCACCGTTGTCCATGGCAGTCTGCAGCGGTTCCGCCAGGCTCAGCACGGGCTTGATGTTCCCCTGGATGCTCAGGTCCCCCAGGATTAGGAGGCCGGAAAGAACCGGACGCTTCTTTACGGCCGAGTATACTGCTACAACGAGAGCGACGCCCGCCTCGCAAGGGATCTTGTTTCCGAGCAGGTCAATCGCTTCCACGTGGAAGTCCATCGTGTCCATGGCCTGGCCGATTCCCATGTTAACCTTGTGGCCCTGCAGGTAAGCGAACGCCCTTTGGACCGCGTCCTTCATGGCCGAATCCATCGCACCGGCGATCTTGAGCTTGCCGGTGCCCGCCGATATGCCTACTTCGATCCTATACAGGCCCACTTTCCCCTGGTTGTCCACACAGGCGGTGTAGACCGACCCCGGCGCGAGCGGGTCCGGCGAGATGAGGTCCCGGCCGCCCTCCTCGGGCACCCCGACAAAGCGCTCTTCGCGCGTCTCGTTATCTATGAACGAGAATGAAGTCTGATAGTACTCGAATGAGCCCATCTTCTTGAGTTGCTCCTTGACCCGGCGCCTTCCCTCCATCGCCAGGGCCACTAGGTCCGCCAGCTGGTCTCTTGAAACCTCCCCGTGGGGATAGATGAGCTTCATGAGGCCCGACACGGTCTTCCGGACGGCCTTGGCGTCGCGGGCGTTCAGGTGCGACCCGAGCGAGAAATGTCGATCGATCACTTCCGCGCAGTTACCCTTCCTCATCGCGCGGAGGGCCTCGGCCAGGTAGTCCACGATGAACCCATAGTGGTCGGTGAAATACTCGTTCCGCATCTTGGGGACTTCCCAGCCGGGGAGATAGAAATGAATACGGTCGAGAAACGCCATGTCTTCCCTTATCACGTCGGGCATCGGCGAAAAGAGGTGCGACGACCGTACCATCACTTCCACAGGCTGATTCGTGTTGCCGAACATGGTCACCGAGGCATGACCGGACAGAGCTTCCCTGCCGCGGGCGAATGTGCCTGATTCGCAGTACGTCTTGAGGGTGGTCACGACCTCCTTAGGCATCTTCTGGAGGTCGGCTACCTCATCGAAGGCCACGGCGTCCCACAGCCCGACAAGGCCGATCTTGCCGGAAGCCATGTTGTAGAAGAGGTTGGCGACTGTCGCAGGACCTGTGAGCAGTATGACGTACGGGGAAAGCTCCTGGTACGCGTATGACTTCCCCGTTCCCCGGGGACCGAGTTCGACGAGGTTGTAGTTGTGCTCGCACAGGGGGATCAGTCTGACAAGGAACAACATCTTCAGCCTGTGGTCGAACTGGGACGGCTCCATCCCCATGCCGCGAATTAGGAAGTCAATCCACTCCTCGTCCGTAAACTCAGAGCGGCCCCGACGGTACTCATCGAGATCGAACGTGGCTATCTGAATCGGCTTGATCTCGTCAATCCAAAACGGGCTCTTCCTGCCCCGGACTTCCTCGTCGTACTCGTGGTGCATGTCAACCTGGGCCCACACACCCTCGACCAGGAGACGGTCGAATTCCCTGATGTACCTCTCAGGAACGTGCACGTATCTATGGGCGAAGTGGATGAGTTCAGCCCAGTACCGGTCGTCCTCCGCAACGTACCGCACTTTGACCTTGTCGATGAACGTGTGCCGTCCCCGCTCGCGCACGAGGGACTGAGCCTTGTTCGCCTCGTCCGGCCTCACCAAGTTCTCTGCGATCGTTGAGTTCACAATTCTGAGGCCGGCCTCGACCACGGCCGGGTCCTCACTGGCGCAATACTTGCCGAGAAGATACTCCAGCACGTACACGGGAACGTTGGCTCCGACCTTGATCCTCCTAACGAGGTCCTTGCGCACGACCTTTCCCGCGAAGACGTCCGCGGCTTTCCTGTCAAGACGGTCGAGCTCAGGCATGCAGCACCATCCC
Organism: Bacillota bacterium; assembly: GCA_024653225.1. Taxonomy (GTDB): domain Bacteria; phylum Bacillota; class Sulfobacillia; order JABLXB01; family JABLXB01; genus JANLGA01. The sequence goes on along the minus strand of JANLGA010000060.1, from coordinate 4,865 downwards.
CCGCTAGATCGCTATGGCAACCTCAACGTCCTCGAGGCGCGCCAGTTCCCGCCCCGAAGCGGCATCAGTCATGTGAACGGCTACCGTCTTCTGGGCGGGTACCTTGTTCAGCATGAGTGTTACGGTGTTCGGTTCCACCTTGTACGCATCATCGGACATCGTTCTCATCTCCACCGACCTCGTTGCGTCTTCGAAGCCATATGACGCGGAGACGGGCGTGGATAGGACTTCCTTCCCCGCCCGGACCTCCAGGCGGACTCTCGGAAGGCTCGCCTCGAGTAGGGTCGCAACCTGCCCCTGGACGTGAACAGAGAAGAATCGCGTGGTGATCTTCTTGCTGCCCGGAACCAACCGCCACTTCACGTCGCCCTCGATACCCGCCGGACGCCTCCCCTTCGGCTTCACCCTTATCACGGGAATCACAGCTTCCTGCAGTGACAGGCCCCCGTGGAAATACGCAAGCGAGCCGCCTGGAACCCTGAATACACCCAGCCCGACAGGAACCGCAATCTCGAGGTCTCCGTCTCCGAGACCGAAATCCTCCACCCGCGCTCTTACGAAGGCACTGCTGAAAGAGCCGCCTCTCCCGACCCAAGCCCTTCGATGGAGGTCGAGCGTTTCACCTCCGGGGGGCTCGATCTTCATATCGCTGTCCATTACCTCGCCGAACAAGTACCCGTGGTCAGCGGCGATTACCATGTTCTCGACGCCGAGGTCAGCCAGGACGTGACATGCCTTGTGGACGAGGTGCGGGATGTCCTCCATGACTCGCCTCGCGAGCAGGACATTGCCGCTCTCGCAGATCTCGTCTATCTCTTGCGATGTGACGAGGACGACACTCGACCGTTCGATGGCTTCCCGCGCCTTCTTGCCAGGCCGAGGAATCAGGTCTTCGAGCTTGGCCTCGAAGGCCGGCACGCCGGCAGTTTCGCAGAAGAACCTGACCCGTGAGGGCCGATCCTTCAGGACCGCCCCGGCCACCTTGAGCGCGAGCCTTCCCTTCTCGGCCGGCACGATGGCCGCCCCTAGGTCGGCACGGGGCATCAGCGCAGCCATGCCGATCTCCGTGATGGTCGGGACCGCGGCAAGGGCGGGTTCGATTTCGACTTCGAAGCCCTGCGACAGACTCGTCGCCAGTTCTCTCGCCATCTCGTACCTGAAAGCATCTACCAGCACGTACGCCACCCTGCCCTGTTCCACCAGCTGGGCTACCCTGGAACCGAAGACGTCCACCTGGCGGAGGATGCCGCCAGTTTTGAAGCCGCAGTCGCGCAGAGCGGTCACGAACCGTCGGGCGAGGTCATCCGAGGTCTCCACGTATCGCCGACGGGCTTGATACACCAGCTTCTCTAATGTGTCAAGGGGCTCTCCGGCCGCGAAGTTCAAGTCCTGGTAGAGCCTTTCCATGCGTCTATGGTGCGTATCCAGCAGACACCAAGGGGAGTCCCCCGCGGCATACCTGCGTACCACGTCAGCGGCTTGAGCATCCGTTGTTTTCATCTCCGACTGGACGCGCGCAGCCTCTGCGAGCAGGCTCCCGATCTCCGCGATTAGCTCCCACCGAGCCTGAACCTCGGGGGTCTGCTCGGCCCAAAAGCCAGCTCGACGCGATCTGGCCGTACCAATGAGCCGTGAGTCCACGCCCGACAATAGCTGACCCTCTACCAATCCTTGGAGCATGCGCTCAGCTGCCAGGAAGACCTCGGTGCCCAGCAGGTGCTCCACGGAAAACGGGGCATCGTGGAGTTGCAGCTCTTCCTCCACCCTCCTCGAGGACTGAACGTAGCTGGCCCTGAGGTCACTGCGGGAGCGCCAAGTCCCAGCCACAGCCTGACAGGCGAGGCGCGCACGCTCTCCCCGAGCCCTCGGGACCGCGACCAGCTCGGGCGGAAGTTCTTCTCTCACGTCGGCCGCGAACGCGGTGAACAGGACGTGCCTTGCCAGCCTGGCACGGCAAGCCCCCATTCCCTGGTCGGGAATCAGCTCCACCTCGAATGCCTCTCCCAGGAACGAGGCGAGGTCTCCCAGGGCGTTCCGTTCCTCCACCTGCCTGAGCAGCGCTGACCCAGGCTCCGCCGCAAGGAAGGAGAGCGCGACCTGGACCGGGTCCACGGTGCCAAATAGGATGGTTATGATGCCCTTGCCGCTCCTGTCGTCCGCGAGTCTGTCCAGGTCATTGAGAGACAACTGCCCCGCCTCGACCTGTTTCTCTAACTGGGCAGTGGTCGCTTCCCCCAACACTGACTTCAGCGCGCCGCGCGCCACTACCGACAGCCTGGTGTTCCTTTGCCAGGGGTTCTGACCCGGCTTCATGACGACGCCTGCGGCAGTCAGCTCTACCAGCGCGTCGTTGGATCCTTCCTCTGCCATTGGAACGTACACGATAAGCTGCGGAGGACCCTCGCCTTCGAGCAGCGCGTCGATCTCGCGCCGCAGGCCGAAGAACGATCCGCCGTAGCGCGCTATCGTCGTGTCAGGCAGCTCGAGGCCCGCCACCACGTCCGCATAGTGGTGCTCGGGGTCAAACCATACGACGAGCCGGTTCTGCCTCACCTGTTCCGCGACCAGGTTTATGAGGTACTCAGTGACCTTTCCCATCTCTTATCCCGTTCTTCCGCCTGTTTCGGATGTGCCCCGCCATTGACGACCATTCGTACTTTCCTTCCACAAGGTCGTTCCAGTACTTCTTAGCCTCCGCCCACGGTACGACCTCCCACAGCGGAGCAATGTTGAGTACCACGCCGTCGTTCAAGTCCGGCTCAAACGGCTCAGGTTCAACGAAGAACTTCGCCGCTCTCTCTATCGCCTTGCGGAAGTCGTCCAGTTCGCTCATGAGGGTCTCGTGCTTCTCGATTTCCCTCTCGAGGCGCCTCACGTCCGCTTTCGCAAGAGTTCCCCCCTGCCTCGTGCGAAGCTCGACCAAGAGATTCTCCTGCCTCTGAATCCTCGGGCGGACGTAGTTCTCCAATACTTTGAACAGGAGGTCCCGGTCAAAGCGGTGGTAGTACACCCAGACTCCGTAGTTGCGCTTGCCCGACTGCAGGAGCCAGTAGATAGGCGCCTTGCGCCGGCTTTTCGAGTACCGTTCGATGTGGTCATCGAAGAAGCCGCCGCTCCCCGCCTTTCGGAAGTACTCTCGGAGGTCTCGGACCCCTAGGATCGAGCATGCCTCTTGCTCGATCTCGTCTGCCCTGTCCTTCCAGATTACTTGCAGGACTTCGCGCACCCTTCTGACTATGTCATCGGTATGGCTTTCGTCGTCGACTAATATGCCGTCCTCATCAATGTGAAGCGGATAATTCTCGGGGACCGGCCGTTCGGCCAGCATTCCAGGGCTGCATATCGGCAATGGATCGAACGGGTCGCCGAGGTCTGGAATCGGCCTCTCGCCGGTAGCAAGGCGCACGTCGAACCGGCCAAACACAACTCCGACGCACCAGGAGAGCAGGGCCTTCACTTCGGCCGCTAGCCCGCTCGCGCCAGCTTCAGGCTGCTGGCGGTCTTCCTCACGGTCTTCATTATCTGTCGAGCCGGTTGCCCGGTCACCCTCCAACTTCACTGTGGTGCCTTCTCTGTCTTCCTGGCCAAATCCGTACAGGTCGAAAACAATGCCATCGATTCTGCGCTGGTTGTCTGCCATCTGTGCCCCAGTTTTCTCTGCTCTGAGTTGCAGCGTTCGGAAACACTCGGCGAGTCCGCGTCCGCTAACCGATGGCAGCGCAGGCATCTGGAAGATGCGTGCGGTTTCGTCGGTCGCAAATGTGCCGGCCCTGAAGCTAACGCAATCCAAAGCAAGGGCCCGGAAGAACGAGGGCAAGGAGCGTTCCACCGGAACCGGTGTGCGCTGAACAGCTCCCACTTCAAATGAGCCGAAAGCCATCTGAAGGGACAGCAGCTGCTGGAACGCAAGGCTGTTGCATAGTCCCAGGACCGAAACCATTGTTTCTCTTTGCAAGAAGGCCGTCGGCCCCTTGTCGGCAAAGATGCAGCCCTGCGGTAGTACACGCATGTTGAGACCAGATTGGGTTCTGCGCGGCCACGTCAGCCCAGGTCGGAAGTAGAAATCGGTATTCTGCGGCCTGGAATACGGACGCCGGGTCACTGGGTCAACGAATCTCCTTAGCGCCTCGCCGTCGTTCTCCCAGTTCACGACTAGGTGAACGTCGGCATAGTACGGGGAATGCGCCCCTCCCTTGGCAAAAGGCACCCACCGCTTCCCAGCCAACGTCTCCTCCCTGCTCCTGGCCTCCTTCTCCGGGGGTACCTCCCACCAGGCCCTGACGAAGCGGAAGTCATCGGCTGTTGCAAGCCCTTGTTTGACCGTGCGCCCCTCCCCTTCGAACGGCGGGAGTTCCACGAACAGCCGTCTGATTTGGTCACTCACCCAGTAGCAGAAGGGACTGTTCGGCACCTGTGAGAATGAAGATGGGCTCGCGACAAACCGCCGTTTGTCTTGAGGGTTTCGAATCGCCTCAAGCAGGCCTTGTGCCTTGTCCTTTTCCTTGAGAAGCCTTAGGAAAACGGCAGGCGCGTCGGAGGCCGAGCCCTTCGCCACGACGTAGGCCGCTGTCTCGACCATCGCGTCGAGCACCCCGTAGCCCAGGTCCACGAATGCTTCCACGGAACCTTCCTTGAGGATAACTTCCTGGCGCCATTTCGTGCTCGAGGAGAGGAAGAACGGCGTCCTTGTGGTGATGGCCCCGAGTCTGCCACCTGGCTCGCACTTCGAAAGCCACCTCTCAACAAACGCGCAGGCGAGGTCGTGCCCGCTCCGAGGATAATTCTCGACGACGTACTTCTTCGCTCCCACTGCTGGTTCACCAAAAGGCGGATTCATGAGTACAACGTCGTATGTCTTTCGGCAG
>JANLGA010000005.1:31725-45628 GCA_024653225.1 Bacillota bacterium | reverse complement strand
CGGGCTCGATGCCGTGAGGTACTTTCTCCTGAGGGAGATACCCTTCGGGGCCGACGGGGTATACTCCGAGGACGCGCTGGTCGCCCGGATCAATTCCGACCTCGCGAACGACCTCGGCAACTTGCTGTATCGCACGCTCGTCATGGCGGAAAAATTCTTCGAGGGGAGAATACCGGAGCCGCGCGGTGAGACCGCCGGGGACGCCGAGATAAGGGAACTGGCGTCTGAAGTAGTCGCCGAGGTCCGGGCTTGCATGGAGCGCCTCGAATTGTCTTCCGCTCTCGGGCAGGTGTGGAGGCTCGTGGGTCGGGCGAACAAGTACATTGACGAGGTGGCTCCCTGGGCCCTCGTCCGCCGCGGGAATAGAGAGCGGGCCGCCACCGCCATATACTACCTGGGGGAGTGCCTGAGAATTACGGCGGTGCTGCTCGCCCCCTTCCTGGTCAACACTCCGGAGGAGATATACAGGCAAATCGGGGCGGAGGGCTCTCCGCGCGCCGGGCGCATCCGCGACCTCACGCGGTGGGGAGGACTGAAAGCGGGGAGTGTCACCAGGAGAGGAAAGCCGTTGTTTCCGCGCATAGACGTCGAGACGAGGCTGCCCGTGGAACCGGCGCAGAAGCCTCGTAGACCCGAAGCCGTGAAGTCCGGAGGTCCTCCTGGGCAGGGAGGAGCCGGTGGCGACGAGGTGACCATTGACGCTTTCAAGCGGATGGACCTCCGCGTGGCGACGGTGATGGAAGCGGGCGCGTTGCCCGGAACGGATAAACTCCTGAAGATCAAGGTGGACATAGGCGGGGAGGTCCGCGAGATCGTGTCGGGGATTGCGGACACCTACCGACCGGAGGACCTCGTGGGCAAGAGGATAGTCGTCCTTGTCAACCTGAAGCCGGCGAAATTCAGGGGAACCGTCTCGCAGGGCATGCTGCTGGCGGCGTCACACGGCGACGACCTCGTTCTGCTCACCACCGACGGAGACATCCCGGCCGGCAGCAGGATATCATAGCGGAGGCTCGGTGGTCGCCCGATGCTTGCGGATTCGCACGCGCACCTCGACATGCCTGAGTTCGATGGGGACAGGGACTCCGTGATCGGCAGGGCCTCAGACGCCGGTGTCTCGGTGATCGTCAACCCGGGGTTCAACAAGTCGTCGTCCCGGCGAGCACTCGGGCTGGCCCAGAGGTATCCGTCTGTCTACTGCGCGGCCGGCGTTCACCCGCACGACGCCCGGGAGTTCACCGAGGGGGATGCGGACTGGTACCGTTCGATCTTGTCGGAGGCGAGGGTCGTAGCCGTCGGAGAGGTCGGCCTCGATTATTACAGGGACCTGTCACCCAGGCCGGTGCAACGAGAGGTTTTCAGGGCGTTCATCAGGTTGGCCCGAGAGCTCGGCAAGCCGTTGATAGTGCACGACCGCGACGCCCACGACGATGTGGTGGCGATCCTCAAAGAGGAGAAGGCTGAAGAGGTCGGCGGCGTCATGCATTGTTTCTCCGGGGACTGGGCGTCGGCGACGGAGTGCTTGAAAATGGGATTCATGATTTCCTTCGCAGGGCCCATTACGTACCGCGGTTCCGCGCGACTCTCCGAGGTCGCGAAAATGGTTCCCCGGGATATGTTGCTGGTTGAGACGGACTGCCCGTACCTGGCGCCCCAGCCCTTCAGGGGGCGGAGAAACGAGCCGGCATACTTGACCCACATCGCCGGCCACCTGGCGCGTACCAGGTGCCTTCCCGTGGATACCTTGGAGGACCTCACGTTCTCCAACACTTGCCGGCTTTTCGGGATCCGTTCGCCGGGTGCCCCGCTCGGGGCCGAATAGATGGGTCCGCTCCGGGGCACGATGTGTGGAAGGAAATACATGGTCAAGCACCGTGTTCCTCCCGTGGAAGGTGGACCCGACGGGACCGTCGAAGTGATGATACCGTCCTCAAGGAGGTGCTTTCCCGCTGGGATCCATGTCCGGGGGCCCGCGGAGGGTGGTTGCCGCCGCCGTGGTGGCGGTGGCGGTCTTTGTCGGCTTGAGGTTCGGATTCGCGAAGCGCGCCGGAACGGTCACGATCGTCGCCGACGGACGTGCGCTCGTGGTGAGTCCTCGCGGGCGCACGGTCGGTGAGCTCCTCGCGCTGGAGGGGATCCCTGTCGGGAGCGGGGACAAGGTGGTTCCGGACCCGGCGTCCGTCCTTGAGCCCGGCATGCTGGTAACGGTGGAGAGACCGGTGCGGGTGACGATCCTGGCGGACGGGAACCGCACTATCGTCGAATGCCTGGGCCTATACGTGAGGGACGCCCTGAAGACCGCCGGCGTGGATGTCTCCGGCCGCGACCTCGTCCAACCGGAGGCAGACGAGGAGCTCGAGCCGGGCATGACTGTGTGCGTCCGCCGGATGACCGAAGAACTGGTGACAGGCAAGGTCCAAGTGCCTTTCCAGGTCCTTCGCAGGGAAGATGAGAACCTCGAGATAGGCATCTCGAAAGTGGTGCAACAGGGGCGGCCGGGATCGAAGGAGGTCGTGACGAGGCTCCTCAAGCTCGACGGCAAGGTGATCGAAAGACAGACGATCGGGGAACGAGTACTGGAGAAGCCCGTTCCGCAGGTCGTCGCAATCGGCACGTGCGGCGTGATATCGCGCGGGGGCCAGACGATAAGGTTCAAGAAGGCTCTCGATGTCGTCGCCACGGCGTACACGCCGGGCCCGGAATCCACGGGGCCCTCGGCCGACGGGTACACGGCCACCGGCCTGAAAGCCGGATTCGGGGTGATCGCGGTAGACCCCCGCGTCATCAAGCTCGGTTCCAGGGTATACGTGGAGGGATACGGATTCGCGATCGCCGGGGACGTCGGAGGGGCGATAAAGGGTGCGAGGATTGACGTGTGCTTCGAATCGAAGAGCGAGGCGCTTCGGTGGGGAAGAAGGAAGGTCAGGGTCTACATCCTCTGATGACCCCGCGGCGCGCGCGACGCGGCCGATTGAAACGGGCGGAAAGGAGGACCTGCCGCCCGTTCAGTTTTCGCCGCCCAACCTGACGTCTCCGTCCGTGGTCGCCGCCCTGATGCGCGAGCACGGGTTGGGCTTCAGGAAATCCCTCGGCCAGAACTTTCTCGTGGACCGCAACATACTGCTGAAGGTCGTCGCGGCGACGGAGCCCACAGACTCCGATTGCATACTGGAAGTCGGGGCGGGCATCGGAACGCTCACGGTGGCCCTCGCTCCCGCCTGCAGGCGGGTCGTCGCCATCGAGATCGATCGGGCCCTCATCCCGCTCTTGAGCGAAAACGTGCGCGGGTTCGGCAACATAGAGATCGTTCACGGGGACGCAACCAAGATGGATCTGGCCGCGATCGCGGGTGTGTTTCCGCCGGGTGACTGCGGCCGGCCGTGGAAGGTCGTGTCCAACCTGCCTTACTACGCGACCTCCCCGATCATCACCGGCGCTCTTTCCGCCGTCGGCAGGGTCTCGCGCATGGTCTTCATGGTCCAGAAGGAGGTCGCCCTCAGGATGGTGGCCGCGCCGGGCTCGGACGAATACGGCGCCTTTTCAATAGCGTGCCAGTATAGGACGATCCCCAGGATTTATTCCGTGGTCCCAAGAAGGGCATTCATGCCGCCGCCCGAGGTGGATTCGGCGATAGTCGTGATGGATGCGAGGGAGACGCGAGACTACGACGTCCCCGACGAAGCCATGTTCTTCCGCGTGGTGCGCGAGACCTTCAGTCACCGGCGCAAGACCATACTGTCGGCGCTCAAGGGGGCGTTCGGAAAGGACGAGGTGAGCCAGGCGCTCCACCGAGCGGGGATAACCCCCGGAAGAAGGGGGGAGACGCTCTCCATCGGCGAGTTTGCCGCACTGAGCAGAGCGCTGGGCACCATGTTTGCAAAGGCGGGCTCCTAGTGCTAGACTGGTCTTTAGACTCGCGGCCTCGCGGAGAGGAGGTGGTTCCGAGTGGTGTTCATCAGCCCGACGAAGGGGAGCATGACGTTCGACGGGATGTTCCGGGACATCATGGATTATGTCGGGGAGCTCCCCGAGAACGGCTATAAGATCATCATCGGGACCGACTCCCACAGTCGGGACGAGGTGTGCTTCGTGACGGCCGTCATCGTACACCGGCTGGGGAAGGGTGGAAGGTACTATTACCATCGGTCGCGGGACAGGAAGATGAATTCGCTGAGGCAACGGATCTTCTTCGAGACCGCCCTCAGCCTGGGCGTTGCGAGCAGGCTGTACGAGAAGCTTTCCCAGAACGGCCATTCGGACTTGAATATCGAGATCCATTTGGATGTAGGGAAGAACGGCGAGACAAAGGACCTGATCCGGGACATCGTCGGGATGGTCGCGGGGAGCGGGTTCGACGCGAGGATCAAGCCCAATTCCTACGGGGCCTCGAAGGTGGCCGACAAGCACAGCAAGTAGCGGATCGCGCGACGGAAAAGTCGGTAAATTGACAAAAGTGCAGGCCTTATGCTATCGTGTTGACATAAGAGCCCGCACTTTCTCTGTTCTCAGCTTGGCTCTTGAAGGGATGAGGATGCATGGGCGCAAGAAAGGTGGGGCCCTTGGTGGGAAGGGAGACGCTGGACGAGATCCGCCGCAGCCTGCAGGGACATCTGGGCGAACGCGTCATCGTTAAGGCCGACAAGGGCAGGCGCAGGGTCAGCGAAGATGAAGGAATACTGGAAGGGGTGTTTCCGAGCATCTTCCTGGTCAAAGTGAACGCGTCGGGCGGGCCGAGGCGCCTCTCCTATACTTATTCGGAGGTGGCCACGCGGACTGTGAGGATACAGATACGGCGCGGGGGCCGGGCGCTCGAGGTGGAGCGACTGCCGAAATCCGCGTAGCGGAGTCGGCGTGAGCGGAGCGGAAGCGCGCCGGGCTCACGGGCGGAAGTAGGCCGCGGACGCGCAAAATAAGGCGATTCAAGGGGCCGGGGTCCGGTCCTCTCTTTGTGAGAGGGCCGGACCGTTTGTTTAGGGGCAACGGTGGAGTGGTTGCATAAGATGTTACCGGAATCCGGGGGAAGGGGGGAGAAAGCGGGTGCAGAGGCTGGTGGCAATGCTCAGGCGTAAGAAGCACTGTCTACTTCATCTGGAGAACGTAATCGGGGTAGGAATCGGCAACAAGGAAATCGGCGGAGTGGGCACAGGCGAGCCCGTGGTGACCGTGCTGGTCAAGAGGAAGGTGCCGTCCGACGACATACCGACGGCGCACGTGGTGCCGAGGCAACTCGGCAGCGTGTGCACGGACGTGATCGAGATAGGGGATGTAGGGTTGCTCGGCCGCACAGAGAAAGTTAGACCCGCAGTCCCCGGGATCAGTATCGGCCACCCTCGGGTATCGGCGGGCACGTTTGGAGCCGTCGTCAGGGACAGAAGCACTGGTCGGCCCCTGATACTTTCCAACAACCACGTCCTTGCCAACATCACGGATGGAACCGACGGCCGGGCGAAGATAGGGGACGCGATTCTACAGCCGGGGAGATATGACGGGGGCCAACCCGAGGACGTGGTGGGATACCTCGAGCGTTTTGTCCCGATCTGGAGGACGTCCGGCAGGCCCGGGTGCGCCGTGGCGCGCGGCGTGGAAAGGCTGGGCAACCTGGCCCTGTGCTTTGTGCAGCCCGGGTACGAACTCCAACTCGTTCGCAAGCGCTCCAAAGAGAATCTGGTGGACGCGGCAGTTGCCCGCCCTGTCTCCGAAGACGCCATTGATTCCTCCATAGTCGAGGTCGGCGCCGTCGCCGCCTGTTGCGAGCCGGAGATCGGCATGAGGGTCAGAAAGAGCGGCAGGACGACCGGCGTCACCACGGGGACCATCAGGGTGATAAACGCCACCCTTAGGATATCCCTCGGCGACGTCGGTGAGGCGTATTTCGCCGACCAGATCGTGACCACCCCGATGGGGCAACCCGGGGACAGCGGCTCACTGGTGGTATCGGAGGAAGGAGCCGCCATCGGGCTCCTCGGAGCGGGCTCCGACCAGGCGACCATCTGCAGCCGCATGAGCAACGTGCTGAAACTGCTCGATGTCACGATGTGAGACCGTGATGATCCCACGTGAAGGCGCCTTCAGGCGCCGTTTCCTTTGGGTCGCGTGTTTGAGAGGCGCCGGGGGCAGACTTAACGGCGGGATGCTGGAATGGGACGGAAAGTCCAGGGAAACCTGGTGATAATCGGCGGGGCGGAGGACAAACGCGAGGACAAGGTCATACTGCGGGAGGTGGTCCGGCTCGCCGGGGGAAGAAACGCGAAGGTCGCGGTGGTGGCCGTGGCCGCGGAGGACCAGGAGCACCTCGGCTCGGAATACGAGAATATATTCAGGGAGCTGGGCGTGGCCGGAGTGGGCGTGGTCCACGTCAATTCCAGGCGCGACGCTTCGCTTCAGGCGAATGTCGCCGAGATAGCAGGAGCCACGGGGGTGTTCTTCACCGGCGGTGATCAGCTCCGCATAACCAGTCTCATGGGGGGCACGGAACTCGACCGGGAGTTGCACCGCGCCTACGAGCGCGGGGTCGTGATCGCCGGCACGAGCGCGGGCGCGTCCGCCATGACCGACACGATGATCGTTGAGGGAGACCAAGAAGATGCGCCGAGGAACCTCGCGATCCGCATGGCCCCGGGGATGGGACTCCTGGAAGAGGTGGTCGTAGACCAGCATTTCGCGCAGCGCGGCAGGATCGGCCGCCTGATGCTCGCGGTGGCCCAAAACCCTTACATACTCGGAGTCGGTATTGACGAGGACACAGCCGTAGTCGTTGACGCCCAGGCGAGATTCAAGGTGATCGGTTCCGGCACCGTGACGGTCATAGACGGCACGTCCCTCGAGCATTCGAGCGTCTCGGAACGGGAACTCAACCAGCCAGTGGCGATCATCGGGGCGACCGTACACGTACTTGCACCGGGCTACGGATTCGACCTCGCTTCGAGGCTGCCGCTTCCACCCCACGGGGCGGTCACCGCCGCGCGATGAATACACCCCCGCTCGGATGCAAAGCCTAATCTCCGATTGCGAGGGATCGCGATGAGGATGGTGGACATACGGGTCATCGAGGGCCCAAACGTACATAGCAGAACCCCGGTGGCCGAGATGTTGGTCCACCTGGGCGCGTACGACGGGGTGTTGACCCCCGAGATAGCCGGCTTCAACGCGCGAATCCTGAAGCTCATCCCATCTCTCGCAGAACACTACTGTTCCGTGGGGCGGCCGGGAGGGTTCGTCGAGAGACTCGGCGAGGGCACCCTCCTTGGGCACGTCATCGAGCACGTGGCCCTAGAACTCCAGGCGCTCGCCGGGGCCGAGGTCTTCTACGGTAAGACGCGGGCGTCCGGCCGCCGGGGGCTGTACACGATAGTGTTCGAGGCGGGGGAGAAGAATGCCGCCATGTACGCGGGTCGCGCTTCCGTGCGACTCGTCGAGGCCGCAGCGAAGGGCCTTGAGTACGACGTTGACAGGTGTGTCGCCAGGGTCAGAAAGCTGATGGCGGCCGGATCCCTGGGGCCGAGCACTCGGGCCATCGTGGAGGCTGCCCTGAAGCGGGACATACCGGTGATGCGCCTCAATGACGCGAGCCTCGTGCAGCTTGGGTACGGGTGCCTCCAGAAGCGCGTGGAAGCCACACTGACCTGCCTTACCCCCGGCGTCGCCATTGATGTGGCGAAGGACAAGAGCCTTGCGAAGGAATTGCTGAGGCGGAGCGGCATCCCGGTGCCGGACGGAGGCGTCGCCTCCACCCAGGCGGAGGCCGTGAGGATCGCGGAGCGAATAGGGTATCCCGTCGTGGTCAAGCCGCTCGACGGGAACCAGGGGAAAGCGGTGTCTCTCAACCTCCTGGGTCGGGACGACGTGGTCGAGGCGTACCGCCTCGCGAAGGCGTACAGCGGGCGGGTGATCGTGGAAAAGCACATTCCCGGCAGGCATTATAGGCTGCTCGTAGTCGGCGGTAAGGTGCCGGCGGCGGCCGAGCGCATTCCGGCCCACGTGGTGGGAGACGGCGAGCACAGCATACGCCAGCTGGTGGAGATTGCCAACGCCGATCCGAGGAGGGGTGAGTCTCACGAGAAACCTCTGACCCGGATCAGGATAGACCGGGTAGTCCTCATGAGCCTGTCCAGGAGGGGCATCGCACTCGACGACGTGCCGGAGGCGGGCCGCGTGGTGTACCTCAGGGACAACTCCAACCTGAGCACGGGCGGCACGGCCATAGACGTGACCGAAGAAGTCCATCCGGAAAACGCGAAGATGGCCGCCAGGGCCGCCGCCGTGATCGGGCTCGACGTGGCCGGAGTGGATGTGGTTGCCCCGTCCATATGCGAGCCCGTGGTCGAGGGGCGGGGAGCCGTGATCGAGGTGAACGCGGCGCCGGGGATCAGGATGCACCACTACCCGTCGCACGGCCGGGCCCGCGACGCGGGTGGTGCGATCGTGGAACACCTATTCCCGGCGGGCAGCCGATCGCGGATTCCCATTGTCGCGGTCACGGGGACGAATGGGAAAACCACCGTGACTCGCATGATCGCACACGTGCTGGCACAGTGCGGGGTCGTAACCGGGGTAACCACGACGGACGGGGTGTTCGTCGGGGGTTCCAGGATTCTGTCCGGCGACACCACAGGGCCGAGGAGCGCCCGGGCGGTCTTGCAGGACCCCCACGTGCAGTGCGCGGTGCTCGAGACCGCCCGCGGTGGAATCGTGAAGTGGGGGCTGGGGTTCGACCGTTGCGATGTGGGGGTGTTGACCAACATCTCGGACGACCACATCGGGCAGGACGGCATCGAGTCGCTGGACGAGCTCGCTCGCGTCAAGTCCGTGGTGCTGGACGCGATCGATCCCGGGGGCTGGGCGGTATTGAATGCCGACGACCCCATATCGCTGAGCATGATGGAGAGGTGCAGGTGCAATATCATCCTGTTCTCGATGTCCGGCGAGAACCTGCTTGTCAAGAGGCACACGGTCGCGGGCGGCGCCGCGGTCGTCCTGAAGAAGGGGCTAGTCACCCTCACCAAGGGGGGATCGGAACAGCGGATTCTCCAGGCGCGGTGCATACCCGCTTCGCTGCGGGGAAGGGCCAGGTTCAACATCGAGAACGCCCTGGCGGCCACGGCGGCGTGCATCGCGCTCGGCGTGCCCACGGCGACGATCAGGGATGCCCTGAAGTCCTTCGGGAGCGACGCCGACAACCCGGGCCGGCTCGATCTATTCAGCGTGGGCGGCGTCAAGGTGATCGTGGACTACGCGCACAATGTGTCGGCGCTGCGCCGGGCCGCGGAGACCATCAGGGCACTTCACGTCGAGGGAAGGGTGATCGGCGTTGTCACCTCGCCCGGCGACCGCCGGGATGACGCGATAATCAATCTCGGGAGGACGGTCGCATCCGGGTTCGACTTCATCATCATCAAGGAGGACAAGGACTTACGCGGGAGGAAACCCGGCGAGGTGGCCTCGCTCATCGGCAGGGGGGTAATAGAGGCCGGACGCCGCATGAGCGACGTCGAGGTCATCCTGGATGAAGAAGAGGCCGTCAAGGCGGCCGTGGAGATGGCGCGCCCCGGGGACCTTGTGGTAGTATTCTATGAGAAGTACAATGTTGTGGTGGATGCCCTGGCGGAACTGAGGCGCGACGCGTCACGGCGGTCATCTGAGCCTGCGCCGGCGGCCGTCTCAAGGGAAGCGTGAGAAGGTCCGGGACAGGGCACGTGGAAGCGATCCACCAGGGGTGCCGGAGTGGGCCAAGTCATCGTCCGCGGATATGCCAAGATAAACCTCACGCTAAGGATCCTCTTCAAGCGGGATGACGGCTATCATGAGATCGAGAGCATCATGCAAAAGATTGACCTGTACGACGAGGTGATCCTCAAGGATCGGGTGGACGGCAGGGTCTCCGTGTGCTCGGACAACCCCGACATACCGCAGCACCCCATGAACGGTTCCCTGAACATTGCCACGAAAGCCGCGGAGCTGCTTAAGACGACACACGCCCCCGAGAGGGGCGCCGACGTTTTTATCAGGAAACGGATCCCGGTTGCGGCCGGGCTCGGCGGCGGCAGCTCCGATGCCGCGGCGTGCCTACTCGGGCTGGTGAGACTGTGGGGGCTCGAACTCGGTGCGGATCAGCTCCTCCGGCTGGGGGCGGAGGTAGGGTCGGACGTCCCTTTCGCACTCTCGTCGGCAACGGCAGTGGTCGGCGGCAGGGGCGAAAGGGTGTGCCCGGTGAATCCGCCGCGTTCGTTCTGGATGACCCTCGTGAAGCCCGGCCCCTCGCTGCTGGCCGCCGACGCCTACGCTGAATTCGATTCGCGGGGAGGAGGGTACCCCGGGGACGCACACCGCGTACTGGAAGGCATCTCGTCCGGCGACCTGGCGCTGCTCGGGTCCGGCATGGGGAACGCCCTCCAGGATGCCGTGGAACGTCTGGTTCCAGAAGTCGGTCCGATCATGGAGGGACTGAGGGAATTCCGCCCGCACTCGGTTATCGTGTCGGGAAGCGGACCGACCGTCGTCGCGGTCGCGCGCGACAGGAGCCACGCGGAGGCGATGCGGGAGGCGTTCGCCGGTCGCCCCGGTATCGAGTGCGCCACGGTGACCCAATCGTTGCGTTAGGGGGTGTTGGTATGCGCGTTGGCGCGGTTGTCCTTGCGGGTAGAGCTAATGACGGGAGGCTCAAGGACGTGGCCGCGGCGGAGTGGGAGGCCCTCATAGACATCGCGGGGAAGCCGATGCTACAGTATGTCGTGGACGCCCTCGAGGGGTCCTCGTCGGTCGGCGACATAGCCGTGGTCGGCCCGGGGATTCTCGCCTCCTCGCTGAAGGCGAGCCGGGCCAGGGTAGTACCGCCCGCGGGCGGATTGGTGGACAACGTCATGGCCGGGTTCGATTCGCTCTCGCGAAGCGGTAAGATGCTGGTTGCAACGTCCGACATTCCACTGGTCACCACGGAGGTCGTTGACGGTTTCTTGAGGGAGTGCGGGGACCTCGATGCGGACTTTTACTACCCGATCGTGCGACGCGAGACGATGGAGGCGCGGTACCCGGGGGTCAAGAGGACCTACGCGGGGCTGAGGGACGGATCGTTCACCGGAGGCAACGTGTTCCTCGCGGACCTCGGTGTGGCGGACAGGTTGCGGGACACGCTCGAATTTCTCGTGGAGAACAGGAAGAAACCCGGTAGGATGGCGGCGGTCTTGGGGATCGCCTTCGTCTTCAAGCTCTTGTTCAGGTTGCTCACGATATCCGAGGCGGAGAAGAAGGCGGGAGAACTGTACGGCATTAGGGCGAAAGCGGTGATAACCGACTACCCGGAAATCGGGTTTGACGTAGACAAGCCTTCAGACCTGGGACTGGTTAGCAGGATCCTGTCCAAGGCGGCATGAGGTGCGAAAGGCGGTCGCCCTGCGGACGACCGCCCGAGGTGGGCCCCGGGGAGGGCTTCGGCGTCAAGGGACGATGACGGTGAGCGTCGCCCTGGAGCATCCCAGGCTCGACTTCGCCGTCACCCTATAAGTGCCCGCCGGCAGCGTGATCTCGTAATCGCCGCCCCCCGAGTAGACTGTCGCGGAGCCCCCGCCGTACGACCTCACCACGAAATACAGGTTTCGCTCGTGATAGTCCCGGTTCACCTGCTCCAGCGAGTGGTACCTTATCGAGATCGTCGTCGCGCCTCCCAGGGAGAAGCATATCTCGTCGGGATCCGTGGCGCCCCAGCCGAAGTTGCCGGTGATGGTGTAGACTCTGGGCGCGGAGGCGGCCTCCTCGATGATGTGTATCGTCTTGCCCACCTGAATGTCCTCGACCGTCGTGAGTTCGAACGAACCGTCCTGGGCCGATACGCAGGAGCCGACCTCGGCGCCGTCGCAGGTCGCCCGTATCCTGGATCCGGGCGCAGCCGACCCGGCGCTCCCGCTGACCGTCCTCGGGGCGACGGCGATCACGGGCCCGTCAACTGGTGCACCCGCAACCACCACGCAATATGACTTGGCCCCGTCTGCGCCCCGGGAATACCAGATGACCCGTGTGGGCTCCGAACGGATGCCCCCGGAGCGTACAGTCACCGAGTACTCCTCGCCCGATTCCCCCACCAATTCCGTTTCAAAACACCCGGTCGCATCCGACGCGACTTCCGGGGCGAAGATGACCCCGCCGGACACCGCGCCCACGGCTTCGACGTTCGCCGGGACGCCGGGGCAGGCGTTACGGAAAGCGTCGAACACCCGGCCGGCGACTAGCACGGGTTCGCCCACGGTTGCCATTCGAGGGGACACGGCCACCTCCACGGAATCGGGGCTTCCCGGGTGGAAATGAAATTGAGTCGTCAGAGGCGGCGGGCCCGCGGCGCGGGGCCTGAATGTGATCTCGACCGCTTCCGCCTCCGCATTCCAGACGCTGAGGACGCCCTCGCCCCGGGACGACTGTTCGATGACCAGCGCGGTCGGCTCCATCCTCAGGCTGCCGGGCTGCCTTGAACCGTATTCCCGGGCGGATACATCGAGGACGACACCCCATGCAGGGAGCCCGTAGTGGTCGAGCAGCCTGACCACCAAGTCATGGCTCGTTCCCACCTCGCCTTCCCCGGGCGATTCGACGACGATTGACTCCGGCTCGTGCAGGGCCGGGCCGGTCGCGAAACCGACGTCCTCGATTGCGGTCGGACCGACCTTGACCCTCACGAGGTAACGCGTCAGGGGACTCCAGCCCCCCGCCGGGAGATACTCAAGAACGGTGTACTCGTCCAGGAGCGCGATATCGGAACGGGAAACGGTGCTCCGAAAGCCGTCGGCGTCTACCTCGAGGGAGAATCGGCCGTGCCGGACGTGCGCCGCCAGCCCCCGCCAACCGGGGTGTTCGCGGTTCAGGGTCACCACGAGCGGCCGGTCGGGCCTCACGCCCGATTCGCCGTCCGAGATGTTGAAGGTCAACGCCTCCAGCTCGTGGGGGGCTCGGCCGCCGGGCGATGCGGCCGCGACGAACCGGGCGGCGCCGGGAAAGAGAAGCGCCGCAAGCAGTAAACCTGCCAGGGTCCTGTGCAATTCACAACACTCCTCATCGCAGCCACCGCCGCCCCCGGTCTCTTCGTAGACATCATACATGGCAGAAAATGTAAAGCGCAATGGGGAGCCCCTGCAAACGTTCGACAACCGGGAATGCGCGGCCACCCGGATGAAGGGCCGCTGGAGGGTCGCGTAGAAGAAACCCGACATGCCGAACGAACGAGCTCCAGGCGTCGCCGAACGTTCGGAATGGGGAGGTTGAGCGCAGATGGCTAGAGTCCACAGGGGTGAAAGGATCGCGCTGATTGTCAAGGCCCTCGTGGAGAGACCCTCGGAGGTGCTTTCGCTCTCCGTGTTCGCGGAACGATTCGGTGCGGCCAAGTCTACCCTGAGCGAGGACTTGGCGATCATCAGGAGGGGGCTCGAGAGCGCCGACGGGGGGAGCCTCGTGACCACGGTCGGTGCCGGCGGCGGCGCCCGATACGTGCCCCGGAGGTCACCGGAAGAAGTGTTGAAGATTGCACGGTCTGTCTGTGACATGCTATCCTCACCGGACCGCATACTACCCGGGGGGTTTCTCTACATGACGGACATCATCGCGTCGCCGGTACTATCGTGGGAGATCGGGGAGGTATTCGCCACGCAGTTCGCGGATGCCGGCGCCGAGTATGTGGTGACGATGGAAACGGGGGGTATACCGGTCGCGCTAATGACCGCGAGGGCCATGAACCTGCCGCTCGTCGTGTGCAGGCGTGACGGCGGTGCCGCCGAAGGGCCCTCGGTGAGCATAAACTACGTCTCGGGGTCCACGCGGGCCCTACAGAACATGTCTCTTCCGAAGAGGGCGCTGCGGGAGGGATCCCGTGCGCTCGTGATTGACGACTTCATGAAGGGCGGGGGTACGGCGATCCCTCTCGCCGTAC
>JANLGA010000005.1:26425-31715 GCA_024653225.1 Bacillota bacterium | reverse complement strand
GGATCGCCGACCTTCTCGGGGAGTTCGGCGCCGTCGTCGTGGGAACTTGTGTCGTCGTCGCCACCAGGGAACCGCGGACGAAGCTCGTCGAGAGATTCCTTCCGCTGGCCGTCCTCGAGTCCGTGGATGAGAACGAGAGAGTAGTGAGGGTCACCCCGGGGGAATGGGTTCGGGCGGGCGCCTCGAAGGTGCAGGCGTGACCCCGGCTGGTGGTCGTGAAACCGGGGTTTCGCTGGAGGACGTGAGGCGGGCCGCCGCCCGAATCTCCGATGTGGTGAGAAGGACGCCCCTTTGGCCCTCCAGGGCCCTATCCGAGCTCGCCGGCACGGAAGTGTTGCTCAAGATGGAAAACCTGCAGCGCACGGGGTCGTTCAAGATCAGGGGCGCGCTCAACAAAGTGAGGGCGATGCGCCGATGCGAGCGCGAGAAGGGGGTCGTTGCGGCGTCGGCGGGCAACCACGGGCAGGGAGTGGCCCTCGCGGCCGCAATGGCGGGGACGAAGGCGACAGTCGTGATGCCGTCGGCGTCCGCCGTGTCCAAGGTGAAGGCGACGAGATGTTATGGAGCGGAAGTGGTGATGGCCGGGCGGGATTACGACGAGGCGTTCGGAAGGGCGCTCCAGATATGCCGGGAGAGTGACGCGACGCTGGTACACGCCTTCGATGACCCCCTCGTGATAGCGGGCCAGGGGACTGCGGGGCTGGAGATCGTGGAGGAACTCGACGGGCCGTTCACCCTCGTCTGCGCGATCGGAGGGGGAGGCCTTGCGGCGGGACTGGCGGTCGCCGTGAAGGAATCGGTCCCGGAAGCCGGGGTGATCGGCGTCCAGGCGGAGGGGGCTCCCGCATTCCTCCGTTCAATGGCCGCGGGCGAGAGGGTTTCGACCGGTCGAGTCCACACGATCGCCGACGGCATCGCGGTGGGCACGCCCGGTCGCCTGCCCCTGGACATAGCCGGGCGGTACGTGGACGACGTGGTGAGCGTTACCGACGACGAGATCGCGGCGGCGATCCTCCTGCTCCTGGAGCGAGGAAAGGTTCTCGTCGAGGGAGCCGGCGCTGCCCCGGCGGCGGCCGTGCTCTCGGGAAAAGTCAGATCGCGGAAGGGCCCGCTCGTGTTGTTCCTGTCGTGGGGCAACCTGGATCCCAGCTTGCTCTCCGGAGTGATTTCGCGTGGATTGGTCCGGTCGGGGAGGCTCTTCCGCTGGGTCTTGGAGCTGGAGGACAGACCCGGGGCCCTCGCGGGTGTACTCAGGATACTTGCCGACTTCGGGGTGAACGTCGTCGCGGTCGATCACGACCGCGTGCGCAGCGGGCTGCAAGTGGGCCGCGTGGCGGTGACGATTTCCGTCGAGACGCGCGACTCCGCGCACGCGACTGTCGCCCTGGGAGCGTTGGCCGCCGCCGGACTGGACGTGGGGCAGCCGAACGGCGGTTGACTCTCACAGGAAACGGATCCTGCCTGTGGTATAATACCAGGGGAGGTGCCCCGATAATGCGGAACGTGGCCGCGATCGTGCTCGCGGCAGGGCTCGGCAAGAGGATGAAATCATCCCTCGTGAAGACCCTGCACCTGCTGAGGGGCAAGCCAATCATAACTTACGCCGTGAACGCCGCGAAGGACCTTCGGCCCGCGCGGCTTGTCGTTGTCGTGGGCCATCAGGGAGAAGACGTGATGAGGGCCATCGGGCCGGGGGTCGAGTACGCGGTCCAGGCGGAGCAACGAGGGACCGGGCACGCCGTCCTGCAGGCCGCTCCACTACTTCAGGACTTCCGCGGGGACGTCGTGATCCTGTACGGCGACATGCCTCTCCTGACCGCCCGCGTGATCGAGAGACTGCTCGACGAGCATTCGACGGGCGGCTTCGCGGCGACCGTCCTGACCGCCGTCCTGGACGATCCGTCCGGATACGGCCGGATAGTCCGCGATGAACGAGGTGGATTCCGACAGATCGTCGAGGACGGGGACTGTACCCCCGAGGAACGGGAGATCCGCGAAATCAACACAGGTGTCTACTGTTTCAAAGCGCGCCTCCTGTTCGAGGCTCTCAAGCGAATCAGGCCCGAGAATTCGCAAGGAGAGTTTTACCTCACGGACGTTCTCGGCCTGTTGCGCGGGGACGGCATGGAGATAGGCGTGGTCGCCGCCGAAGACGTCACCTCAGTAATGGGAATCAACGACAGGAGGCAGCTCGCCTGGGCCGAGGGGGTCCTTCGCGAGCGAAAGATGGACAAGTTGATGCTGTCCGGCGTGACCGTGTTGGACCCCCGCACGACCTACATAGACGAGGACGTCGAGATAGGCCCCGACACCCTGGTCAAGCCGTTCACTTTCCTCGAGGGCCGCACCACCCTCGGAAGCGGCTGCATTGTGGGTCCGTCCACGCGGATCAGCGACAGCGTCCTTCGGGATGGTGTGTCGGTCGAGTTCTCGGTGGTGGAGGGGAGTACCATCGAGACCGGGGTCAGGGTGGGCCCCTTCAGCCACCTGAGGCCGGGGACCACCCTCGGCCCGGGAGTCAGGGTGGGCAATTTCGCGGAGATCAAGAACTCGAGGATCGGGGCGGGCAGTAAGATCCCTCACCACAGCTACGTCGGCGACTCCGACATAGGAGAGCGCGTCAATTTGGGCGCCGGGTGCGTGACAGTCAACTACGACGGTTGGAGGAAGCACAGGACCGTTGTGGAAGACGAGGCGTTCGTGGGCTGCAACGTGAACATCATAGCACCCCTCAAGGTCGGGGAGGGCGCCTACGTCGCGGCGGGATCCACCATAAACGCGGATGTACCCGCGGGTGCGCTGGCCATCGCTCGTGCCAGGCAGGAGAACAAGGAGGGCTGGGCCAGGAAGAAGGCGCGAGAGCAACGGGGAGGTAGCAAGGGATGAGTCAGGCTAACGGAGGGCAGCTCAAGATTTTTGCCGGCAGCAGCGCGCGCGAACTCTCGTCCGAGATCGCCGCGTATCTCGGGATGCCCCTCGGGAGGATCGAACTCGGGACTTTCGCGAACGGGGAAATCAAGGTAATAGTCAACGAGAACGTGAGAGGCAACGACATATTCGTCGTGCAGTCTACATGTTCGCCGGTCAACGATCACCTGATGGAGCTGCTGATCATCATTGACGCCCTGATGAGGGCCTCGGCCAGACGAGTCACCGCCGTCGTCCCCTACTACGGTTATGCCCGCCAGGACAGGAAAACCAGGGGGCGCGAACCAATCACCGCGAAACTCGTAGCCAACCTGATTACGACGGCCGGAGCCGGAAGGGTGCTGACGATGGACTTGCATGCCGGGCAGATACAGGGGTTCTTCGACATCCCGGTGGACCACCTTTCCGCAGTGCCCATACTCGCGGATTACTTCCTCCAAAAAGGAATCGAAGACGTCGTGGTCGTGTCTCCCGACCTGGGAAGCCTGGCGCGGGCCAGGGACATGGCGGTCAAGCTCCGGGCGCCCATAGCCATTGTGGACAAGCGCCGCCCGGAACCCAATGTGGCGGAGGTCATGAACATAGTCGGCAGGGTGAAGGGAAAGACGGCGATCATAATAGATGATATGATCGACACGGCCGGCAGCCTTGTCAGCGCGGTTGACGCCCTGTTGGACCGAGGCGCGAAGCAGGTATATGGGTGTTGCACGCACCCGGTTCTCTCGCCGCCGGCCGTCGAGAGAATAAACGGCAGCCGCATCAGCGAGGTCGTCGTGACGAACACCATCCCGCTGGGCGCTGACAAGTCGAGCGGGAAGATAAGGGTGTTGTCCGTCGCGAGGCTTCTGGGCGAGGCGATCTCGAGGATACACGAAGACCTCTCCGTCTCAGAGCTGTTCGTGTAGGTGCATGGAGGCGGGCGGAGTCCAAGGGGGATAGGCCATGAAACAGGTTGAGATCGGTGCGGAATTGCGCGACACGGGTAAGGGAGCGGCTCGCCGACTGAGGAGGGCGGGAAGCCTTCCGGCGGTCCTGTACGGAAAAGGCACGCCGAGCATTCCCCTGGTTCTCGACGCCGGGGCGTTCGAGAGGGTCGCGGCACGCGACAGGAATGTGCTTCTGAGGGTGCGCATTCCCCGGGGCGACGCGGTGGAAGTCAGGAACGCGATGATAGCCGATGTCCAGATGGACGTGATCCGCCGCAGGCCGATCCACGTGGATTTGCACCAGGTGAATCTCGAAGAGAAGATCAGGGTGAAAGTCCCCGTTCACATACTCGGAGAGGAGTCCGTCTCCGCGAGAGGCGCCATCCTGCAGCACCAGCTGAGGGAGATCGAAGTGGAGTGCCTGCCCACCGAAGTGCCCGACGGGATACGCGTGAACGTCGGGTCACTCGGCCCCGGCGACCACGTATATGTGAGGGATCTCGAAGCGCCCGAGCATGTGAGGATACTGGAGGATGGCGACGAGCTGGTGATTTCCGTCCTGGCGCCCAGGGCCGAGGAGGAACCGGTGACCCCGGCGGCGGAGGAAGGGCCGGCCGAGCCGGAACTGGTCAAGAAACCCAGGGAAGAAGGGGAAGGGCGCTGACGATGCTCCTGGCGGGACTCGGCAACCCAGGTCCTGCGTACAGGCATTCGAGGCACAATGTGGGTTTTCGCGTCGCGGACCGGTTTGCGCGCCGGGTGGGAGTGAGTCGTCTCCAGACCCGCTGGCACGGGATTGCCGGCACTGCGGTCGTGGGCGGCCGCACTGTCACGGTGTTGAAACCGTTGACGTACATGAACCTGAGCGGCCTGAGCGTGAGGGCGGCGCTCCAGGAACTCCGCCTGGGCCCCGGCGACCTGATAGTGGCGCACGATGACTTGGACCTCGACCTCGGCCGGATTCGGATCCGTCCGGGGGGGTCGTCCGGGGGCCACCGCGGCGTTCAGTCCATCGTTGACGAGCTCGGGACCGAGGAGTTCGGGCGGCTGAGACTGGGGATCGGGAGGCCGCCGGCGGGCACCGACCCCGCGGAGTTCGTCCTGGGAGCCTTCACTCACCTCGAAGAAGCGGTGATGGAGGACTGTGTTTCCAGGGCGGTGGAGGCGGCCGTACTCATAGTGTGCGACGGCTACGCGCCGGCGATGGCCAGATATAACGGCTGAGCGGTCGGCGGGGCCGGCATAGGCGCGGGCGACTGCCTGCATAATAACAGCATGACCGACATGCTGGCGAGCCTCGCGGCCGCGGTGGCCTCCTCGGTATCCCTGGCGCTGCTTGCCAACAGGCTGTTATCGAGAATTCTCGGCGAGAAAGGGGCGGCTCTTGCCGCCCCGTTTGTCGAGGAGGTGGCGAAGACGGTCCCCGCGCTGCTCAC
>JANLGA010000005.1:12899-26415 GCA_024653225.1 Bacillota bacterium | reverse complement strand
CACAGGGTGCCCCGTGGCGGCCGCTCACGTTCTGTTCGGCGCGGTCGAGTCCTTGTACGATCTCCGCCGCACGCCGCGGTCCGGCGGAGCCGCGGCGGCCAGCCTGGGCGGCCACGCGCTCGTCGGAGCGGTGACCGCGTGGACCGTCGCGGCCACCGGTTCGCCCGCGCTCGCGATTTTCTGCGGCATCTCACTTCATCTCGGCTGGAATCTCCTGGTCACCGGGGTGATCGGTAGTGTCCCTGAGGGGCATCGTTGACGCCCTAGAGAACCACGAGGGATTCTCCTCGCTTGTCTCCGGGCTGCGGCGCGGGTATGACCGCCAGGTCGTAACCGGGGCATCCTCGTCCGCGAAGTCGCTGCTCGCGTCGCTGGTCAGGGAGGCGACGGGGCGGTCCGTCCTGGTCGTTACGTCCAACGTGGTGGAGGCCGAGAAGATCGTCGAGGAGTGTGAAACTTGGCTCGGCCGGGGAGCCGCCCGCTTGTTTCCGCCCCTTGAAGTGCTCCCGTACGAGGTGGTCGCGAGGAGCGATGAACTGGAAGCCGGGAGGATAGCCGTCCTGGAACACCTCGCCGCGGGGGGCGGACTGCTCCTGGTGGCCCCGGTCGGGTCCCTTCTCAGGCGCGTGGTGCCTCCGTCGGTCATGGCTGGATCGTGCGTGAACCTCGAGGTCGGGCAGCAGATACCCCCGGCGGAACTGGCGGAGGTCCTCGTCGCGAACGGGTACGAGAGGTTCGAGCTGGCCGAGGCGAGGGGGCAGTGCGCCGCCAGGGGCGGCATCGTTGACGTGTACCCGAGGTCGCGCGAAACGCCGGTAAGGATCGAGTTCTGGGGGGACGAGATACAGTCAATCAGGGAGTACGATCCGGCGTCGCAGCGTTCCTTCACCCCGTTGAGGTCCGCGTTCGTCGGGCCGGCGCGGGAGTTCCTCGTGCGCGGCCGCGTCGTGGAAGAGGGATTGGAGCGGATAAGGAAGGAACTCGAGGCGACGGCGTCGTCACTCGAAGCCGGGGGACATCGCGCGGCCGCGAACAGGCTTAGGACGAGGGTTCGCCACCACATCGAATCAATGGAGGCGGGGCGCCTCTTCGAAGGCCTGGAGCACTATCTTCCGTACTTCTACCGCGAGCACACAAGTCCGCTCGACTACCTGCAGCCGGATTCCATTGTCATCGTGGACGACATCGCGCGGGTGGCGGAGGCGGCGTCGGAGGTTGAGGGAGACGCGCGGGAGGTGTACGCGTCCGGACTCGGGCGGGGTGCCTTGTTGCCCGGCCAAGCCTCGATGTACGTGACCTTCGAGGAGCTGCGCAACAGGCTCGACTCGTTCCAGTGCGTCTACTCCTCCTTGCTCCCGAGGAATGTGCCGGGCCGGCCGCCGGCCAACCACGTTCACCTTGACGGGAGGCCGGCTCAGTCGTTCCACGGGCAGTGGAAGATGATGCTCGAAGAGTTTGACAGGGCGCGGGCGCAGGGCGCGACGGTAGTCTGCGCCGTCGGCACCCGCGACAGGGCGAGGTCCTTTTCGGATGGCATGAGGCAATACGGGCTCGAGACCGTACTCCGGGAATCGCTCGAGGAACCGCCCCGCCGTGGAACCGTGACGGTCTCCGTGGGGGCCCTGGAGGAAGGGCTGGAGATCCCGTCGCTCAAGCTGGTGGTCCTGTCCGACGGCGAGATATTCGGAAGGGTGAAGCGACGCAGGACCACCGTTCAACCGAGGGAGAGACCCGGCGCGGCCCTGGAAGACCTAAAGATCGGGGACTACGTGGTGCACGCGAACCACGGCATAGGAAAGTACCTGGGGGTGCGGACCCTCGAAATAGAGGGGGTGCTCAGGGACTACCTCTTCATCAAGTACGCGGGCGCGGACGCTCTGTACGTGCCCACGGATCAATCACACCTCGTGCACAAGTACGTCGGCGGTGAAGGCCGGGAACCGAGGCTCAACAAGCTCGGGGGCACCGAGTGGTCTCGAACCAAGAGCCGGGCCGAGGAATCCGTCAAGGAACTGGCGGGGGATCTGCTTCGGCTGTACGCGATGAGACAGGCCGCGAAGGGATACGCATTCTCTCCCGACACCCCGTGGCAGCGGGAATTCGAGGACGCATTCAGGTACGAGGAAACCCCCGACCAGAGGCAGGCGACCGAGGAAATAAAGCGGGACATGGAGCAGCCGAGACCGATGGACCGGCTGCTCTGCGGCGACGTCGGCTACGGCAAGACCGAGGTCGCGATGAGGGCCTCATTCAAGTCGGTCAACGACGGGAAACAGGTCGCGATCCTGGTTCCCACGACCATTCTGGCCCAGCAACATTACGCGACGTTCCGCGAGCGGTTCAGCGGGTATCCCGTCAGGATCGAGGTCTTGAGCAGGTTCAAGACGGCGCGCGAGCAGGAGAGGCTCATCGAGGGCCTGAGGAACGGTTCCGTGGACGTCGTCATCGGTACCCACCGCCTCCTGCAGGACGACGTGGTTTTCCACGATCTCGGCCTCTTGGTGATAGACGAGGAACATCGCTTCGGGGTGGTTCACAAGGAGAAGATAAAGAAGCTCAAGCAGACTGTCGACGTACTGACCATGTCGGCCACACCCATCCCGCGCACACTGAAGATGGCATTGAGCGGTTTCCGGGACATGAGCGTGATAGAGACCCCTCCCGAGGACAGGTTCCCGGTTCAGACTTTCGTGGTGGAACAGAGCGACGACCTCATCCGGGCGGCGATCGCCAGGGAACTCAACCGCAATGGGCAGGTATACTACGTCCACAACAGGGTTCAGACGATCGAACGGGTGGCGGCGAGGCTCAAGATGCTTGTGCCGTTCGCAAGCATCGCGATGGTCCACGGGCAGATGCGCGAGGACAAGCTCGAACGCACGATGCTCGAATTCCTCGAAGGGGAATACGACGTCCTCCTGTGCACTACCATCATCGAATCCGGCCTGGACATAGGCAACGTTAACACGCTGATCGTGGAGGACGCCGACCAGCTGGGGCTGGCCCAGCTGTACCAGTTGAGGGGAAGGGTGGGCAGGTCGAACAGGCTCGCCTACGCCTATTTCCTGTACCGGCCGGACAGGACGCTGCATGAGACGGCCGAGAAGAGGCTCGAAGCCATCAGGGAGTTCACTGAGCTCGGTTCGGGGTTCAAGATCGCCATGCGCGACCTGGAGATCAGGGGCGCGGGGAACATACTCGGCGCGGAGCAGCACGGGTTCATCGCCTCCGTCGGATACGACCTGTACCTGAGGATGCTCGAGGAGGCCGTGGAGGAGCTCAAGGGCCGGAAGTACGAGGAGCCCCCCGCCGTGAGCATCGAGGTCTCCGCGGACGCTTATCTACCCGATTCGTATGTCCCCGACTCGCGCCAGAAAATGGACATGTACAGGAAGATGGCGGCCATCAGGGAGCAGCGGGACGCCGAGGCCGTTGCGGAGGAGCTCCTGGACAGGTTCGGGCCCATGCCGGTCCCCGTGGCGAACCTGCTGGCGGTGGCCAGGATCAGGCTCCTGGCGTCACGCGTCGGCATAGCGTCAATCTCCCAGACGCGCGACAGGATCCAATTCAGGATCGGCGACCCGAGTGCTTTCCCCGTCGGCAAGGCCCAGGCCCTCGCACGGCAATATCGGGGCAGGGTCACCATGCCCGGAAGGGGAGTAGTCTGCCTCCGCCTGGAGCGCTCCGTCGGCAGGACCCCTCCGCCCTTGGCGGCTGTCGAGTCGTTCCTGGACACTCTTGCCTCGCCCGGAACGGGCACATAGAATACTCGGCGCAGCCCCGGCACGACAACGACTCCTCCTTATGTTGGGACCTGAAACCGAGTTTCTGGGCTGCAGGCTGCCAGATCCCCCGAGGCGGAATTTCTATCCAATTGGCAAAAATGAATAATAGTAGTAACGGCCCTATATACTATCGTTGAACAAGTGACCGTGAGCTGCGCCTGTCGAAGGAGGGGTGATGATGAAAGCTACCGGGATCGTTCGCAGGATAGACGACCTGGGCCGCGTCGTTATTCCAAAGGAAATAAGGCGGACGCTCCGCATCAGGGAGGGCGACCCGCTGGAGATATTCGTTGACAGGGATGGGGAGGTCATTCTCAAGAAGTATTCCCCCATCGGCGAGCTCGGCGATTTCGCCAAGGAGTACGCTGATTCTCTGTACGAGGCCACGGGCCACATCGCAATGATCGCGGACCGCGACAACATTATCGCCGTATCCGGAGCCCCGAAGAAGGAATTCCTGAACAAGTCCATCAGTCCGGCGGTCGAACGGGTCATGGAGGACAGGAAAGCGGTCCTGATCGAAAAGCCCGGGGATCACAAGTACTGCCGGGAGTGCCTGACGCTGGAGGAGGAGACCGGGTGCAAGTTCACCGCCGAGGTGATTGCCCCGATTATCGCCGAGGGGGACCCGATAGG
Organism: Bacillota bacterium; assembly: GCA_024653225.1. Lineage (GTDB taxonomy): Bacteria > Bacillota > Sulfobacillia > JABLXB01 > JABLXB01 > JANLGA01. The sequence goes on along the minus strand of JANLGA010000005.1, from coordinate 21,994 downwards.
GGCCGTCATAATCTGTTCGCGCGAGCCCGGTGTGCAGATGGGGGAGCTCGAGTTGAAGCTGGCGGAGACGGCCGCCGGCTTTCTCGCAAAGCAGATGGAGCAGTGAGCCCCGCCCGACAGGCCTGACGAGCGGTTGTTCGGGGACAGGGTGGCGGAAGTGCGTCCGCCACCCTGTGTCTGTGTGAGGGAAGGTGGACGGGGATGGTGTATAATAGAGGCTGAATTGGCCCTGGAGGGGAGAAATCCGGGTTGAAGCGGGAGACGTTCCTCGGCGGAGCGATGATGCTGGCCGTCGCCGGGGTCATAAGCAGACTGCTCGGCGCGCTCTACAGGATCCCCCTCTATCCCCTGCTCGGCGACGGCGGCATGGGGCTATTCTCGATGGCTTACCCCATCTACGCACTCGTGCTGGTGCTATCAACCACGGGCATAAATGTGGCGGTCTCGAAGCTCGTGTCTGCCCGAGCGGCGCAGGGGGATGCCCGGGGCGTGAGAGAGGTGTTCGGAACATCCCTGTGGCTCCTCGGGATACTCGGCGCCTTCCTTTCCTTCGCGTTGTTCGCGTGCGCGCGATACATCGCCGAGAACGTCACGCGAGACCCCCGGGCATATCTCTCGATTGCGGCGATTTCCCCGGCGATATTCTTCGTCTCGATTATGTCCGCGTACAGGGGACTGTTTCAGGGCCTGCAACACATGACTCCTACCGCGATGTCTCAAATAATCGAGCAGGTGGTCAGGGTGGGGACTATGCTCTTGCTCGCCGTGGTCCTTCTTCCGGCGGGCGTCGAGCGGGCCGCCGCAGGCGCAAGCTTCGGGGCGGTGACCGGGGCGATAGCGGGACTCGCCTACCTCCTGTTCGTATTCGGTCGTGTGCGGGGGGATCTGGGATTGGACCCGTCGGCCGCGAGCGGCGCGGGCGGCCCCTTCCGCACGGCGGGGCAAATCGTCGCGCTCGCGATCCCCGTATCCCTCGCCAGCGGGGTACTCGGTGTCACCCAGCTGGTTGATATGGCGGTGGTGCCCGGGCGCCTGCAGGCGACGGGAATGGGTTTCGAGCAGGCGACCTCGCTTTACGGCCAGCTCGCCGGCGGCGCGCTGCCGCTGATGAACCTGCCCACGGTGTTCTCGACCGCGCTCCAGGTGAGCCTGGTTCCGTCCGTGTCGGAGGCCGCCGCCAGGGGAAACACGGCCGTGGTCGCGTCCCGCACGAAGACCGCCCTCAGGCTCACGTTTATACTCATGATGCCGGCCATGGTCGGCCTGTACCTGCTGGCCGGGCCGATAACCCAGCTCCTTTACGGCAGCGCCGAAATAGGCACCTCCTTGGCGTCCCTGTCACCCGGGGTGTTGTTCCTGGCCGTCCAGCAGGTGTCGTCCGGTGCCCTGCAGGGATTGGGCATGATGTCGGTACCGGTGAAGAACCTGCTCATCGGTTCGGCCGCCAAGTTCGCGCTCACGTGGGTCCTCACGGCGATGCCCCCGCTCGGGATAAGGGGCGCCGCTTACGGGACTTCGGCGGGCTTCCTGCTGGCGGCGGCGCTCAACCTGGCGTGCCTGGCCGGCCTGCTGGGAGGAGGCCTCTTGGACATCCGCGGCATGGTATTGAAGCCCGGAGCGGCGACCCTGGTGATGGCGGCCGCCGTCGTCCAGGTTCACGGTCGCATCTTGGGCCTCACCGCCCGCGCTTCGGTGGCGACCCTGGGCTCCATTGGCGCGGGGGTCGTAGTCTACACGGCCGTGCTCCTCGCGGTCGGCGGGTTGACACCCCGCGACATCGAGGTCGTGCCGGGGCTCGGTCCGCGCTTGTCGAGGCTACTTTCGTCTCTGGGGTTGATCAGGAAATGAGGCTCATCAAGCTGGTGGGGCTCGGTCCGGGTTCGCCGCACCAGGTGCCCGACCTGAACATCGAGGCGCTCAGGACTTCAAAGAAGTCATTTCTCAGGACTTCGTCTCACCCGTCGGTCGCTCTCCTTCGCGAGAAAGGCATCTCGTTCGAGACCTTCGACGCGCTTTACGAGGAGTGCCCCACTTTCGAGGAAGTGTACCGGGGCATATGCGATTCGCTGATTTCCGAGGTCGGCAAACACGGGGTGGTGGCGTATGCGGTTCCGGGCCACCCGTTCTTCGGCGAGGCGACGGTCGGGATGGTCAACGACGCGGCCGAGCGGGTGGGGATCCGGTGCGAAGTATTCCCGGCGATGAGTTTCCTCGATGCGGTATGCGCGGTCCTGAAGGTGGACCCGGTCGAGGGGCTGGAGATCGTTGACGCCTGCGCCATTGACCGCCGGCCCCCGGGCGGGGCGAGGGATGTCGTGGTCTCGCAGGTCTACAACGAGCGCCTGACCTCGGACGTGAAGCTTGCGCTGATGACGAGATACCCGCCGGAACACAGAGTGGCCCTGGTCACGGCGGCCGGGGTCCCCGGGGAGGAGCGCGTGATATGGCTTCCCATCTACGAGTTGGACAGACAGCGCGTCAATCACCTGACATCGCTGTTCGTGCCGAGGATCGAGGCGGGGAGAGGAGCCGAGGAAAGACCGTCGAGGTGGCCCCTCGACCCCTTGGTGGGGGTCGTCGAGCGACTGAGGGGCGAGGAGGGGTGTCCCTGGGACAGGGAGCAGACACACGAGTCGCTGCGGCAGTACGTCATAGAGGAAGCGTACGAGGTGGTCGAGGCGATTGACCTGGGGGACATGAATAAACTGTGTGACGAGTTGGGAGACTTACTGCTGCAAGTCGTGCTGCACTCGCGGATAGCACAGGAGAGCGGGCACTTCGACGTCCAGAGGGTGGTGGACGGCATAACCCGGAAGATGGTCCGGAGGCACGTCCACGTGTTCGGTGGAAAGAGGGCGAAAACCAGCGGCGAGGTCATAGACAGGTGGGAGTCAATCAAGCGGGATGAGAGAAACGGGGAATGCCCCTTGGTCAGGTCGCCGGGGGCGTTTCCGGCGCTGATGAGAGCGTACCATGTTCAGAGGGCTGCGGCCGGGGTCGGTTTCGACTGGAAGGATGTGCAAGGTGTCCTCTCGAAGATCGAGGAAGAGATAGCAGAACTGAGAGAGGCGGTCGGGTCGGGAAAGCCCGGCGAGGTCGAGGAGGAAATCGGGGACATCCTTTTCAGTGTCGTCAATGCATGCCGATTTGTCGGCGTGAACCCCGAGGTGGCGCTGGGGGCGACGGTTCGAAAGTTCGTTGAAAGGTTTGCCTACATCGAAGCGGCGGCGTCGAGACTGGGCAAGGACCTGTCGGAGATGAGCATGGACGAGATGGACGCTCTCTGGGAACAGTCCAAAGGATAGCAGTCTGCAGTGCGCCGGACCACGACCGGTGTTTTCCGGCGCCGCGGGCGCGCACGGGGCCGGGTTGCCCGGTCTAAACTTGGGAGGGATTCGGTTGAATAAGGCGGAACTCGTTTCTGCGGTCGCGGAGAGGACCGGGATGACGAAGAAAGACACCGAGAAGGTGGTCAACTCGGTGATCGATGTCATTGAGGAGGCTCTGTCCAGGGACGACAAGGTGTCCCTCGTGGGGTTCGGCACATTCGAGGTGAGACAGAGGGCCGCCCGCAAGGGCCGCAACCCCAAGACGGGCGAGGAGATTGACATCGCTGCGACGAAGGTCCCGACTTTCAGGGCGGGCAAGGCCCTGAAAGAGACCACGAAGTAACCGGGAGAGCGAGCAATCAGGTTCGCCCGGCGAACCTGATTTCGTTTTTTGAAGCCTGCCCATGAAGGGGAGAAGTCGGGATGCGGGTCGACAAGTTCCTGAAGGTGAGCAGGCTGGTCAAGCGACGAACCGTGGCGCGGGAAGCGTGCGAGGAGGGCCGCGTCGCCGTCAACGGCAGGAAAGCCAAACCGGGGAGCGAGGTGAGTGTCGGCGACATCGTCGCCATAGAGTTCGGCGGCGGCACCGTTCAAGTGCAGGTTCTCGAGGTGCGTGATTCCGCCACAGCGGACATAGCGCGGAGAATGTACAGGGTCGTGGAGGGCCCGGTTCGCGGCATATCCCCCGCAGACGAGCATACGTATTAGGCGAGGGGGAATGGCCCGTGGAAGACAGGGACTACGACCTGGCGAAAGACCACGAGGTGCACGTATTCAACCGCGAGAAGGTGACCATTCGCGGGGTGGTGCAGGTGGAGAGCTTTGACGACCAGGAGGTGATGATGGATACCGAGTACGGGGCACTCACGGTCAGGGGGGAGGACCTCAAGATCAAGCAACTCGACGTCGAGGAAGGGAGTTTCTCCGTCGAGGGGCTCGTCCACGGCCTGCAGTATTCTCCCAACCTCGGCTCGAGGGGTAAGCACAAGGGCAAAGGATTGTTCGAGAGGCTCTTCAGGTAGCCTCGGATAGCGGTGCTCGAACCGCTCGATGTCCAATTCTACAGGGTTTCCGTAATGGCGCTCGCCGGAGTCGCCTCCGGCATCCTGTTCGACGTGTACCGCATATTCAGGTGGGCCACGTCACCCAAGGGTCTCATCGTCTACGTCGAGGACATGGTCTTCTGGCTGGTGCTCACCCCGCTGTTGGTTTTCTCCCTCCTGGTCTCAAACTGGATCGGCCTCAGGCTGTACTTGTTCCTCGGGTTCGCGGCGGGGTTCGGATCCTATCTCCTGGCCGCAAGCCCCGTAGTGCTGCTCGTCCTGAAGCGCCTTGCCGGAATCGCAGCGCGCGTCGTGAGCCGGTCGCGGCGGTTCCTGGCCCGAGCACGGGTCCGCATCGCGTCGGTACTCGCCCCGCAGGGCGGGCTTCGCGTCCGATTCGAACGCGCGTGGGGCGCGTTCGCCCGAATGTTACGGCGGCGCTGAACCTGCGTCCTGCGGGCGAGGCGGAAGCGTGCCGGCCGCCGTCCCGGCCGCCGTTGACCGCGGTCCTGGAGCTGATATAAAATGTTGCACTAGATGCAGGTCCAACATGATCATCGATCCGTTGACATTCCGAGTCGAATCCCCTAAAGCCGGCGGTGCCATGGGGTGAGACCGAAAGGGTGTCGCCGGAAACGGCTGCGCCTCCCGCGATCGGAAAGGAAGTCACGCCGGGCCACCGTCGTCGGGGACGAAGGTGGCTTTTCATTCGAGTTTGCAGCCGGACGGGGCCGGACTCGGACGCCTTCATCGGGCGGGGAGGGACGGACGTGGTTGCCGGTCGTCGCAATTGGGGTGGACCCCTAGTACTCGCTGCCGCCGTCGTCCTGGGTGCGGCGGTCGGGAGCGCGTCGCTCTCGGGGTGTCGAGCGGGGCGTCCTGTCGAGAGGACGCCGCTGGTGCTCGCGACGACCACGAGCACTGCGGACACGGGTCTGCTCGACGCGATAAACGGCGAGTTCGAGAAGGAGCACCCCTACACCGTCAAGACCATCGCGGTCGGAACCGGAGAAGCGCTCGCGCTGGGGCGGAAGAAAGAGGCGGACGTGCTCCTGGTCCACTCCCGGAAGGACGAGGACGAATTCATGGAGGCGGGTTTCGGGTCGAGGAGACTCGACGTCATGTACAACGACTTCGTGGTCCTCGGGCCGAGGGACGACCCGGCGGGCGTGCGCGGTTCGGCGCCGGGGGAGGCATTCGCGCGGATCGCCGGCACCGGCGCAACATTCGTCAGCCGCGGGGACGACTCCGGGACCCACGAGAAGGAACTGGAACTGTGGAAAGCCGCGGGAATGACGCCCGGGGGAACCTGGTACATCTCGACGGGGCAAGGGATGGGGGACACGCTCAGGATAGCCAGCGAGAAGCGGGCGTATGTGCTCGCCGATAGGGGAACGTACCTCGCGACGAAATCGCTCGAGCTGGAGGTCCTGTCGGAGGGACACCCCGCGCTCTTGAATCCGTACGGGGTCATCGAGGTGAAAGGCGCGAGAAACGCCGCCGGCGCGAGGGCGTACGCGGAGTTCCTGACTTCGCCGGAAGGTCGCCGCATTATCGGGGAATTCGGCAGGGAGAAATTCGGGCGGGCACTGTTCACGCCGTGGGACGGACGCTGATGGGAGCCGCCGACCGAAGGACCGCGATGTGGAGGAGGCGCGAAATTGGCCGAGATCGTGCGTTCACTGCTAAGGGCGGGGGGAATGCTGGTTTCACTTGACCCGGAGGTTGCCGAGATCGCGTCACTCTCTCTGCGGGTCTCAGGCGCCGCGACCGCCGTGGCCGTCGTCCTGGGGGTCCCGATGGCGGTCGTGCTGGCGGTGACCAGGTTCAAGGGCAGGCGCCTGGTCATAGGCGCCGTGAACACAGGCATGGGGTTGCCGCCGGTGGTCGTGGGCCTGATCGTCTCGATGCTGTTCTGGCGGAGCGGCCCCTTCGGCGCCCTGGAGCTGATGTATACTCCGGCGGTGATGGTGATCGCCCAAGTGCTGATCGCGCTGCCGATAGTCATGGGATTGACGCTTGCCGGGGTGCAGCAGGTTGACTCGAAGGTGGGCCTGCAGGCAATGGCGCTCGGGGCGAGCAGGTGGCAATCGCTGTCGCTGCTTCTGAGGGAAGCCCGCCTGTCAGTCCTGGCCGCCGTCATGGCCGGATTCGGCGGCATCATCTCGGAAGTCGGCGCCGTGATGATGGTCGGAGGGAACATCAAGGGGCGGACCCGTGTTCTGACAACCGCGATGGTGCTAGAAAGCCGGATGGGGCACTTCGAGACGGCACTCGCCCTGGGCGCCGTCCTTCTCGCGATGTCTTTCGCCGTGAACTTCGCTCTCACGTACTTCCAACAGAGGGGAGCCGGGAGATGGAACAACCCTTGATCCGCGCGGAGGGTCTCGTGCAGGTGTACGGCGGCAGGCGGGTCCTGGATATAGCGGATCTCCGCGTGAACGAGGGAGACGTGTTGGGGATACTCGGCAAGAACGGCTCCGGCAAGAGCACCCTGCTCCGGATCTTGTGCCTCCTGGAGAAGCCGACGTCGGGAGAGATACGGTTCCGTGGGAAGAGGCTCGTGACGGAGCGTGAGCGCCTTGCCCAGCGAAGACGGATGTCAATGGTGTTCCAGGAGCCCGTGCTCTTTGGCGGTTCGGTGCGGTTCAACGTCTCCTACGGATTGTCGGTGAGGCGCCTACCCCGAGAGAGGATCCGGGAAGCGACGGACCGCGTATTGGGGCTGCTCGGCATCGCCCACCTGGACCGTCGGCAAGCTGGCAGCCTCTCGGGGGGAGAAGCCCGGCGGGTGAGCCTCGCAAGGGCACTGGCGGTCGAACCGGAGATGTTGTTCCTCGACGAACCGATGGCGAACCTCGACAGCCCCACGAAGCTCTCATTCGCGAGGGACCTGGCGCGGGTTCTGCGGGAACTCCGGTCCACGGCGGTCTACGTGACCCACGAGGCGGAGGAAGCCTTGTCGTTGTGCAACCGCGTGGTGGTCATGAACGACGGGCGCGTGGTGCAGGACGCGTCTCCCAGGGATGTGTGGAGTCACCCCGCTGGGGAGGAGGCTGCGGCGCTCGTCGGCATGGAACACCTGTGCACCGGGGTCGTGGTGGGCCGGGACGGTCGGCACTCGGTCGTCCGCTGCGGTGACTCGTTCCTCTCGTCCGTGGATGCCGCCGGCGAGGGACGGGTCCGCGTCTGGGTCAGGCCCGAGGACGTGATTGTGGTGTGCGGATCGGGCGATGCCGGAAAAGGGCGAACGGGCCGGGAGGCGGAAGCCAACTTCCTGCCCGGAGTTGTGACGGAGGTGCTGCCGGCCGGCGCACCGAGAAGGGCCGTGGTGGACTGCGGGGCGTTTCGGACCGGCGCAATGGTCGGTCCGTGGTCCGGAACGAGCCGGTCCCCGGCACCAGGCGACCGGGTGCGAGTACGGATTGCCCCGGAGCACGTTCACCTCATCCAGTGAAGCGACGTCGAAATCTCACATATTGAAGTTTGTCAGATTGAATTTCACTATTGACGCGTGCCCGTGGGCGTGATAACATCTGGTCAACTAGATACGGCGAACGCGATGATCGGGACTAGTAAGCGCATCACCGACGGCGAAGCGAGCCGGGGACAGTGAAAGCCCGGCGCCGGAAGGAGCGGCCGAATGGACCCGTGAGCAGCAGGCCTGAAAGGGACCCGAGTATGGCCTGCCGGAGATCCTCCGATACGTGGAGAGGGTATAAAGGCGAGAAAGCCTCGTACCCGAAATGAGCGAGAACCGAGAAGAGCCGGCCGACGGCGCTCGGGGCTAAGCGGGGTGGCACCGCGGTACAGACCCGTCCCCAACAGGGCGGGTTTTATGTTTTCAGATGAATCCGATCGCGAGGGAGGTTGGAAGGTCATGAAGGACGAGACAGTCAAGTTCCTGCTGAACGAGGACGAGATTCCCAAGGCGTGGTACAACATCCTGCCGGATCTTCCATTCGAGTTGGACCCGCCGCTCCACCCCGGCACGCTCCAGCCCCTGACCCCGGGCGACCTGGAGCCCCTGTTTCCGGCGGCGCTGATCGAGCAGGAAGTGTCGCCGGACCGGTACGTGGATATCCCCGGCCGCGTACTCGAAGTGTACCGGCAGTGGAGGCCGACCCCGCTGTTCAGGGCGAGACGCCTGGAGCGGGCTCTCGGCACGCGCGCCAGGATCTACTACAAGTACGAGGGGGTTAGCCCCGCCGGGAGTCACAAACCCAATACCGCCGTGGCGCAGGCGTACTACAACAGTCGCGAGGGCACACGCCGCCTGGCCACTGAGACGGGCGCGGGACAATGGGGATCGGCGCTGGCGATGGCGTGCTCGTTCTTCGACTTGGAGTGCACGGTATACATGGTACGCATCAGCTACGAGCAGAAGCCGTACAGGCGCTCGCTAATGCAGGTGTATGGAGCCGACGTCGTGCCGAGCCCCAGCACGAGGACTGCCGCCGGCAGGGGCGTGCTCGCGCGTTCGCCCGGCAGCCCGGGCAGCCTCGGGATCGCCATAAGCGAGGCGGTGGAGGACGCCGCCGCTCACCGTGACACCAAGTATTCGCTCGGGAGCGTGCTCAACCACGTACTGCTGCACCAGACCGTAATAGGGCTCGAAGCCGCGGAACAAATGGCGAAGGCGGGGGATTCGCCCGATTATGTCGTGGGCTGCTGCGGGGGAGGGAGCAATTTCGCAGGGCTTGTGTTCCCCTTCCTGCGCCGG
>JANLGA010000005.1:8922-12889 GCA_024653225.1 Bacillota bacterium | reverse complement strand
GGAAGGGGAACACAAGCCCTGCGAAATTGCTCCCCTTCCTGCGCCGGAGACTCGAGGCGGCCCGTTCGGGCATCGCGGATTGCGGCCCGCGTGCGGTCGCGGTCGAGCCGTCGGCGTGCCCATCCCTGACGCAGGGCGCCTTCGCATACGACTTCGGTGACACCGCCCGGCTGGCCCCCGTGGTGAAGATGTACACCGTGGGTCACGGGTTCATACCGCCGGCTATTCACGCGGGCGGGTTGCGGTACCACGGAGAGTCGCCCATAGTGAGTGCGCTGCACCGCCACGGGCTCATCGAGGCGCGCGCCGTCGGGCAGACGTCCGTCTTCGAGGCCGGAATGCTCTTCGCCAAGACGGAGGGGATCTTGCCGGCCCCCGAATCCGCGCACGCCATAAGAGCCGCGATCGACATCGCAATGGAAGCCGAGAGATCCGGGCACGAACCGGCTATACTGCTCGGTCTCAGCGGCCACGGGCATTTCGACCTGGCCGCTTACGATGACTTCATATCCGGGACTCTCGAGGACTGCGCGGTCGGCCGTGACGAAATTGACTGCGCCCTCTCCGAGCTGCCACAGGTCTCGGGCGACCGGGCGCGGAGTTGACCGGGTGAGTCTAAAGTGGACGGACCTGCGGAATACCGATTCGCGCTGCTCGAGATCGACAGGCTGAGACCGCACGAACAGGTTGACGAGCGCCGCCTGGAGGAGCTCCAGAAGGAGATAGATCGCGACGGGGTCGTGCGGCAACCCATCATGGTCGAGTCGCAGTCCATGGTGATCCTCGACGGTCACCACCGAGTCCGTGCGCTCGCGCGACTCGGATGCACGGTCGTGCCCAGCTACCTGGTGGACTATTCGGATCCCGGGGTTGCCGTCTATCCCCGACGCCCCGGGATCCCCGTAGACAAGGAGAGTGTCGTCAGGATCGGCCTCGGTGGGACCCCCTACCCGCCCAGGACTTCCCGGCACGTGTGGGCCAGGGCGCCGCACCCGCGGCCGGTCGCTCTCGCCCTGTTGGGGAAGCGCGACAGGGGGTGACTGTTTGCGGCGCGCCGGCCCCTGCACGGGGCCCGGGTCGGGCGAAAGGAGGAAAACGACAGCGGACGACGAAAAGTATAGCTCCCGTATAAAATGTGTCCACAGCATGTGCAAAAGATGTGGATATCGGGCGGAGGTCCGGGGTGCAGATCGAGATAAGGGGCGCCGAGAGGTTGAGCTTCAGGGAGCGACAGGTAGTGTCCCTTAAGGAGATGGGATACACGTCCGAGGAGATCGCCGGGCGTCTGAAGATAAGCCCGGGCACCGTGGCGACCCTCTTCAACCGGGCTCGGACCAAGGGATACGAAGTGGTCATAGTGATACCGGGGGATCCTCTCGCATTGTTCGGGGAATCGGACGGCGACGAGGAGAAGGGAGGCTAGCTCCATTGCTGGCGTCCACCAGGCTGCGCAACCTCATGGACCGGACGGCCAAGGCCGAGCGCTCTCGGTCCGCTCGGAGGAGGGGCCGGACCCTGGCGGCCGTTCTGATCGTCGGCATCATCCTATACGCCTTCGCCGGGCAGGAGATCAGGCTGCTGACAGTGAGGGCGCAGGAGAGGAGGCTGGAGGAGGCCATCCGGGCGCAACAGGTGAAAAATCAGATCCTGAAGGAGCAGATCGAGATCCTCCAGAGGGACGAGTACATCGAGAAGGTGGCCAGGGAACAACTGGGCTGGATAAAGGCCGGTGAAATCCAGTACGTCCCCGAACCCGGTCGCTAGCGGGGAACCGGGTTCACATCCCGGCCGCCGGAGCCGCTGCGGTAGCCCCAGTCCCGGGCGACCCACGGTGCCCGGCGGCCTTGCACGTCTCTATGAACATGGCCGACTCAAGGCAATACCACGGATGCGGCCCCCCTGTCTCGACGAAGCGGCTGCCGGCCGACCCGAGGAATTCCATTGCCCTACCTTTGTCGCCCTGTGTCATGGCGTACCTTGCCACCAGCCCCCATGGATACCCGTGCCTCATCCTAACATCGGGCCAATACGGGAATGCCCTGTTGAACTTGTCGTATAGCACTCGGGCTCTCATCGAGGACGGGGAGATCAGCCCGCTCAGCGCCGGGTAAAGCTGCGCCACCGCGTCGGGATACCACTTCCTCCAGGACGGCTTGCTCGCCAGGTTGGCCCTGTCTATCCTCCATGCGTAGCACGAAGCCTTCTCGTCCCACAGCCGGTACTCGACTGCCGCTGCTATTCGGGCGGCTGCCGCGCGACACCTTGCGGCGGACTCGCCGTCCCCCAGTGCATCCAGTACATAGGCCCAGTCCACCAAACCCTTGAAGTCCTCGCAGTTGTCCATGAGGTACTTGTTGGAATCCCTCGGCTTGACCCTGACGAGTCCGTCTCCGTCCTGCAGGGACGTGAGCACTCCGGCGACCATGTCAATGCGCGGCCTCCGGCGCCTAACGAACTCGATGTCCCCCGTCTTTCGATAATACTCACTTACCAGCGTGAGGAATGTCGCCGCGTAGGCGTCGGCGGAGTCATAGTCGTAGGTCGGAATGAGCTCATCGCCGCGAATGCGGAAGTCATAGATGGTGCCGGGCAATCCCCACCTGTCCGGCCTGTTGATGTTGTCGAGATACCAGTCTATGTAACTGCCCGCCAGGGGCGGTGCGATATCGAGCAGGGTGAGCATCGCGATATTGGAGAAGTAGGGTACCACTATTTCCTTTTCAGGGGTCAGCGCCAGAGCGCCGGACGAGTGAATCGAAGACATCAACCACCTCGTCTCAACGAGAACAGCCGGGGAAAAGTCCGCCGCCTCCGCGTCCTGCCCCCACGGTGTGCCCGGGTCGCGGGCGGCGGAGAAGCGGACAGCCGGCGTCGAGACCACGGTGACGAGAGCGAGGAGCAGGATCTGCAGGCGCCTACCCTTTCTTATCGCCCATCCGAAGGTCGGAACGCGGGTCGCGGGTCGAGTGACGTGCCCGGCGATGTCGAGTTGCACCGCCCTTGACAAGAAGCAAACCTCCCTCGGCCGGCATGATTATGTCAACACCCACCGTGGGAGGTTCGACAGCCGCCCGCCCGGGACCTTCTCAGTCCATCAGGCCCATTCGTCGCTTCACGAGGTGTAACGTTGGCGAGGCCGCCGCCCGCGCCTTCTCGGCGCCCTCTCTCAACACCCGGGCTACCTCGCCCGACGCCACCACGTCTCGGAAGGCGCGATGCAATGGCGTCAGCGTTTCGATTATCACGGATGCGAGGTCCTTTTTCAGATCGCTGTAACCTTTGCCGACATACATCTTCTCGAGCTCTTCGATGGGGATCCCCGCGCACAGGGAGTACATGGTGAGAAGGTTGCTGATCGCGGGCTTTGCTTCCGGATCGTACACGATCGAGCGCCCGGAGTCGGTCACCGCGGCCATCAACTTCTTCCTAATGGCGTCGCCGGAGTCCAGGAGGCCGATGTAGCTGCCCGGGTTGGCGTTGCTCTTGCTCATCTTCTTCGTCGGGTCGTCGAGAGACATTATCCGGGCGCCCACGGCGGGAATGTACGGTTCGGGCAAGGTGAACGTCGGCCCATAATGCCTGTTGAAACGCTCCGCTATGTCCCTGGTTATCTCGACGTGCTGCTTCTGGTCCGCCCCGACGGGGACGAGGTCGGTGTTGTAAAGGAGGATGTCCGAAGCCATGAGCACCGGGTACGTGAACAAGCCGATCGAGACCGACTCCTTCCCTTCCGACTTGTCCTTGAACTGCGTCATCCTGGACATCTCTCCGAACGTCGCCACGCAAGACAGGAGCCAGGCCAGCTCCGAGTGCTCGTGCACGTGGGATTGCACGAAGAGCGTCACTTTCGCGGGATCGATTCCCGCCGCCAGGAGCAGGGCCGCAGTGTCGAGGATGCGGCCTCGAAGGTCGCCCGGGTCGAAGGGCACCGTCAGCGCGTGCAGGTCCACGATGCAATACAGGCAAT
>JANLGA010000005.1:7865-8912 GCA_024653225.1 Bacillota bacterium | reverse complement strand
GCAATCATGGGTTTCCTGCAACGCGATCCAGTTCCTCATCGCGCCCAGATAGTTGCCGAGGGTCAGTACCCCGCTGGGCTGGATTCCCGAGAATACGCGTTTCCTCTCCTTCATCCGGTCTTTCCTCCGGTCATATCCTGCGAGTCCGGCGTGCGGACTCTTGGTGATCATTCTACTACCGCATCGTTCGGGGCGTCAAAGTGGGAGTCGGGGAAGGAGTTCTCACCGTCTTGTAGAAGAGAGAAAACTGGGCTGCTGGGTTGTCCTGAACGAGTACGGGCCCGCCGTGTGGCCCGTCCGTCGCGTCGAGATCGAGTGTGGCGGGGATGGCTGTGCCCTTCTTCAAAGTGGAAAAGCAGAGGCTGTACGAGTCGGTAGTAGAACAGCTCGTGAATTACGTCGAATCGGGCGGCGTGATGCCCGGCGGCCGATTCCCGTCCGAGAGAGAACTGGAGAAACAGCTGGGGGTCAGCAGGGGGATCCTACGCGAAGCATTCCGCGTGCTGGAAACGCGCGGCCTGATCGAGAGCAGGCCGGGCGGCGGCAGGTTCTTACGGGATGTCAAGAACCCGATTCTCTTCAAGGACGGGATAACGTTGCTCGCCCTGGAGAGATCGGTGCTCCTAGACTTGGCCGAGTCGCGGCTGGCCCTGGAGGTCAACATCGCGAGGCTCGCGGCGGAGCGAGCGACACAGGAAGACATATCGCGCCTCTGCGACGTAGTAGACAAGTTCTTCAGCAAGAACAGCCCCATCGAAGACAAGGACCTGGACTTTCACCTCGCCGTGGCGCGCGCCACCCACAATTTCGTCCTCCAGGAGATGGTCAAGCTCCAGATAAACCTCATCAGGGAACACCGTCAGCAATCGCGCTTGGACAGGAAGAGCTGGGAAGCGCTGTGCCTCGAACACCGGAACATACTCAAGGCGATCGCCGACCGCGATCCCGACGCCGCCGCGGATGCCATGCAAACCCATCTCCTGCGACTGAGAGAGGCCATCCTTCAAGCTGGGGAGACGGAGCGAGGGAGGGAGAGCGTTGAGGATA
>JANLGA010000005.1:0-7855 GCA_024653225.1 Bacillota bacterium | reverse complement strand
GGAACACCCCATCCTGACGTTCCCGGAAAGGAAGAAGGTGACGATCTATTTCGAGGGCGAACCGGTTGAGGCCCGCGAAGGAGAGCCGATAGCCGCCGCCCTGCATGCAGCCCGTGTACGGGTCCTTCGTTGGAGCACCGAGATGCACCGCCCGAGGGGGTTCTTCTGCGCCATAGGCAACTGTTCGTCGTGCCTCATGGAAGTGAACGGAGTCCCGAATGTCCGCGTGTGCGTGGAGAAGGTGAAGGAAGGAATGGTGGTCAGGCGGCAGAGCGGGAAGGGAGCACTGACGACAGTGGGTGGTGGCCGATGAGAGAGACCGAAATCGCGGTCGTCGGCGCCGGGCCGGCCGGGTTGTGTGCGGCCCTGGCGGCGGCATCGTGCGGAGCGGCGGTGACCCTGATTGACCGCGAGGAAAGGCCCGGGGGCCAGCTCGTGAAGCAGACGCACAAGTTCTTCGGGTCGGAGAGGCAGGATGCGGGGACCAGGGGGATCGATATCGGCCGGAGACTCAGCGAAAGGGCGATGTCACATCCCGGCATACGCACGATGCTGGAATGCACCGCCCTCGGCTACTACGCGGACGGGGTCCTCTGCCTCGAGCAGAATGAGCGGTTCATCAAGTTGAAGGTCAAGCGCATGATCGTGGCCACGGGGGCCTCCGAGAGGATGCTCGCCTTCCCGAACAACGACCTGCCCGGGATATATGGCGCCGGCGCCGTGCAGACCCTGATGAACGTCCACGGGGTCAGGCCCGGCGACCGCGTCCTCATGGTGGGCGCGGGTAACATCGGCCTGATCGTCAGTTACCAGCTGGCGCAGGCGGGAGTTAAGGTTGCGGCGGTCGTCGAGGCCCTGCCGAAGATCGGCGGCTACGCCGTCCATGCCTCCAAGATACGGAGGCTCGGGATCCCCATCCTCACCTCTCACTCCGTGAAGGAGGCCCACGGCAAAGAGGTACTCGAAGGGGTGACGGTCTGGAGGCTCGACCCGGGGTGGAGGGGGATCCCCGGTACGGAGATGCGCTTCGACGTTGACGTAATGTGCCTCGCGGTGGGATTGTCGCCGCTGACGGAGTTGCTGTGGCAAGCGGGCTGCGAGATGAAGTACGTGGCCGAGCTGGGGGGCCACGTGGCGACGCGGGACGACAACCTCGAGACCACTGTGAAGGGCATTTTCGTGGCCGGTGACGCCTCGGGTGTGGAGGAGGCGTCGAGTGCGATGGTCGGCGGGCGGTTGGCGGGATATGCCGCCGCGGCGTCCCTGGGGTACTGCCCCGATTTCGAGACGAAGAAGAAACAGGCGCTGTGGGAGCTGGCCGAACTGCGGGCCGGACCGACCGGAGAGAAGATAAGGAAAGGCCTGGCGGCCCTTCGAGGGGAGGCTTGCTGAATGCTCGAGAGAACGGGAGTCCCCACCGAGGAGGATCTGGCGAAGGTCATTCCCCCGGAGGAGCGTCGGAAGAGAGGGCCGTACGCCGTCTTCGAGTGTTTTCAGAGGATCCCTTGCGACCCCTGCTACCCCGCGTGTAAGGCGGGAGCGGTGAAGCCCTTCGACGATATCAACGACCTCCCCGTTGTGGACCTGGACAAGTGCAACGGCTGCGGCGCGTGCGTCGCGGCCTGTCCCGGCTTGGCGGTCTTCGTCGTTGACGAGACGTTTTCCGAGACGGAGGCCCTCGTGAAAATGCCCTACGAGTTCTTGCCTCTCCCCGAGCCGGGGGAGACGGTGGGCTGCTTGGACCGCGAAGGACGGGAGGTTTGTTCGGGCAGGGTGGTACGGACGGTCAAGGGGAAGGACAAGATGGCCACTCCCGTCGTGTGGGTGGCGTTCCCCAAGGCGTCGTGCCACAGCGTGAGGCACATCGCCCTGAGAAGGGGGGTCGCCTGATGGACGAGGACAGGGTCATAATCTGCAGGTGTGAGGAGGTCACCCTGAAGAGAGTGCGGGAGCTGCTCGACAAGGGGCTCCACACCATGGACGAGATCAAGAGGATAAGCCGATGCGGAATGGGCCCCTGCCAGGGCAAGACCTGTCGGCCCCTCCTGGCGCAGGAGATCGCCAACTACCTGGGGATTGACGTGGGTTCGGTGGCCCTTCCCACGTTCAGGCCGCCGACCAAACCCGTGAAGCTCGGGGTGATCGCCAGGGGTGATGAATGTGACTAGATCGGCTCACGTTGCGGTCATCGGCGGGGGCGTGAACGGCTGTTCGATTGCGTATAACCTGGCGAAGCAGGGTTGTACCGACGTGGTCGTTTTCGAGAAGAGCTACCTCTGTTCCGGATCGACGGGGCGGTGCGGCGCGGGAGTGCGTTGCCAATGGGGCACCGAGATGAACTGCAGGCTCGCTTTCGAGAGTATCAAGATGTTCGAGACCCTGAACGAGGAGCTCGGCTATGACTACGACATAGAGTTCAAGCAGAAGGGATACCTCATCCTGGCGTACACTGAGAAGGAATGGGAGCAGTTCAAGCTGAACGTGAGACTGCAGAACAGCCTCGGGATCCCTTCGAGGTTGGTGACCCCCGAGGAAGCGCGGGGAATAGTCCCCGGCCTCTGCACCGAGGGGATGCTTGGAGCGACCTACTGCAAGAAGGACGGTCACTGCAACCCTCACCACACGACGTGGGCGTATGCCCGAGCGGCCGAACGACTCGGGGTCCGAGTCAAGACCGGCGTCGAGGTGAAGGACATCATGGTGAGGAACGGAAGGGTCAGGAAGGTCGTGACCTCTGAGGGAGCCTACAACGTGGAGGTTGTCGTCAACGCCGCCGGCCCCTGGGCCAAACCGATCGGCGCCATGGTCGGCCTCGACATCCCGGTGTACACGGAGCGCCACCAGATCCTGGTGACCGAGCCCTGCGCCCCGGTCCAGGACCCGATGGTGATATCGTTCTCGAAGCACTTCTATTGCCAGCAGACTCCTCACGGGAGCTTCGTCATGGGTTACGGCGACCCTACCGAGGTCAAGGGGTACGACATCGGGCATTCCTGGCAGTTCCTCGAACGGATGGTCCAGGTAGTGACCCCGGTGCTACCCGTCTTGAAGGAGCTGCGCCTGGTGAGGCAATGGTCAGGTCTTTACACGATCAGCCCGGATTGCCAGCCCATACTGGGCGGCACGCCGAAAGTGGAAGGGTTCTTCATGGCCGTCGGGTTCTCGGGTCACGGGTTCATGCTGGCGCCGGTGGTGGGCAGGCTGGTGGCCGAGCAGATCATGGGGAGACCGACGAGCCTCGATATCAGCATGCTCGATTTGGAGCGTTTCGACAGGGGCGAGTTGATTCTGGAACCGTCGGTTGTCTAGCCCTGGTGACGGCGCGGTCTTGGCGGTGTGGTTCGGTCGAGTACGAGCACGATGGAGGTGGGGGACGTTGAGGATCGGCGTAAACAACGACGTGTGTTCGGGGTGCCGGGTTTGCGAGGTGATCTGCTCGCTGAGACAGTTCAAGGAGAACAATCCGAAGAAAGCCGCGATCCGCGTGAAGGGGCATTTCCCGGCACCGGGCAAGTACGAGATCAAGTTCTGTGACCAGTGCGGAGAATGCTTCAACAGCTGCCCCGTGGGCGCCATCAAGGAGGAAAACGGACACTACCGAATCGAGCCCGACGAATGTACGGGGTGCCTGGTCTGTGTTGAGACCTGTCCGAAGGGAGTGGTCTTCACTCACCCGGACCTGACCGCCCCGTTCAAGTGCACGTTGTGCGGGGATTGCCTCAGGTACTGTCCCACCAACGCACTGTACGACCTCGACGGGGAGGTGGCGAAGAGATGAGCAAACTCTACGGGTACGGAGGGACTATCCTCCGGATCGACCTCACCACGGGAGAGATCAGGAAGGAACCGACCCCCGAGAAGCTCTGCAGGGAGTACCTGGGAGGAAGGGGTTTCGTCGCCAAGCTCGAGTGGGACGAAGTGGCCCCCGGTACCGACCCGCTGTCACCCGGCAACAAGGTGATAATGGCCCCGGGGCCCCTCTCCGGAGTGCTGTTGCCGGGCTCGGGAAAGTGCGAGTTCGGCGCCAAGTCGCCGCAGACGGGGGGTTACGGCGATAGCAACGTGGGCGGCCACCTGGCGCCCGAAGTGAAGTACGCCGGTTACGACGCAGTGATAATCGGCGGCGCCGCCGCGAAACCGACGGTCATCGTGATTGATGACGACAAGGTTACCCTCGTGGACGGCTCCAAGTACTGGGGCAAGGGCTGCATCGAGGCCGAGGCGATGATCAAGAAGGACTTCGGAGAAGACTTCCAGGTGGCGACGATTGGTCCGGCCGGCGAGAACCTGGTCAAGTACGCGATAATCTCGCACGACTTCGGCCGGCAGGCTGGAAGGACGGGCGTCGGCACGGTCCTCGGCTCGAAGAAGGTCAAGGCGATCGCCGTCAGGGGGACGAAATCCATCCCGCTCGCGCAGCCCGACAAGGTCTATGAGAAGGCCAAGCAGATGTTCGACAGATGCTTCTCGCTGCCCGGGTTCAAGGAGTGGACGCCGTACGGCACCGCCGGCGTCACCGACTGGGTCAACGAGGTGGGGTCGTTCCCCACGAAGAACTTCTGGACCGGCTACTTCGAGGACTACAAGAAGATCAACGGCCCGTCGCTTCGAGAGAGAATCCTTGTGACGGACAAGGCCTGCTTCAACTGCCCCATACCGTGCGGAAAGTACTCGAAGACCAAGACATCCAAGGGCGAGGTTTACGTGGAGGGCCCCGAGTACGAGACGATCGGGATGATGGGTGGCAACCTGCTCCTCGGCTCGATAGAGGAGATCGCCTACGTCAACTACGTGGCGGACGAACTCGGGATAGACACCATTTCCGGCGGCGGCGTGCTGGCCTTCGCCATGGAGTGCTTCGAGAAGGGTGTGATCACTGAGCGGGAAGCCGGGAGGAAGCTGCTATTCGGCGACTTGGACTCCGCGTGTTACCTGCTTGAGAAGATAGCCAAGCGCGAGGGGATAGGGGACGTACTGGCGGACGGCGTGAGGGCGGCGGCGGCCAAGCTCGGGAAAGGCTCAGAGAAATACGCCATCCACGTGAAGGGGCTGGAGATCAGCGCGTACGAACCGCGATACGCGCCGGCCATGATGCTGGCCTACATGACCGCCGACGTCGGAGCCCACCACAACAGGGCGTGGGCGATAACCTACGACGTCCAGGTCGGGCGCGATACCCTGGAAGGCAAGGCGAAGCGGGTGATCGAGCTGCAGCACATTAGGCCGCTGTTCGACACGCTCGGCCTGTGCAGGCTGCAGTGGGTGGAAATCGGTTTCGAGCTCAGCCACTACGCCGAGTTGTTCCCCCTCGTGACCGGCATCAACTACATGTGGGACGACCTCCTGAACATCAGCGAGAGGATATGGAACCTCACGCGGGCGTACAGCATACGGGAGATCGAGGGATTCGGGAGAGACCACGATTACCCGCCTCCCAGGTTCTACGAGGAGAAGGTTCCGACGGGCCCTGCCAAGGGCAAAGGGCTCACGATGGACGACTTGAACAGGCTGCTGGATGATTACTACGCTCTCAGGGGATGGGATTCGAAGGGGATCCCGACCGGCCGGAAGCTCAGGGAGCTCGGACTCGATTACGTTGCGGAGGCACTGGGACGCTGATGGGTGCGGTAGCCAAGGCGGTGAAAAAGGTCACCCTGCTGGTTCACGGGCACGGCAGCGAGTTCTTCCCCGGGAAGAAGAGCCGAGTCGAGGTCGAGGTTCCCGCACCGGCATGCGTGAATGACATTCTCGATGCGATCGGCGTAAACCGCAGCCTGGTGATGTTCGCCGTGTCGAACGGGGTACGGCAAGGCAAGGACTACGTCCCCCTCGACGGCGAGGAGCTCATAATCGTCACTCCCCCGTCGGGGGGTTGACGAAGGCGGGCACGACGGCAGGCCCCCGCGCGAATCGTTCCGCGGGGGCCGCACTCTTGTGTGGGCGCGAAGGCGTGAGAGTGGCCGATTATGCCCGCTGTGCTGCTGCTTGACACTAATAGGAAAGTAACTTATAATTATCGTTGCCAGTCAAGGCTTTTGAAGGATAGGAGGAGTTCCAGTTTTATGACAATTGAAGTCGGCAGCATCGTCGAGGGTGTGGTGACTGGCATTACCCACTTTGGCGCATTCGTGACGCTGCCTAACGGCAAGACCGGACTAGTACACATCTCCGAGGTCGCGGACACATTCGTGAGGGACATCAACGACTACTTGAAGCAGAACGACCACGTAAAGGTCAAGGTCCTGTCGCTGGACGAGAAGGGCAAGATCGGACTATCCATCAAGCAGGCGTCGCCGACTTACAAGCCCAGATTCGACCACCGTCGCGACAGGGCTTCGTTCGAGGAGAAACTGACGAAGTTCATGAGGGACAGCGACGAAAGGTTGTCCGACCTGCGACGGAACACGGATTCGAAGCGCGGGGGCAGGGGTTCGGGCCACAGGATGTGACGGGAGACTTGGTTCCCGCGGCACTTCGAATACGGGGAGCGTACAGCACCGCTGAACGAACCGACTGCGTTTTTGACGCAGTCGTTTGACAATTGTGCCGGGGTGTCGGAACAGGTAGACGATGGGGACTTAAAATCCTCTGGGCCCTGGGCCCGTGCGGGTTCGATTCCCGCCCCCGGCACCACCCGTATTGAGGCGCGAGACCGGAGTCTCGCGCCTCACGGTTTCTCCGTTTGGCGCGGCTCCCTCAGATGTATTGCTTGAGGATGCTCAGGGGAGGGAACGCTATCGCCTCCGACGGGCACTTCGCAGAGCAGGCGCTACACCCCACGATGCAGCTGTGGGGTCTCTTCACGACCGGCTTTTCGTTCTGAGCATCCCACTCGTATACCCCGTTCCTACAGAACTCGAAACACGTCCTGCACCCGGAGCACTTGTCGCCATCTATCGTCGGATGCCACGGGATCTGATCCCTCGGAACCTTGAACCGCATCTTCCGACCTCTCCTCTCCGTCATGCCGGCTCGCCGAGACCCTCGGTCCATCTTCGGCGGTCTACTTCTGAAACCACTGTCGTATCTGGACCTCGGTTGGGATCTTGCCCTCTATCTTCTTCACCCCGTCAATGAAGACGGCCGGTGTCATCATCACGCCTCGCTCGATCATGTGGTTCAGATCGGTGACGTGAACTATCTCTGCGTCTATGCCGATCTTCCTTATGGTCTCCGCTATGAGCTCCTCCGTCTTCCGGCACCTCGGGCAGCCGGGCCCCATTATCTCAATCTTCATCCAGTCGCCACCCCCGATCTCTTAAGATGTGCCAAGGCAAGCCCCTCCTCAGCCGGCTATTGCCCCAAATAGCATCCCGCTGATCGTAGCCATGAGCACCACCAGGAAGCAGTATGCGAACGTCTTCTTGAACCCGAGTGAGTTCGGTAATATAAAACTGTACCGGCTTGGCCAAGGAAAAGGGATCCACACCGGGACTCTGACCCGTTATCATTGGTGAGTGTAGGAAGTTCACCAGTGAAGCGGGGGTTTAGGAGTGACCGATGTGGATCGTATCCAGGATATCAGAAGCAGGTGTTTCCGGGAAGGGCAATCGATTCGGGAAATCGCCAGAGAGATGAGGATGTCGCGGCGCACAGTGCGGCGGTACATACAGTCGGATGGTCCGTGGCGTTACACGCTGAGTAGGCCGAGGCCGAAGCCGGTAAGTGACCCGATCGAGGCGGTGGTGCGCGAGATTATCCTCCAGGACCGCACGGTGCGGAACAGGAAGCAGCGGCACACGGCGCGGCGGATTTACGAGCGGCTGGTGGAGGAGCATGGATTTAGGGGCAGTGAGCGTACAGTAAGGCGGTTGGTGGCGGCCATCAAAGAGGAGGTCGGGGCGTCTTCGAAAGA
>JANLGA010000059.1:6192-11737 GCA_024653225.1 Bacillota bacterium | reverse complement strand
GTCCTCACCCGCGAGAACATAGTCTTTCCCTTCATCGAGAAGCGGATGATAGGCGACGACATAGGATACATCCAGATCAGCCAGTTCATGGAGGGTAGCGCCCGCGAGACAATGCTCGCCCTGGGCGAGTTGAGGAGTAAAGGCGCGAAGGGCATCATCCTGGACTTGAGGGGCAACCCGGGCGGGATCCTGGACGAGGCCGTGCAAATGGCCGAGCTGTTCGTGCCGGAGGGGCCGATCGTGTCGGTGGTTGACAGGGAGGGCAACCGCGACACGAGGGTGTCGGAATCCAAAGGGCTGGATATACCGCTCGTCGTCCTCGTGGACGGCGGCAGCGCCAGCGCGTCCGAGATAGTGGCCGGCGCCGTCCAGGACCGCAACGCCGGGACCGTGGTCGGGACGAAGACGTTCGGCAAGGGGTGCGTCCAGACGCTCATCAACCTGAGGGACGGCTCGGGGGTGAGGCTCACCACCGCCAAGTATTACACGCCCGCGGGAAGGACCATCCACGGGGTCGGGATAGAACCGGACATCGTCGTGAGGCCGGCGGACCGCGAGGAGGTCGGGGACCTCGAGCTGCATAGGACGCTGCGGGTCATGCTGATCGGCCTCGATGTTCAGGCGCTCCAGCACCGGTTGAACCTCCTCGGTGCCGGGCTCGAGGAGGACGGGATATACGGGAAGTTGACGCGTGCGGCCGTGGTCGGATTCCAGGACTCCCATGGGCTCAAGCCGTCCGGCGAGGCCGATGCGGCGACTGTGGCCGCCCTCAACGAGGCCGTCGCGGAAATCGGGCGGAAGGATCCGCAGTTGGAGGCCGCCGTCGGGGTCTTGCGGGGCAAGATGTAGCCGCGGAACGCAACGAGTGGAGAGGAACGGTGGCGGGCGATGTTGCCCGTAAGGGATCTGACGCTTTCGATACTTCGATTACTTCCCCTGACCGTGCTCGACCCGTCGAGGGCGATCGTGTTCTGGACCATCGTCTTTCTCTCGGCCGTGCAGCACCGGCGACTCGCGGCCAACGAGGAGCGCATATACGGGGTAGTGAAGAACAACTTCCTCGAAGTCTCGCTGTCGGGGCTGTTCTACGGCCTGGCGGGCGGCGTGATGGCCAGCATGTTCCTGGTGCTCATCGGCGTCTCCCTGACGGGGTCCGGGATCTCGTACTTGCTGCCACTGGCGTTCGCCCTCTACATGGTAAATCCGAGGCTGATGTGCTTCGCGTACGCCGGAGGCATCGTCTCGCTTTGCCACCTGGTCTTCGGCTTCCCGAAGGTTTCGGTGCCGGGGCTGATGACACTAGTCGGAATCCTTCACGTGACCGAGAGCGTCCTGATAAGGCTGAGCGGGAGCGGGTGTCCCACTCCCATTTACCTCAGGAACCGGGCGGGGCGGGTGGTCGGGGGGTTCGGATTGCACCGTTTCTGGCCGATGCCCTTGGTGGCGCTCGTCATGGTCGTCGTTCCCGAGATCTCGAAAGTGCCCGGGCTGATCGAGATGCCGGATTGGTGGCCGTTGGTCCGCCCGGCGGAGGCGGCGCTTTCGCCCGACGCCCTGTTCGCCATGGTGCCCATCGTCGCCGCGCTGGGGTATAGCGACCTGGCCGTCACGTGCACCCCTGCCAAGAAGGTGAGGAGAACCTCAACGGCCCTCGCCGCTTACAGCCTGGGCCTTCTCGGGCTCGCCATATCTTCGACCTTCGTGCGGCCCCTGCAATGGGCGGCCGCACTGTTCGGACCCCTCGGTCACGAGGCAGTCATCGCGCTGGGTAGCAACAGGGAGTTGTCGGGGGAGCCGGCGTTCGTCCCCCCGCCGCGCGGCGTCATGATACTGGATGTCATGCCGAACACCCCCGCCTCCCGCGCCGGGCTTGCGACGGGGGACGTGATCACGGAAGTGAGCGGAGTGCCGGTGAACTCGAGAAGTGAGCTGGGCGAACTGGTACAGAGGACCCCCGTGTTCCTCGAGATCACCGTTGAAGATCCCCGTTCGGGGACTTCCCGCACGGTCAGGTTCAGGGGCGTGGTGCACGAGCTCGGGGTGATCACGGTTCCCGAAGAGGGTGACAGGCCGCACGTGGATGTCCGGCGCGCGTCACCGGCGATCGCGATGGCGCGAAGACTGGTGACCCGGCTTACGGGGAAGTTGGGGAGGCGCTGAGGTGTGAACCCGGGGACGATGGCGGGGTTGCGGCGGCCCGGGGCGCGGGCTGCCGTTCTCATACTGGGGGCCGTCGTCGCCCTGTCGTGGTGGCACACGGCCGGGGGAGTAAGGCCCGTGGACGGACCGTGCGCCGCGCCGGACGAGGGTGCGGGATCGCCCGCAATCGCCGACGCGGGGGGCGGAGACGCCCCGGCCGGTGGAAACGTGACCGAGACGCGGCCGATGCTCGCCGTGGTAATAGACGACTTGGGGTGGGGGCTTCCCGGGACAAGGGAGGCCATGGACCTCGATGTCCCCGTCACCCTGGCCGTGTTGCCGGGGGGGCCGTTCTCGCGCGCGGAGGCGGATCGAGCCCGGGCCCTCGGCCACGAGGTGATCCTGCACCTGCCGATGGAACCCCTCTCCGGCGGGCGCTCGGCGACCGGGGGGACCATCACAACCTCCATGGATGAGACCGCGATCAGGGCGACCATGTTGAGGCACCTGGACGAGGTGGGCCCGGTGGCCGGCTTCAACAACCACACGGGGTCGAGGGCAACGTCCGACCCGAGGGTGGCCGGGGTGGTGGTCGGGGTCGCTGCGGAGCGCGGGTTATACGTCCTCGACAGCATGACCACGGGGCGAAGCGTGCTGCACGCGATGGCGTGGAGGATGGGTGTGCCCTCGGCGATAAACGGCGTGTTCCTGGACAACGAGAAAGACGAGTCGTACGTCAGGTCGCGACTCGCACTGGCCGCCGGGCTCGCGCGCTCCCACGGATCCCTCGTCGCGATCGGCCACGTCCACCCGGTGACCCTGAAAGTGCTCGCCGACTCCGTGGCCGACATCGAGAAAATGGGAATCGTATTCGTGAAGGCTTCGCGGGTCGTCGGCGCGCAGTCCGCCCCCACCCTCGAACTGGCTGATCCGCGGCTGCGCTAGTCGGTTGCAAACATATGTTTGGCGTGATAGCATATTCGCGTAACGACCGGCCGGAGATGAGCCCCGTGGATTTCAAGATGGTATCCGAATATACGCCTAAGGGCGACCAGCCGAGGGCGATCGCCCGACTCACCGAGGGAGTGCTGAGCGGCGAGAGGGAGCAGGTCCTCCTCGGCGTGACGGGCTCGGGCAAGACCTTCACGATAGCGAACGTCATCGCCAACGTGAATCGGCCCACCCTCGTCATCGCCCATAACAAGACGCTCGCCGCGCAGCTTTGCGGCGAATTCAAGGTGTTCTTTCCGGACAACGCCGTCGAGTACTTCGTGAGCTACTACGACTACTACCAGCCGGAAGCGTACATCGCGCAGACCGACACGTACATCGAAAAGGATGCGCTGATGAACGAGGAGATAGATAAGCTTAGGCACTCCGCGACGTGCGCACTGTTCGAGAGGAACGACGTGATAGTCGTCGCGAGCGTTTCATGCATATACGGCCTGGGTTCCCCCGAGGACTACGGTAAGCTCTCGATCTCCCTGCGCGAGGGGGGAACGTACGACCGCGACGAGATCCTCAGGCGGCTCGTGGGCATTCATTATGCCCGCAACAACGTGGCGCTGGAGCGGGGGACATTCCGCGTGAGGGGCGACACGATCGAGGTGTACCCGTCGTCGTTCACGGAGAAAGCGCTGCGCATAGAGATGTTCGGAGACACCATAGAGCGGATCTCCGAGATAGACTCGTTGACGGGCGAGGTCCTCGGTTACAGGAGCCACGCCCTGATACACCCCGCCAGCCACTACGTCACCACCGACGAGAAGATGAAGCGGGCGATCTCCTCCATCGAGGTCGAGCTCGACGAGAGGCTCAAAGAGCTCAGGGCGTCGGGGAAGCTCCTCGAGGCCTACAGGCTGGAACAGCGGACGAGGTACGACCTCGAGATGTTGAGGGAATCCGGGTTCTGCCCCGGAATCGAGAATTACTCGCGGCACCTCACGGGGCGAAAGCCCGGTGAACCCCCGTACACCCTCCTCGACTTCTTCCCGAAGGACTTCCTGGTAGTCATAGACGAGTCGCACCAGACGGTACCCCAGATAGGCGGCATGTACATGGGGGACAAGTCGAGGAAGGACGCGCTCGTGGAGTACGGGTTCAGGCTCCCGTCGGCGTACGATAACAGGCCGCTGCGGTTCGACGAGTTCGAACAGAGGATAAACCAGGTCATATTCGTATCGGCGACGCCCGGGCACTACGAATTGGCGAGGGCGGGCCGGGTGGTTGAGCAGATCGTGAGGCCGACCGGGCTGGTGGACCCGGAGGTGGAGGTAAGACCCACGAAGGGGCAGATTGACGACCTGCTCCACGAGATACGGGAGAGGGTCCGCAAGAAGCAGAGGGTGCTCGTCACCACGCTCACCAAGAGGATGGCGGAGGACCTGACGGACTACATGAGGGAGGCGGGCGTCAAGGTCAGGTACCTCCACTCGGAAGTGGAGACGCTCGAGCGCATGGAGATCATCCGCGACTTAAGGATGGGGGTTTTCGACGTGCTCGTCGGCATAAACCTCCTGAGGGAAGGGCTGGACCTGCCCGAGGTCGCGTTGGTGGCCATACTCGACGCAGACAAGGAGGGCTTCCTCCGGTCGGACACTTCCCTCATCCAGACGATCGGACGAGCGGCGAGGAACGTGGACGGGAAGGTCATCATGTACGCCGACGCGATCACGGACTCGATGAGGAGGGCCATCGCCGAGACGGAGAGACGCCGCCGGCTGCAGATCGCGTTCAACGAGGAGCACGGGATCACGCCGGAGACGGTGAAGAAGGCCGTGAGGAACGTGATCGAGGCGACCAGGGCGGCCGACCCCTCATCCGCCTACTGGACGGACCACGACGTGTCGAAGCTGCCCAGGCGCCACATTCCGAAGATGGTCGAGAAGCTCAAGCGGGAAATGAGGGAGGCCTCCAAGCGTCTCGAATTCGAGAGGGCCGCGATGCTGAGGGACATGATACTCGAACTCGAGACGAAGGCGGGGACCGGAGGAGGCCGTATCCAGGCTGGAGGGCGCGGGTAGTGTCCGGGGACGTCATTCTCGTCAAGGGCGCGCGGCAGCACAACCTCAAAGACATTGACGTCGAGATACCGAGGAACAAGCTCGTTGTAATCACGGGACTGTCGGGGAGCGGCAAGTCCAGCCTGGCGATGGACACCGTCTACGCCGAGGGCCGCCGTCGCTACGTCGAATCGCTGTCGGCGTACGCGCGGCAGTTCCTGGGGCAGATGGATAAGCCCGACGTGGACTACATCGAGGGCCTGTCCCCGGCCATAAGCATAGACCAGAAGAGCGGGGGACGGAACCCGCGCTCCACGGTCGCCACCGTCACCGAGGTATGGGACTACCTCAGGTTGCTGTTCGCCCGGATCGGACAACCGCACTGCCCCGAGTGCGGCAAGCCT
>JANLGA010000059.1:568-6182 GCA_024653225.1 Bacillota bacterium | reverse complement strand
GTGGACAAGGTGATGTGCTTTCCGGAGGGGACCAAGGTCCAGATCCTATCCCCGCTGATAAGGGGGCGCAAGGGCGAGCACGCCAGGGTATTCGAGGACATCAGGAAGGCGGGCTACCTCCGGGCCCGCGTGGACGGGGAGATCGTGGACGTCTCCGGGCCCGGCGAGATGCGCCTGGAGAAGAACAAGAAGCATACGGTCGAGGCCGTCGTGGACAGGCTCGTCATGAAGCCGGAGGCGGCGAGGCGCCTGGCCGATTCGCTCGAGGCGGCCGTGGCTTTGAGCGGAGGCCTGGTCGTCGTGAATGTCCCGGACGAAGGCCGCGACCTCGTGTTCAGCCAGAACTTGGCGTGCCCGGACTGCGGAGTGAGCGTCGAGGAAATCGCCCCCCGGATGTTCTCATTCAACTCGCCCTACGGGGCGTGTCCCGTGTGCACGGGCTTGGGCAACAACATGGAGATTGACCCCGACCTCGTCATCCCGGACAAGAGGAAGTCGCTCGCGGACGGGGCCGTGGTTCCTTGGAGCAAGAACACGAGCACGTATTATTACCAGATGCTCCAGTCGGTGGCGAGGGAGTACGGTTTCAGCATGGAGCGGCCCGTGGACGAGCTCGACCCGGCCCACCTCGACGTGATCCTGTACGGCTCGAAGGGGCGTCTCGTCAGATTCAGGTACGAGAACGAATTCGGCAACAGAAGGGTGTGGGAGGCGCCGTTCGAGGGGGTGATCAGGAACCTCGAGAGGCGCTACCGGGAATCCCCGAGCGACGCGATGCGCCAGGAAATAGAGGAGTTCATGTCCTCGAGGCCGTGTCCCGGGTGCAAGGGGGCGAGGCTCAAGCGGGAGAGCCTGGCGGTCAAGATCGCGGGACTCTCGATAGCGGACGTGGCGAAGATGTCGGTCGCCCAGGCGAGGAAGTTCTTCTCGGACCTGCAGCTCGACGACAGGCAGAAACTCATCGCCCACCAGGTCCTGAAGGAGATAACCGAGCGGCTGTCATTCATGTCGAACGTCGGCCTGGACTACCTCACCCTCGACCGAACGGCGGGCAGCCTTGCGGGAGGGGAGGCCCAACGGATACGCCTCGCGACCCAGATCGGGTCGGGCCTGGTGGGCGTGCTTTACATACTTGACGAGCCGAGCATCGGTCTCCACCAGCGCGACAATCACAGGCTCCTCGATACCCTGAAGAAACTCCGCGACCTGGGCAACACGCTCATAGTCGTGGAACACGACGAGGACACCATGTGGGAGGCGGACCACATCATTGACATCGGGCCAGGGGCGGGCGAGCACGGGGGCCGCGTGGTCGCCTGCGGCGGCGTCCGCGACATAATAGAATGCCCGGATTCCGTGACCGGCAGGTACCTGGGCGGCGTCGAGGCGGTGCCGATCCCGAAGAAGCGCCGCCGGCCGGACGGAAGGTTCCTCGTGATACGTGGAGCACGGGAGCACAACCTGAAGGGCATTGACGTCAAGATCCCCCTCGGCCTCTTCGTGTGCGTTACCGGCGTGTCCGGATCGGGTAAGAGCACCCTCGTCAACGAGATCCTGTACAGGAGACTGGCCGTGGAGCTCAACGGGGCCAGGATGAAACCCGGGGACCACGACGGGGTGTCAGGCCTGGAGTATCTGGACAAGGTGATCGAGATAGACCAGTCTCCAATCGGGCGCACGCCGCGGTCGAACCCCGCCACGTACACCGGGGCGTTCGACCCGATCCGCGAGGTGTTCGCCATCACGCAGGAGGCCAGGGCGCGCGGGTACAGGCCCGGGCGATTCTCTTTCAACGTGCGCGGCGGCCGGTGCGAAGCTTGCCGTGGAGACGGTATCATCAAGATAGAGATGCATTTCCTGCCCGACGTGTACGTTCCGTGCGAGGTATGCAAGGGCAAACGCTACAACAGGGAGACACTCGAGGTCAAGTACAAGGGGAAGAACATCTCGCAGGTACTTGACATGACCGTCGAGGAAGCACTCGACCTGTTCGCGAACATCCCGAAGATAAGGCGCAAGCTCCAGACGCTGCAGGACGTGGGGCTGGGCTACATCCGGCTCGGCCAGCCCGCCACCACGCTGTCGGGCGGCGAGGCGCAGAGAGTCAAGCTCGCCACGGAGCTCTGCAGGCGCGGCGACGGAAGGACGATGTACATCCTGGACGAACCGACTACGGGACTGCACATCGCCGACATCAGGCGGCTCCTCGAGGTGCTTCAACGGCTGGTTGACACGGGCTCGACGGTCGTCGTGATAGAACATAACATGGACGTCATCAAGACGGCGGACCACATCATAGACCTCGGGCCCGAAGGCGGCGAGGAAGGCGGGCGGGTCGTCGCGACCGGAACCCCGGAGGAAGTGGCCGAGAATCCGGCATCGTACACGGGCATGTTCCTCAAGCACGCTTTGGACCCCGAATTCCGACTGAGAAGGCTGGAGCGACTGCCTGCCGGGAGGGCCGTGTGACGGCGATGGAGAGGCGCGACGGGAAAGGAATCACGGGGACTGGAACCGCGCTCCGGGCTGAACCGAGCGCGCAGACCGCGCTGCGGGAGAAGGTGAACAGCATCCCGGACATGGCCGGCGTGTACCTTTTCAGGGACTCGGCGGGAAGGGTCATCTACGTCGGCAAGGCCGTCTCACTGCGCGACCGGGTGAAGTCACACCTTCAACGGGGCCGGGCGAGCGCCGGGCCGTTCGGCGGGCTGCCGGACAGAATAGCAGACGTGGAGTACATCACGACCACGTCCGGCGTCGAGGCGCTCATCTTGGAAGCCAACCTGGTGAGAAAGTACAAGCCCAGGTACAACATAAAATTGAAGGACGACAAGCACTTTCCCTACATCAGGGTGACCCTGGATGAGGAATGGCCCAGGGCGATCGTCGCCCGCTCGATGAGAAAGGATGGCTCGAGGTACTTCGGACCCTACACCCGCGCCCACTCGGTCCGCGATACGCTGAGGGCCCTTCAGCGGGCTTTCCGGTTCAGGACGTGCAGCGACGAAGTCATGAAGCATGCCAAGAGGCCCTGCCTTCACTATCACATCGGGAGGTGCCTGGCGCCGTGCCGGGGACTCGTGGACCGCGAGACGTACCTCGCCGGCGTGCGCGACCTGTGTTCCCTCCTGGAAGGGCGGGGCGGAGACGTCATCAGGGGCTTGGAATCCCGGATGAAGCACGCGGCCGAGGCCCTCGATTTCGAGACCGCCGCCCGCCTGAGGGATCAGATCCGGGCGATAGAGGATATACGCGAGAAGCAGAGCATCGTGTTGCCGGACATGGAGGACCGCGACGTGGTCGGCCTGGCCTGGGAAGGCGACGACGCGTTCGTACAAGTCTTCCAAGTGAGGGACGGAAAGTTGTTGGGGAGGGAGACGTTCGGGCTGTCCGACGTCTCGGGGGCGGAACCCGCGGAGATGCTCGAGTCTTTCCTCGAGCTCTACTATCCTGCCGCTTCGAGCGTGCCCGGGGAGATCGTCCTTCCTCGTCGCCCGACCGACTGTGAATCGTTGGAGGGCTGGCTCGCCCGGTTGAAGGGGGGCAGGGTGAGGATCAGGGTGCCTGCCCGCGGGAGGCTGAGGGACCTCGTCCGGATGGCGGAGACGAACGCCGGCCTCGCGCTCGAAGAGGCCCGCTCGGGGAAGGGGCGCGACGGCGAGACCCTTCAGGGGGCACTCGACGACCTGGCGGCCGCCGCCGGACTGAAGTCCCGCCCCCGCCGAATAGAGGGATACGACATCTCCAACATCCAGGGGAGACAGCCGGTTGGAGCGATGGTGGTGTTCACCGACGGTGCGCCCGACAAGCACCAGTACAGGCGCTTCAGGATCGGGTCCGTGAATAAGCCGGACGATTACGCCATGATGCAGGAGATGGTGCTGCGCAGGTTCAGGCGGGGTCTCGCGGAGAAGCGGGAGAGCGCCGGCGAAGGGGGAAGCCGGTTCTCGGAATTCCCCGACCTCGTGCTCGTGGACGGGGGTAGGGGGCAGCTGAATGCCGTTCTCGAGGTGTTGCGACACTTGGGCCTCCAGGACATCCCGGCACTGGGCCTCGCCAAGGAACGCGAGGAAGTGTACCTTCCGGACCGGGTGGAGCCGCTCAGGCTCCCCGCCGACTCCCGCGCGCTCCTCCTGATAAGGCGCCTGCGCGACGAGGCTCACAGGTTCGCGGTGGGATACCACCGGAAGCTCCGAGGCAAGGAGGGGCTCAAGTCCGCGTTGGACGACGTCCCCGGCGTCGGCCCGAAGCGCAGGTCCGCCTTGTTGAGGCGATTCGGGTCCGCGCGCGGGGTGGCCCGTGCGACCGTGGAGGAGATCGCCGCGGTGGAAGGGATCGGTCCGGCGCTGGCGGTCAAGATAAAGCGGGCGCTCTCCGAGTAGGCGCTCCCGTAGCAGGTGAGGCGGTCGCCGACGGCGGCCGGGCATTGGCTTGGGGCTCGCGGGGGAGGAAATAATAACCGTCGGGGCCGGTCGCCGGCCCGCGTATAATGAGTAGTCGAGGAGGACCGCGACGATGCGAGAGACGGTGAACCTGGGCGAGTTGTCGGGGCTGCCGATCGAGCTCGAAGGGCTGTCAATACGATTCGGCGACGGGCTGCCCGCGGTGGCACCATCCGTCAGGCGCCTGGAAGAGATGAGGGAGGTACTATACAACCAGACGGCGAGGGGCCCGGACGAGCTGTACTACATGTACAGGGGGGTCTTCCTTCCCGAGCACCGCGAGATGGCCGCCGCGCACCGGGTGCGGTACGACATCACGGTGATCCGGCCCGGGAAGATCGGCGGCGAATACGTCAAGACCGCAGGTCACTACCACCCGTCGGCCCCGGGCGGGGAGATGGCGTATCCGGAAGTATACGAGGTGCTGCACGGGCGCGCGCACTACTTGCTCCAGCGCCCCGAGGGGGATCCGGCCTCCATCGCGGACGTCATCGTCGTGGACGCCGCTCCGGGCGACAAGGTGTTCATCCCGCCCGGGTACGGCCACGTGACGATCAACCCCGGCGAGGGGCCGCTCGTCATGACGAACTGCGTGGCATCCACGTTCTCTTCAGAATACGAACAGTACAGGATAACCCGCGGAGCGGCCTATTACGAGGTGGAGAGCGGGAACAGGGGCATGTTCGTCCCGAACGACCGGTACCGGCTGAAGCCGGCCCCGCGCCTCGTGAAACCGGTGGACGCACCGGCGTTGGGGCTTCACGCGGGGGTCCCGCTGTACCGGTGTTTCACGTCTGAGCCCGAGCGGTTCGCGTTCCTCGAGCGCCCGCAGGACTTCGCGGGGCTCTTCGCAGGCTTGTATGGATAGCAGGGACGGTTACGCGAGGATAACCGCCGATTACCATACGCACACGAGGTACAGCCACGGCGCGGGGACAGTGCGGGAGAACGTCGCCGCGGCCGTCTCCAGGGGCTTGTCAGAGGTGGCGATCACGGACCACGGCCCCGCCATGCCGGTGATCGGGGTCAAGCGTCGCCGGTGGGACGCCCTTCTCGACGACATCGCGAGGTGCCGCGGGGAGTTTCCCACGACCCGCGTGCTCGCCGGCATCGAGGCGAACGTGATTGGTTTGGACGGCTCCCTCGACATTCCCCCGGAGATCGAGGACAGG
>JANLGA010000059.1:0-558 GCA_024653225.1 Bacillota bacterium | reverse complement strand
TCAGGCTCGCCGGGATCCACCTGCACGTGATCCCCCGCACCGCCCGCGACGGGGTCAGGCTCGTCGTCAACAACCTCACCGCGGCGAGGTGGAGTCGCTCGATGTCCCGAAGGGCCCGCGCGGACAACACGAAGGCGCTGGTGGAAGGGGTGCGGAGGCACCGCATAGACATCATCACACACCCGGGCCTTCACGTGAACGTTGATACGGCCGAGCTCGCCAGGGCCTGCGCGTCGAGGGGCACCGCCCTGGAGATCAATTCGTACCACGGGTCGGGCGGGCCGGATTACGTGAGGGTGGCGGCCAGGCAGGGGGTACGGTTCGTGCTGTCGAGCGACGCCCACAGCCCGGCGGAGGTGGGGATGGTCGAGGCGGCGGCGCGCATCGCCCGCGCGGCCGGCCTGCCCCCCGAGCAGATAATCAACACCGCCGCCGGGGGGGAGGACGGGGACGGCCGGGGATAGAAGTAGTGACCGAATGGGTTGACGGGGGAGTGCCCGGTTGAGCGAGGTCCGCTTCATAATCATCACGGGACTGTCGGGGGCGGGTAAGACACAG
>JANLGA010000058.1:11534-11768 GCA_024653225.1 Bacillota bacterium | reverse complement strand
CCGAACGCCGCCGCCAGCGACGCGCGGGCCAGCTTGAACTTGTTTTCGTTCAGCGTGGAGAGGGCAAACAGCAAGATGAAGAAGGTGAGCAACAACGACATCATGTCCCCGTAGGTGCACAGCCACGGGGGCGCACCCGATGACGACGGTCCGCTACCTTTCCGCCGCCTGGCCACTCTCGGCGACCTCCTCCTGTACCTGGCGCCTGCGGGATCTCCTCATCCTCGGCGCCAG
>JANLGA010000058.1:5981-11524 GCA_024653225.1 Bacillota bacterium | reverse complement strand
GGAAAGACTTGAGCTTCTCCTCGACGATCCTCGGGTTGTCGCCCGACTGTATTGAGAGAATGCCCTCGATGATGACCTCTTTCAGGAGGATCTCCTCGCTGGTCCTGACCTTCAGCCTGCTGGCGACCGGGAGGAACACGAGGTTGGCGAGTACCGCGCCGTAGAACGTCGTCACTATGGCCACGGCCATGCCGGGGCCTATCTTCTTCGGGTCGTCGAGCGTCCTCAGCATCTGTATGAGTCCGATCAGGGTACCGATCATGCCGTACGCGGGTGCCAGGGCGCCCATGGTCTCGAACATGTTCTGGCCCCAGCGGTGCCTCTCCTCGAGGAAGGCGAGCTCCGTCTCCATCATCGTCCGGACGAGCTCCGGGTCCGTGCCGTCAACCACCAGCTGTATTCCTTTCTTGAGGAACTCGTCATCCAGGGCTTCGGCGTCTTCCTCGAGGGACAGCAATCCCTCCCGCCTCGCCTTTTCCGCGAACGACACGAGCAGCTCAATTATGCTGGACGGATCGTCCACCTTCGTGGTGAACGCCTTTCTCAAGACCTTCGCGACACCGAACAATTGCGGAAGGGGATAAGACACCACCGTCGCGGCGAACGCGCCTCCGCACGTGATCATCACCGAGGGCGCGTCAAGGAATCCCTTGATGTCTCCACCCAGGGATATCGCCCACGAGATGAATCCGAACCCCATCAGGAGCCCTGCGAGTGTCCCGATGTCCATCGGTTACCCCCCAATCGAACCGGCGCCGGGGGAGGAAGGGGGGCATCCCGGCGGCATGGCGAAGATGCCCCTCTTGTATTCGACGACCCTTTGCACGAGTTCGTCCACCGTCTCCCTCACCACCAGGCGCTTCCCGTTGGTGAGCGTGACGACGGTGTCGGGGGTGGCCTCCAGAGTCTCGATCAACTCGGCGTTGACCACCAGCTCGTCCCCATTCAAGCGCGAGACCCTAATCAACGACCACCCCTCCCCTCCGATTCACCGGCCCAGCACTAACGCTTCAGGTTGACGAGGTCCTGCAGCATTTCGTCGGATGCCGTGATGACTCGCGAATTCGCCTGGAAGCCTCTCTGGGTCACGATCATGCTCGTGAACTCCTCGGCGAGGTCCACGTTCGACATCTCGAGTGAACTCGGGATTATGCTGCCGCGTCCGCCGGTCGCCGCCTCGCCTATCTGCTCCGGCCCCGAGTTGTTCGAGCTCATGTACAGGTTGTCGCCGGCTTTCAGGAGCCCGCCGGGGTTCGCGAAGTTCGCGAGGCACAACTGGGCGATCTGCTGGCTCTGCCCGTTGGAGTAGGTGCCGGTTATCACCCCTGTGCCGTCTATGGTGATCTTCCCGAGCGTGCCCATCGGGCTGCCGTCCCTGTCTATGTACTCGAGCGTGGACTCGCCGCCGTTCTGGGTAACCCGGCTGAAGTCCATCGTGACGCTCATCGCGTTGGCACCCACGGGTAGGAACTGCACTGGACCGCTGAACGCAGTGTCGACCGCCCCGTTGGCGTCGAACACGATTGTGCCCGTGTTGTTCGTTATCCCGGATGGGCCGCTCGCGACCCAGCTCCACTCGTTCAGGACCGAGCCGGCCGCCGCACCATCGGTCCCCGTGACCGCGGCGTCGCTCGGGGCGGCCGTGTGAACCAATCCCGAGAAATCCATGTCGAACGACACAAGACTCGCACCGGTCGGCGTGAACTCGACCGGGCCGCCGGTCTGGGAGACGAAGTTGCCCGCGCCGTCGAACGTGATGGTCCCGGTATTTCCGGTGATCCCGGAGGGACCGGTCGCGGCCCAGTCCCAAGTCTGGGCGCCTGACTTGGTGAACGTCACCGTTATCGTGTGGGCCCTGCCGAGGTCGTCGTATGCGTCGAAGTCAATCGAGTACGTCGTGTTCACGGCCGCCCCGCTGTCCAAGTTGTTCCCCCATGTCACGTTCGTGGTCTCGCGCGCGCCGTCCGTCCTCCTGAAAGACATCGTGATGGAGTGGGACCGTCCGAGCGAATCCAGGACATCCACTGACGTGGTCCTCGTGAACCCGACCTCCGCGTTGGCGTCGAGGTTGTGCGCCCAGACGACGTTGGTCGTGGGCGTGGCCTGGATCACCTGGCCCACCGGCACCATGATGTTGGTGAGGGTCGCGGTGTCCTTCGAGCCGAACACCCCGTTGGTCGCCATCCAGCCCTGAACCATTCGGCCCCTCTGGTCAACCAGGTTGCCCTGGCTGTCAACGTCGAAAGCACCGGCGCGAGTGAAGTACCGCGTACCCGCTTCCTCGAGGACGAAGAAGCCGTTCCCCTGGATCGCGAGGTCCGTCGTCTTCGATGTCGCCTGCAGGTTGCCCTGTCCGTGTATCGTGTCGATACTCGACAGAGACACACCCAGGCCCACCTGCTGCGGATTCGTGCCGCCCCTCTCGCTCGACGGCGCCGCGGCGCCGCGCATCGTTTGGCTGAACATCTCGTAGAAATTCACTCGTCCGGACTTGAAACCGATGGTGTTCACGTTCGCAATGTTGTTCCCGATGACATCCATCCGGATCTGGTGGGTCTTCAAACCCGAAACGGCGGAAAACATGGAACGCATCATACTCGATCCTGACCTCCTTTTCGCCGGCCGCCTCGATCGTTCGGCGGCCCCGGGGCTCCCTCAAAGAGGTCCAGCCCCTAGATTATGACCGCGCTGTCTATGTTGGTGAACACGTTCTCTTTCATTCTTTGCATGTCAACCGCCGTGATCACGGTCCTGTTCTTCACGCTCACCACGAGCGCCATGCCGTCCATGAGGACAAGGGACTCCCTCGAACCCTTGGATTGGGCCAGGTTCACCGCCCGCGCCACACGGTCGAGATGCTCCGCGCGGAAGGGCTCCACGCTCGACTCCAACCTCCTTTGGGCGTGCGCCGAGAATCTCAACCCGTGCGCCGCGACCGCGCTCTCCAGGAGCCGCTGGAATTCGCCGGGCGCAGCTGCGACCCGCTCGGCACCTGTGACCCCGGGACGCGGAGGTCCGACCGGGATTATCCTCTTTGTCGCGTCCGCCCCCTTGATGGGCACCGTGTCTCACCTCACCTCGACAACGTCTTCGAGGCCGAACTCCGCGTCGCCCACGAGTATGTTCACGCCGTCGCGCAGCCGCACACCCCACACCAGCCCTTCAATCTCCACGCTGCCCGTTATGGCCCTCACGGTCTTTCCCACGAGCGAGGCGGCCAGCAACTTCTTCTCTCCTTCGGCCCAGGCATCGAACGAGCTCTTTAATTGGGTTATCGAATCGAGCGTCGAAATCTGCGCCACCTGGGAGAGGAACTCCTTGTCTTGCAGCGGCGACATGGGGTCCTGGCATTTCAGCTCCGCGACGAGGAGCTTCAGGAACTGATCCTGCAGGTCCCTCGATACCTGCCGCGCCTGGTCGGCCGCGCCGGCCGCGGCGCCTTGCGCTCGCGTTACCATCATCCTCGTTCCCTCCTTTCGGGCTGTCCTCATGCTATCAGGTCAAGCGCCCTCGACTCCCAGGGCACCCGGCGTATAGCACCGGCATGCCGCTCGGATTCGATCTCCGCTCCTCGGTGTGTCCCGTACGCATCGCCTCGCGGTTCCGGCGCATGCCACCGCCCTTGCCAGTCCCCCCGCCAATGGCCAGGGGCCGACGTGTGTCCACCTCCCACTGTCACGGACACGTCCTCGAGGTGCAGCCCGTCCGCCGCCAAGTCTTCCTTCAGCTCGGCCATTCTCGACTCGATGGCTTCCTTCAGGTCGGACCGGCTGACGGTGAACCGCGCCGACAGGCGCCCGGCTTCCAGGCTGACCCTGAGGAAAACGCGTCCGAGCGACGCGGGCTTCAGCTTGATCTCCACCTCGGTCTTTTGCGGCAACCGTATTACCCGCGCTTGCTCGACGATTTGCTTGCCGATCGCCCGCGCGTCCTGACTCGTCCCGCCGCCCGCCGCCTCCGCTGCGTCGCCACGCACCCCGCCTGACTCCGGCGCGGCTCCTCCGACCCGCACCGTTCTCCCGACGGAGGCGGCCACCTCGCCCCGCACAGCATCACACTGAGGTCGGACGATTCCGTCCGGCGCTCCGCGGCCCGTCGTCCCCGCCCGGGGCGCGTCAGCCCGTTCCGCCGACTTCGGCAGCGCCTTCCAGTCCTGCTCGTCGGCCTCGCGGGCCTTCCGATCGGTCCGCTCCCGGCGGCCGGCCTGCACGTTCGCCGGTCGCTCTCCCGGCTGACCTCGCTCCACCGGGCCGCCGCCGGTCGTCTCCTGCGACAACGGGCGGACCTGCCGCGACTTCGGTCCCTCCGTAGGCGTATGGGCGGTCACCGAGTGGCCCGCCGCTTCTCCCGCAGGCGATCCCCGGGCGTCGCTCACACCCCCGGCTGCCGCATCGCCCACTGCCGACTCCCGCGGCGACGCGCCGTCTGGGCTGCTCGGCCCGAGAGCGCCTTCTTCGGTCCGCCCCCTCATGTCCGGCGGCATCAGCCGGCTCTCCACCGTGGTCGTCCCCGGCAAACCCGAATCGCCGCCCCTCTCCAGCATGCCGACCGCGCCCCGCGCCGCGACCGCCACCTGCGGGTTTTCCGCGACGGCCACCGCAGCGGGCGCCGCGTCCGGCGCTGACGAACCCTCCGCACTATGGGCCGTCTTGACGGGCGTTATCCACCCCGCTTCGCCCGCTATGGGACCTCGCCCGACAGCCGGCACAGACGCCCCGCCGGCGTGCCCGCACGGCGACACCGTCTGAGCCTCCGCGTTCCCCGAGGACTGTTCCATTCTCGGCGCGGGTTCGATCCCGACGGCGTGCGGCGCACAGGCCGGCGCGGTTCCCGTCGCGTCAAGGGCAGGGCCGCCTGCTGGATCGCCAAGAGACGGGTTGGGGCCTTCGGTCGCCCTGGTGCCGGAAACGGCCGAGGAGCCGGCGCACTCCGACGCCATGGTCCGGTCGCCGACCGACGGGGCAACCATCTGCGCCAGCACGGCGGCAAACACGCCGGCCGCCGCGATGCCCCCCTGTTCGGACCATCCGCTCCCTGAACTCCGCCCCGGCTTCCCGCCCGGTTCGACCGGACCGCCGGCCTCAGCGCACCTCCATAACGCGGCTTCGGCCGCGCCGCCCGACTCCGGCACTACTGCCTGTGTTGCCAAGTCCAACAGCATCACTCCTCACATCACCTCCCTTCATTGGAATCCCGACGCCGCGCCGTTCATCCGGCGCGGGCACCCTGCGCGGCTCCCCACGTGTGGCGCACGGCTCCCACCTCGTCTATCAAAGCCTGCTGTTCTTTCAGCCACTCCGCCAGGTGCGCCGCGCGGCGCTTCTCCTTCAGCTTCTCGAGCACCTTGGCATCCTGCCTCGCCTCGACCAGCCTGTGTCTCGATATCTCGACCTGGTCCCTGCTCTTCTCCACCTCCACCTCCTGCCTCTTCTCTTCCCGGTCCAGGTGCCTGATGTAGCCCGCACCCCACGAGAGTAACCGCGGGTCCACTCCACGGCCCACTAGGTCGCGGAACGAGCGTTCCGACCTCCGGATCTGCTCGG
>JANLGA010000058.1:268-5971 GCA_024653225.1 Bacillota bacterium | reverse complement strand
TCACCGACGCCAAGCGACCCTCCTCGACCTCCAACTCTGTGCGGGCCCGCGCCAGCTCGATCCGCCTGACATCCTGCAAGGCCTCCCTGGCCCTCAGCACCCGTTCCAGGTTGAACCTGAACCGCTTCACTCCGCCTCCGCTCCTCGGAACATCTCCTCCAGACCGTTGACCGACTCCTCGTACTCACACCTCTCGCGGGTCCCCTGCCGGAGGTACGAATTCACCCTGTCTATCATCTTGCGCGCGTAGTCTATGCGGGGATTGGACCCGGGGACGTACGCCCCGATGTTTATGAGGTCCTCGGCCTCCCTGTACGTCG
The DNA here is from genome assembly GCA_024653225.1 of Bacillota bacterium. Lineage (GTDB taxonomy): Bacteria > Bacillota > Sulfobacillia > JABLXB01 > JABLXB01 > JANLGA01. Next base: position 5,651 of record JANLGA010000058.1, on the reverse strand, counting down.
CCAGCACGGCCCTCGCTCGCACTGCCGCACCGACGTGCCCCTCCCCGACGATGTCCACCATTACCCTGCTCACGCTCTGGAGAACATCTATCGCCGGGTAGTGACCCTGCGCCGCCAGCTCCCTGGACAGAACTATGTGACCGTCGAGAATCCCCCTCACCGCGTCCGCTATCGGCTCGTTCATGTCGTCCCCGTCTACCAGTACCGTGTAGAACCCTGTGATGCTCCCCCTCGTGGCGGTCCCCGAGCGCTCCAGCAGCTTCGGGAGCAGGGCGAACACCGAGGGAGTGTAGCCCCTGGTCGCCGGTGGCTCACCGACCGCGAGCCCGACTTCGCGCTGCGCCATCGCGAAGCGCGTCACCGAGTCCATCATCAGCACGACGTCCATGCCGCGGTCGCGGAAGAACTCCGCCACGGCTGTCGCGACGAAGGCCGCCTTGATCCTCACCAGCGCCGGCTGGTCGGACGTCGCCGCGACCACGACTGAACGGCTCAGGCCTTCCGGCCCGAGGTCTTTCTCCACGAACTCCCGCACCTCGCGGCCGCGCTCGCCCACGAGGCCTATCACGCTCACGTCGGCCTGCGTATTCCTAGCGATCATGCCGAGCAACGTGCTCTTCCCCACGCCCGATCCCGAGAATATCCCCAGCCTCTGGCCCCTGCCGCACGTCAGGAGCCCGTCAATCGCCCTCACCCCTACGCCGAGCGGCTTCCGTATGCGCGCCCTCTTGAGCGGCTGCGGGGGCGAGTTGTGCGCCGGATACATGCCGTCGGGCTGCACGGGCGGCCCCCCGTCAATGGGCCTCCCGAGGCCGTCCAGGACCCTACCCAGCAACCCCATTCCGACCGCTACCGTGAACGGCCGGCCGGCGGCCACCACGTCCGAGCCCGGTGCTATTCCGTCCATGTCGCCGAGGGGCATGAGCAGCACGTCGCCGCCCCTGAAACCCACGACTTCTGCCATGATCCACTTCCCGGGTTCGGGGTGTATGCGGCATAGGTCGCCGAGCTTCGCCATGGGACCCCTGGATTCTATGGTCAGTCCCACCACCCGGCGCACCTTGCCCCTGAAGGTCAAGGTCTGAGCCCTGTCAATCTCCTCAATTACCCTTTCAATCGCAGTCACGCTCGACGAATACCTCCGAAATCTTCTCGGCGACGGCCCCGATCTGGGAGTCGAGCCGCGCATCCACCGTGCCCCTCTCCGTGGCGACCACGCAACCGCCCGGCTCGACGGAACCGTCCTCTTCCACGACGATCTCGCCGAGACCCGGGAACTCCCGCCTCAGTCCGTCGCGGGCGTCATGTACCACCGCCACCTCCGCCGGGCTGCACTTGATAGTCACCGACTCTTCCCGACCCACCGACCGCAGCGCCTCGCGAACGTTGGCCAGCACGATCTCGGGATCTGCGGTCACCTCCCGCTTGATCACCTTGCGGGCCACGGAGAGGGCGATCTTCACGATCGTGGGTTCCGCCTGCCGGACCGTTCTGAGGGCCTCGGCCCGAGCCTCCTCCAGCGTCCGGGCGGCCTCTTCCCTCATGCCCCGCGCGGCCTCCTCGGCATCCTTCTTCGCCCGGAGTAACCCCTCCCGTCTCCCGGCCTCGAAACCCTCCGCCTTCGCCTTCTCCCTCAGCGCGTCCGCCTCGCTTTGCGCCCGATCGAGCACCGCGCGGGCCCGCTCCTCGGCCTCCTTGACGAGCCGGTCAACGGCGGCGCGTGCCGTCTGTTCCAGCCCGCGTTGGACGGTCGCCCTCGCCCCCGGGTCGTCGTACGCAATCGGCACGATCACCGGCAGCCTCACGGCGTCGGGCTTGAATTTTATGTCCCTGGACTTGATGACCCTAGACAACGATCTCGTCCCTCCCGCCGCGAATCACGATTACCTCGCCTTCGTCCTCGAGACGCCTGATGAGATTGACTATCTTCTGTTGCGCATCCTCGACGTCACGCAGCCTCACGGGTCCGAGGTACTGCATGCTCTCCCTGAGGTTCTCCTGGGCACGTTTCGAGATGTTCTTGAACACCTTGTCCTTGACTTCGTTGGAGGCAACCTTCAGGGCCAGCGGGAGCTCTTTGCTCATATCCACCTCGCGCAACACTCTCTGCACGGACCTGTCGTCCAGGAGTACGATGTCCTCGAACACGAACATCCGCTTCTTGATCTCCTCGGCCAGCTCGGGGTCCTGGACCTCCAGGGCCTCGATTATGGTCTTTTCGGTCCCCCTGTCCACTCTGTTGAGGACGTCCACGACCGAGCCGACGCCGCCGGCGGAAGAGTACTCGGCGGTCATCAGGGAAGCCAGCTTCTTTTCGAGTACCTTCTCGACTTCCTTTATCACCTCGGGCGACGTCCGGTCCATCAACGCCACCCGCCTTGCCACTTCCACCTGGCTCTCCGGGGGGAGGGCAGACAACACCTGCGCCGCCATATCCGGTTGAAGATACGCGATAATGAGCGAGATCGTCTGAGGGTGCTCGTTCTGGATGAATCCGAGCAGCTGGGACGGATCGGCCTTTCTCAGGAAGTCGAACGGCCTTACCTGGAGTGAAGCCGTGAGGCGCTGCACTATGTTCAGCGCCTTCTGAGCGCCGAGCGCCTTTTCCAGGACTTCCTTCGCGTACTCTATACCGCCCTCGCTTATGTATTGCTGGGCGAGCGCGAGCTCGAAGAACTCCTCGAACACCTTCTCCCTGTCCTCGGCGGTGACAGTCTTCACCGCGGCAATCTCGAGAGTCAGCTGTTCGATGTCCTCATCCCTCAGGTGCTTGAACACCCGGGAAGACATCTCCGGTCCGAGGGAGATCATCAGTATGGCGGCCTTTTGTCTCCCGGACGGGCCGGATTGGCCTCGCATTCAAATCACCTCTGCTCAGCTAGCCACGTCTTGAGGAGCTGCGCGACGCCCTCCGGATTCTGGCGAACCAGCTTCTCGATGTGCTCCTTCGCGCGCGACGTCGGGACCATCTCCAGCGCCACCTGCCCCGCCGGCTGAGCTTGCGCCTCGGACGGGACGGGCAAGCGAGCCGGCTTGCGTCCCCTCCCGCGCAGCGAAAGCACGGCCGTGAGCACCAGCAGCAGGGCCGCCGCCCCCGCGCCCGCGTAGACGAGCCTCCGGTCAATTCCGCTGGGCACGGGCTTCTCCATGTCTTTCTTGAGCTGGTCAAGCAACGACGTGTCGAACTGCATGCCCGTAACGGTTATCGTGTCCTGCCTCTTGGGGTCCATGCCCACCGCCGCGGCCACTGTGTTCTCGATGGCGGTCTTCTCGGCGGGGGTCAGGTCCCTGTTGACGATCACCGCCACGGACAACCTCTTGACGGACCCGGGGGCCACTACCGTCTGCTCGCGGATCTCGCCGAGCTCCATGTTCCTCACCGTTTCCGTCTTCTGGTACGACGAGCTGCCGCCGCCCGCGTCGACTCCGGGGTACCCGGGGATGTTCGAGGGCACTCCCGGCACGCCCCCCGTGACGCCGCCGGTCCCCTGGAACACTTCCTGCAACTCCCTGACGCTCTTGGCCAGGCCCTCGCCGTTCTCCGCCGGGACGAACATGTTCTTGCTCACTGTCGTCTGGTCGAAGTTGATCTCGGCGCTCACCCGGGCGACCACGTTGCCCGGACCGAGAGCCCTCTCAAGCAGCGTCTGCACGCTCCGTTCGAGCTCTCTCTGGAAACCGGACCGCACTTCGAAGTAGGCTCCCGCCTCGGCGTTCGCTACGTCCCCGCCGAACTCGCTCGACAGGACCTTGCCGTGGTAGTCAATGATGGTGACGTCTTCGGGCCTGAGACCCTCCACGCTCTTCGCCACGAGATTCGCGATGCCACGGACCTGGCTTTTATCTATCTCTTTCAGCGGCCTGACCTTTATCATCACCGCGGCCGTGGCCGGCTGCGCCTTGGAAACGAAGATGCTCGGTTCGGGCAGAACGATGTGGACCCTCGCAGCCTCCACCCCGTCTATCTGCATGATGGTCCGCGCCAGCTCGCCCTGCAGTGCCCTCACGTAGTTGACGCGCCGGTCGAAGTCGGTCGCGCCGAGGTTGGTCTTGTCCATGAGCTCGAATCCCACCGTCCCGCCGCTCGGAAGCCCCTCGGCGGCGAGCGCCAGCCTCATCCGGTGCACGTCTCGTTCGGGTACAAGTACCGTCGTACCCCCCGAATCCAGCCTGTAGGCGACCTTCTCCTTGTCGAGCCTCGCCACCACCTGGGAGGCGTCTCTCGGATCCAAGCCGGTGAACAGTACGGCCATCCGCGGCCCCCGGGCGTTGCTGATTACGAGGAACACCAGGGCGACCAGTACCAGGCCCCCGGCTCCGCCGACCACGGCCCTGGCGACCGCTGGCATCTTCTTCCATGTCTCGCTCAGTTGCGGGAGGAGCTTAGTAGTCGGAGCCACCGCTCATCCTCCTAAATCTGCATCCTCATGATCTCCTGGTAAGCCTCGATGACCTTGTTCCTCACCTCTATCGCGAGCTGCAGCGCCAGCCCGGCCTTCTCGCTAGCTATCACCGCTCTGTGGATGTCCGAGAGGTCTCCGGTGACGAGTGCCGTAGAGGCGGCATCGGCCTCGCGCTGAAGCGCGTTGATCTGATCCAGGGCATCCTTCAAATATGAACTGAACGATTGCGCTGTAGCGGGCACCCCGCCGTTCTCCGCGGGAGCCCCCACGCTCCCGGGCCACACGTCCCGGACGGGCGCGCCCAGACTGCGAATGACCGGCCCGACCAACGGCATCCGCGCTCACCCCCCGTCTCTAGCCGCGGCCTATCTCGAGGGCCCGCATGGCCATCTGCTTGCTCGCGTTAATCGCAGTCACGTTTGCCTCATAGCCCCTCGTCGCCGATATCATGTCAACCATCTCCGTCACCACATCCACATTGGGCATGACAACGTAGCCGTTCTCGTCGGCGTCGGGGTGCCCCGGTTCGTACCTCGTCTTCCCGGGGCGGTCGTCCGTAACTATGGCCGCCACTTGAACCCCTGGAGACTCGGCGCCCGACTGGGACAACGCCTCGAGGAAGGATCCGAAACCCCGGGACCGACTCTCCTGGAACACCGGCATCCTGCGCCTGTACGGCCCTCCCTCGGGTGTCCTGGTAGTGTTGGCGTTGGCCAGGTTACCCGCGATGATATCCAGCCTCAAGCGCTCCGCCGTGAGCCCCGACGCACTCACATCCATCGCCCGAAACAACCTCACGTCAGCGCCTCCCCTCCGTTATGACGGTCCGGAGCAGCGAGATCTTCTGGCTGAGCTGCCTGGCCAGAGCGTTGTAGAGGAGCGTGTTCTCCGCCAGCAGGGTCATCTCTCTGTCGATGTCAACGTTGTTTCTGTCGTTCCGTTGGGAAGTCGTCGAATCCACACGAACCATGAAGCGCGGG
>JANLGA010000058.1:0-258 GCA_024653225.1 Bacillota bacterium | reverse complement strand
CCCCAAATTCACAGTCGGCGACTTCTCTCATGACTCCCTCGAACGAAATGTCCCGGCGCTTGTAACCAGGCGTGTTGGCGTTCGCAATGTTCCCGGCAAGTACGTTGTGCCTTGCGGACGCAATATCCAGGCCCCTCTCGAGGAGGGTCATGGTCCGATCGCCGACGACCTGCCCCAGGAGCCCCGTGATGCCGCCCGCCAAAGTCGCACCCCCCCTTCAAACGCTTCGCCCGTCCGTCGTGCAACCACGGCGGACGG
>JANLGA010000057.1:8059-11821 GCA_024653225.1 Bacillota bacterium | reverse complement strand
TCCGGAGTTCGTGCGGAGGTCGCGGGCGGCGCGCGGCCCCCAGGTATAGCTCGAGTGCGCCCCGCCAATGCCCCTTCAGTATCCGCTCAGCGAAAAACCCCCGGCCGGGGTCGAGACTCCCGAACCGCTGGTCGTCGAAGTAGTTGACGAATCCCCAGGAGCGGACCTGTGAGGCGTTCCTTCGCATTCTCTCTCCTTCGCCGTCCTCCAGGGCCCTCAGCGTCACCGCGAACCGGTTGCCCGCTATCAGGTCGGGGCCCATCCGGCGGGATACGCGACCGAGCAGGGTGAACCGGTACCTCTCCCCCTCGGTGCTCAGGTCGCGTTTCGATTGAACCGTAACGTGCTGGTAGGTCCTTGCGCGCCTGTCCTTCTTGCCCCCGTAGGAGAACCGAGCGTAGGGCACCCCCGCCCGTGACGCGATGTGCCGGAGGACGTCCACGGTGGTCCAGTCCGCCTTTTCCAGCAAGTAAAGACCGTACGGGCCCGACCCCGACAGCTCGATCTGCGCCTCTTCCCTGACGATGAAATCATCCGGAACGGACTTCATCTTCAACGGACGATCACCCGGACGCCGTGGCCGGACCGCGTCCGCGTAGTAGGATTCTACCGCGTCCGGCGCCCGTCCTCCGTGCGACGCCGATCCCCGCCCGGCGCGGGACCGTTGCCGCACGGCTCGGTCCGCCCTATAATCAGACTGGCGAGGGGCGGTGCCGCTTCACGGTGCCGTTTCCTGCTCAGCGTTCCACCCGAAACCAGCGCGCCCGCCGACCCGGGGCGCGTCGAGGTGAATGCCAATGGGAGCAAGGGAAATCCTCATGCTTTGCGGGTCCGGGTTCATACATGCGTCGTGGAACGCGCTCTGCAAGAAGGGAGCGGACAAGCAAGCCTTCCTGTGGCTCTCCGTCGCCTCGGCGTCCGCGTTGCTCGCAGTCCCCGCGATGCCGCGGGTATTCCTCGTATCCCGACCGGTCGTCGGCCTGGCGTTCGTGTCGGGCCTCCTGCAGGCCCTCTACTTCTTATTGCTGGGCAAGGCATACGGCTCCGGCGGGCTTTCGACGGTATACCCGATCGCGCGCGGCAGCGCGCCGGTGTTCGCGGCCCTTTTCGGATGGGCTTTACTGAAAGAGATACCGAGTGCGCCGGGGGCCGTCGGCATCGCACTGGTCGCCGGGGGTATCTTGGCGGCGCACCTCGGCTCCTCGAAGCCCCGTCCGGGGCAGTCGCCGGCGGGACCGGCTGTGTACGCGATCCTGACCGGGGCGGTCACAGCGGCGTACTCCGCCGTGGACAGAGTCGGGGTCTCGCTTGAGTACCCCCCCGTGTATCTCTTCCTCGTCTTCGCCTTCGCGTGCGGCGCGTTGGCTCCGTACATGCTGACTTCGAGGAGAGAACGCGTCCTCTCCGAATGGATAAGCAATCGCGCGGTCGTGGCGGCCGTCGGCGTCCTGTCGTCCCTTGCCTATCTCCTCGTCCTGTTCGCCCTCACGTCTGCCAAGACTGCGTACGTTTCGGCGGTCCGCGAGGTATCGATCGTGTTCGCGACCCTGCTAGGGGTGTTCGTCTTCAAGGAGCCCTCCTCCCCGTCCCGGCTCCTCGGACCGCTCATGATAATTTGCGGGGTCGCGTGCATCGGCTCGGCGCGGTAGGCGGCATTCCGTGCGCGGGCGCGCCGGAAGGGCGCGCCGAGGGTTGCTGGAGGTCATTGCGTATGACGAACATCGTAAAGTTGCCCCGCCCGCTCGTCGGCGGCGGGGCGCCCGTGTGGGAGACTATCGGGAAGAGACGAACCGTGCGCACCTACAGGCCGGTGGGGCTGGAGCTCGGGCAGGTGTCGCAGTTGTTGTGGGCGACGGCCGGGGTCACGGGCGGTACGGCGTACCTCCGTGCGGCCCCGTCGGCCGGCGCCAGGCACCCCGCCACCGTGTTCCTCGTCTGCAACGACGTCTCCGGGCTGGAGCGGGGGGTGTACGTGTACGTGCCGGCGGAGCACGCGCTCAGGCCGGCCGGAACCGGATCTTTCGGTGAACCCCTGGCGGCCGCCTGCCTGGGCCAGGACATGTTGGCCAGAGCGCCCGCTGTATTCGGCTGGTGCGTAGCGCCCGAAGAGGCCGCGCGGAAGTACGGGGAGAGGGGCACGCGCTACACGCTCATGGACCTCGGCCACGCGTGCCAGAACCTCTACCTGGCGGCAACGGCGCTCGGCCTGGGATGTTGTGCCATCGGGGCGTTCCGCGACGAGGAGGTCAACGCGATCTTCTCGGCACTGGGGCTTCGCGGAGCGGTCCTTTATATGGCGACTGTGGGGGTTCCGGCCTGAGAGCCCGGGCGTTCATCCGGTATGGCGCCTGACTATCAGGCGCCTCGCGGAGGGCCGCGCCACCACTTGGAATCCGGCTTTCAGGAACGCGCTCTCCACGCCAGTGTAGGCCCATGTCATGTTCATGCCCGCCGGCACGACCGGGTACCCCTCGACTATGCGCGCCCCGCGGGAACGGGCGTAGTCCACCGCCGCGTCGATCAGCTCGACGGTCATCCCCTTCCGCCTAGACCCCTTCGCCACAAAAAAACACACTATGGACCACACGGGTTCGCCGTCCAAGGGCTTCAGCACCCTCGACCGCTGCAAGACGGGGAACGCTTCCCTGGGGCCGACCGAGCACCATCCCACGGGTCTGTCCTCGGAGTACGCGAGTATCCCCGGCACCTCCCCCGAGTCAACGATGCGCTTCAGCGCCGACCGGTTGCCCTCGCCCCTCCGCCTCTCCCACTCCGAGCGAGTCACTCTCCACCACATGCACCAACATCCCGCGCACGCCCCGTTCGGTCCGAACAGGGTTTCAAGGTCGCCCCAACGCTCGCTCGTGACGGGGTGGAATTCGAGTTCCGCCATGCCGCATCCCCCCGGGTACGCGGTATCGGCGAACCATTTCTGGAGCAATCTTCCGGTTTCCTCCACTGCGACCCGGCCAGGGCACGACCCGTCCCCCGCGACCGGCGTCTCCAGAGGCCGGCCTACCGGGGTTGCTCCGTGTCCCGAAGGAGTGGGCGCATCTTCGCATCGGCCCGGACGTACGGAGCCCAGGTTTCCACCCCGGCCTTTATCAGCGCCGCGATTTCGATGCATCGCCTGGCGACGCCCGCCGCGGCCTTCACCGACGTTACGGCGTCGGGGTGTCCCCGCTCGAGCAGCCCCCTCAGCGCGTCCGCGCCCATGTCTCCGCCGGTCCAGGCCGGAGCGCCCAAGTAGGACTCGGGACGGTCACCGGCGACGGGTATACAGTTCAAGAGCACCGCGTGGTGGAGTATGGCGGAAATGGTTAGTTCCTGGCCTCCGAAGAGGTGGCAGCCCTGGGACAGGGCTCCCACGACCTTCAGCGGCCTGGCGCCGGGAACTCCGTAGTAACCCGAAAGGCTGTTACCCAAGCGGTCGAAAAACGCCTTCAGCTGGGCGGGGATTCCCACGTGGTATACTGCCACGCAGTACAGGATGACGTCGTGCGCCGTCCACAGTCGCCGCAGCTCGGCGAAGTCGTCGTCAATCGGACAAGCGCCGCCGTGGGCGCGGCAGTGATGGCACGACGAGCACGGGGAGAGGCGTTTCCCGGCGAACTCGTACCGGGTCCACCGCACGGACCACGGAAATTCGCCCACGCCGCGCTCGGCCTGTTCGAGGAGGAAGACGCTGTTACCTCTCCGCGGGCTTGCGGAGATCCCGAGCACCCGGATTTCCACGACCCACCACCTCCCGGGAGTCAGCCT
>JANLGA010000057.1:0-8049 GCA_024653225.1 Bacillota bacterium | reverse complement strand
CAGAAGCGGCCGGGGGGGGCACCCCGGCCGCGACTTCACAGCGTACGCCGGCGTCTCCGGTCGTCAGTCTTTCTTATCTTTGAATAGAAGGTAGTCAATGGTAGGTATGGCTGCTATCACCAGGAATACCAGTATGGCTGCTCCCATGGGCGCACTCCTTTCTCAGAATGTCCTCAGCGGTTTCGCGCGGTACGTCTCCACCATTCCCCTCATGACCTCGACGATTGCCGCGTTCACGCTCGACGGGATCCCGTCAACGTACTTCCTCGCCATCCCGGACCCGCCGTCAATCGAGTTGAGGGGCACGGTCGCAGCGATCAGCCTCGTCTCGGCTGCGGGCGTATGCAAGAGGTCACGCCTGCCGGTGACTAAGGCCAAGGCGGCGCAGATCGCGTACGCCCCTATGTTTGACGTGCAAGCGGGGAAAACGAGTTGCGTGGCCATCGAGGTGACGATGCCCTCCCTTTCGGGACAGAGGCACTCGGTCCCGTAGGGAACGATCTTCCTCGCTGCCTTGTATATCCTGCCGAACCCGATCTCGTTGCCGCCGTCGCCGATGCCGATGGTCGGTTTCTCGGCGCGGCTCATCTCTTCGAGGAATCCCACCACCGAAGAATCGTACTTGGGCCTGGCTGTTCCGGTCACCAGGTGGTACACGCCTTTCGGGCTCGCCCCGATCTTCTCTATGAACACGGCCGCGTCGAATTCCGCCGCCAGCGAGGTATTGAAGGCCTCGTCTTCGCGGGATAGGGCCGTGCACCTGCAATCAGTCCCCAGCACCTTCGCGAGACCTTCCATCACCCCCGTGACCTCCGGTTCGACGAGGTAGGTCACGGACGCGCCGTTCAGCCCGAGCGACCTTCCGAGCACCACGGCACCGAGCGGACCGTCGCTCTCACCGTTCGGGAAATGCACCGGGTCGTAGAGCCCTGTGACGATGGCGACCCTGCCCCTGCGGCGGCACACCCTGTCAAGCACGCGCGCGCACCTCAGGGAGAGGGGCGATCCCCTCCCGCGGGCAGCCCCATACAGCCGGGCTATGACGCCGCGCGGCAGCCCCCTGCCCCTGATCTCCAAGGTCGCCACCCTGTCTATGTTGTCGCACACTACCTGCATCGAGCATCATCTCCGCTGTTTCCGATGGGGCGGCATCAGCCGCCGTCCAGCAACGATCCGAACCCGGGTACCCTCGTCCGCAATCCCGCGAGGCGCAGCATGTGCCAGAACGTCGCCTGGTTGCTGGAGATTACGGGGACGCCGAAATCCTCCTCCATGTCCTCGATGATGCGGACCGTGGGGAGGCCCGTGCAGCTCAGGAAGACACCGTCGGCTCCTTCCCCGAACGCCTTCCTCGCCAGGTCGTACACCCTTGCGGCGGGCAGACCCGCGATCTCGGGACCGCTGATGATCCCGAGCCCGACGATCGAGGTCACGAGGAACCCGTTGGCCTCCAGGAACGAGCGTACTCTCGCATTGAGCCAGTCTTCGTAGGGAGTGCCGACGGCCACTTTCCGCACCCCCAGCGTCCCAAGGGCCTCGATCACGGCGGTGGAAGTCGTCGTGGCTTTGACCCCGGCCGCCTCCGAGATTATGCGGATGATGTCCCGGTCGTATCCCATTCCCTTAATCAGGCTCCCCGCGGTACACCCGAAGGAAATCACGGAGGGCTCGACGTGCGCGAGCATCTCCACCGCGTCCTTCACCTTGTCGTAGAGGCCGAGGATCTGCTCCTCGGTGTCCGCCTTCAGCCACATACGGGCGAAATGAACGGTCACGCCCTCCGGGCACATCTGGTTGAACTCCGGTTCCATGACCGCGTTGGCCGACGGCACCGCTATACCGAGGCGGGTCTTCCAGCCGTACAAGTCAGTCACCTCGCAAAGAAGTTGCCGAGCTGTTCGGTCGGAACGGGCTTAGTGAACAGACTCACCAAGTACAGGGTGATCAGCCCTATCCCGATGCCAAAGAGGCCCGCGGGTATCGTCTTAGTCCCGTAGACCAGCCACAGCCAGGAGCTGGCGAACCCCGCGACGGAACCGGTGAACGCACCGGCGGCCGTCGCCCTCTTCCAGTACAGCCCGACGAACAACCCGGGGAAGAGGGTCGAAGAGACCACGGCGGTCATGATGTTGTACATCTGCATGACGGTCCCGGGCGGCTTGAACGAAAGCAGGAGCCCGGCGCCGCCGATCAATATCAAGCCCAGCCTGGTGACGAACATCTCGCGGACCGGCGACAGGTTCTTCTCGATCAGCCGGGCCCATATGTCGTGCGCGAACATAGCGCCACAGGCCATGAGCAGGCTGTCCACCGTGCTCATGATCGCGGCGACTATGCACGTGAGCACGATGGTCCCTATGAGTGGCGGCAGCAGCTGGTCCGCGACTATGGGGAATATCCTGTCGGCGGTCTTGACGTCCGGCATGAGTACCCTGGCACCCGTGCCGACCACGGCCAAAGCGATGTAGAACACGAACAGTATCGGCGTGGACAGGCCCACCGTGGCCTTCGCGAGCTTCTCACTCGCCGCCGAGAAGAACATCCTGTGGTAGAACGGGACGCAAAAGATCGTTGCGGCGAGGCTGAGCGAGTTGATCACCACGTACGCGAGGGTGAACTTGCCGCCCGCCAACGCGTCCGCAAACCCGCCGACCGGCAGCTTGGACGGTCCCCCGGAAGCGGTGGCGAGCTTGGAGGTCAGCCCGCCGAACCCCCCGACCTGGCCCAGGATCACGGCGCAGGCGAGGAAGACGCCCACCACCATGATCGCCGCCTGGACGACGTCCGTGTACACGACCGAGCGCATGCCGCCCGAAGCCACGTATATGATGATGGTCACGCCTATGATAGTCATGCCGTACTGGTACGGAATCCCGAGGAATTGCTCGACGACGTACCCGATGCCCATGTACTGCTGGATCAGGAACAGGGTTTGCCACACCAGGAACACTATCGCGATCCAGATCCTGAGGCTGTCGCTCTTGTACCTCATCGCGAAGATGTCTGGCGACGTCACGGCGCCTTCGAGCCTCCGCAATTTGGCGCTGGATAAGCAGAGGAGAGCCCATCCCGCGGCGCAACCCACCCCGTAGATGGTTATCATGGACCATCCGTTCGAGTACGCGAAACTCGTGTACCCGATCACGCTCGAAGCGCTGACGAAGCTGGCGAGGAAGGTCCCCATCAGGGGAATGGCTCCGAAGCTCCTATTGGCAACGTAAAACTCCGACAGCGAGGTTGATTTCAGGTATGAGTAGTATCCTATGACGTACACCGCTACCAGGTAGATGACGAAAAAGCCCCATCTCAGCACGTATTGCGGCATCCTCTTCTCCCCCTTCTACTGCAGCGTCTCTCGGCTTGTACTGTGCGCGCTCACTTCGAGTCGGGACCGGCCTACCAACGTGCTCCGCCCGTCATCACCTCCTATACAGTGTCCCCCCGTGGCACGGGTCGGCCCGAGCCGCACTGCGCTCAGGACCGCCTCACCAGGGCGAGGGAATACTTGTCGCTCCTGATGAAACTGGACGAGTGATAGATTGGACCACCCGAACGGTCCCGGACGACCCCGTCGAGGTGGACGAGGGGATAGCCCCGCGGCACCCGGAGGAGCTCCGCGACTTCTTCAGTGGCCTCCACCGCCGCGAGGTTCATCACCGAATAGCACGGCCGGATCCCCATCTCCCTGTCGAGGAACTCGATGAGGGACTCGTACCGCGCCCGCGCCTCCAGCACACTCTCCCGGCCCCTCAGGAGATCCCCCCTTATCGTGTCGATCGTCAGGATGACCGGGATGCCGTCGGACGTACGAAGGCTCGTGATCCGATAACCGGCTTCCGCCTGCGAATCGCTTCCGCCGACGCCCATACTCTTCGGCAGTCTCACGGGGTCTATCGAGATCACCCGGTCCGCGGCCTCGTGGCCGGACCTCCTGATGGTCTCGGTGAAGCTCTCCATCTTCTCGAGCCCGGCCGCCACTTCGTGGTCCGCGCCCATGACAAAGGACCCGATGCCGTGCCTTTTCGCGATAAGCCCCTGGTTCTCCAGGTAGCCCAGTGCCTCCCTGACGGTCATCCTGCTGACGCCGAACTTCCTGGCGAGCTCCGGCTCGCTGGGGAGCTTCTCGCCCGGCCCCAACGAGCCGCCCCTTATCCGCGCCTCCAGGTCTCGGACCACGCTCACGTAGAGGCGATCGCGCCGAGTCAACCCCGTCTTCCCCTCTTCAGAGTGTGCAAACGAGGCGTACCCACTCCCTCCAAGAACCCTGGCATCCACCCTGCGGGCCACTTGTCAGACATCAGATGTCTAGACGGCGATCGAGTTCGACGATTGCCTTCCCTTATCCTTCTCGGACCGAATCCTTCTCGGGCCAGTCGGCGGGGCGGGGTCCGGGGTCGGGTCGAGGACTCAGGACCAGATGAACTCGCGCCGCAGGAACCGCGCCAGACCCAAGGAGAGGACGACCGCCGAGTACGCGAGGCATCTCAACCACTGCGGCTGCCCGAGCCCTATGGCCGCCCTGGCGTTCTCGACCAGCGGCGGAAGCAACACGGTCAGCCGGCGCCAGGGTTCCGTCTCGAAACTCCCGAGGCTCAGTACCAACAAGATGACGGCCACGATCGGTTCGATGGGCCTGCCGGTGAGGGTGGAGAAGAGGACGAACAGCGACACCACGACGAGCATGCTGCCGCCGAGGCTCAGGACGAGTCGGCCCGGCGCACCCGGTGTGACCGGATTCGGGAGGCGGATAGCGAGGTGGATGTACGCGCCTATCACGGTCATCCAGAACGTGGTCACGAGAATGGCGACGATGACTACCGCCAGGTAGTAGCGCACCTTGCCGGCCTTGAGCACGAGTATATCCATCTTCTCATCCGCGTTTCGTCCTATTATGAAGCCGGTCGAGACCGCGGCCAGCACGACGATCGCGGGGTTCAGGGCGAGGGCCACGTAATCCCACTCGTGAGAGACCCGCGGGTCGAGCACAATGCCCACGAATAGGGCAACCGCCAGCGTTTCCAGCACCACGACCGTGCTTCGGAAGTGCTCGCGCCACAGCGCCGACACCAGGGCCGCGATCCTCACTCCTCATCCCCCCTCGACCCCGTCACTGAAAGGAATGTGTCCTCCAGCAGGAGCGCGGAGTGCCTCAGCCCGAGCAGGCGTATGCCCCGGTCGTGCAGCAGCCGCATCAGTGCGAAGTAGCGGTCATCATCCATGTTCTGGAAGCGCACCCGCCGCCCGTCCGACTCGAACTGGAAGCCGAAGCCGAGGAGTTCCCTTTCCAGGGTACGCGGCTCGGCATCGGTTTCTATCTCAAACTTCCCGCGGTACTCGCGCACCAGGTCGTCCAGGTTCCTGTCGAGGACCAGGCGACCCCTGTGGATGATCCCAACGCGGTGGCAGACCCTCTCTATCTCTGCCAGGTAGTGCGAGCTGAAGAGGATGGTCTTCCGGCGGCGGTTGATGTTCACGATGAGTTCCCTGATACCCCGTTGCCCCAGCGGGTCGAGGCCCGCCGCGGGTTCGTCCATGATTATGAAGTCGGAATCGCCCAGAACGGCCTGGGCTATGCCCAGGCGTTGCAGCATTCCCCTCGACAGTGTGCCGATCCTCGCGTTCGCCTTGCCCACGAGGTCAACTGTGGCCAACACCTCGTCCACCTGCCCGGCCAGATTCCTGCCGCCGATCCCCATACTCCGCCCGGTGAGATTCAGGTACTCGCGCACCGTGAACGACGTGTAGAACGCCGGTCTCTCGGGGACATAGCCGATGCGGACGCCCTGCTGGAATCCTATCTTACCGGACGTGGGCCGTAACAGGCCGAGGATGAGCCTGAGCAACGTCGTCTTCCCGGCCCCGTTCTGTCCGACCAAGCCGTAGACTTCGCCGCGCCGAAAGGCGACGGACACATCCCTCAAGGCCCATTCCGAGGAACCCGGGTATCGCTTGGATAGACCGGAGACCTCCACGAGTGTCTCCAAGGGGCCCACTCCCCTCGACTGGCGGGCGCAACGTCCGCGCCGGACTATCGCACACGGGACCTGGGGACCACACTTCTTCGCGCCGCTCGAGAATCCTCGTTCGACCGCCGCGTCATTCCGCCGCGGCGGGAGCCCGGCCCGTCGGACGACGACGTCGCCCCCGGAGGAATCCGCGGGCCCGACATTGAATCACCACGAGGTCACCTTTGGCTTCACGACAATCGGGGGGAGGATCGGTTGATGAAAGCGCTCATGACCGGGAACGAGGCCTTAGCCAGGGGTGCGTGGGAGGCGGGCTGCCTGGTAGCCGCCGCCTACCCGGGCACGCCCAGCACGGAGATACTCGAGAACATGGCCGCGTACCCGGAAGTGTACTCGGAGTGGTCCACGAACGAGAAGGTGGCGCTCGAGGTGGCAGCCGGAGCCGCCATCATGGGGGCGCGCTCCCTGGCCGCGATGAAGCACGTCGGCCTCAACGTGGCGGCCGATCCACTGTTCACCATGGCGTACGCGGGAGTAAACGGCGGGTTCGTCGTAGTCACGGCCGATGACCCCGGTTGCCACAGCTCGCAGAATGAGCAGGACAACCGACACTACGCACCCTTCGCCAAGGTGGCGATGATGGAGCCCTCCGACAGCCGGGAGTGCAAGGAGTTCGTGAAGGAAGCATTCTCGTTGAGCGAACGCTTCGATACGCCGGTGCTGATCCGCGTGACGACCAGGATATGCCATAGCAAGGGGCTGGTCGAGCTGGGCGAAAGGCAGGAGACCGGCGTCAGGGAGTACCGGAAGGATGCCAGGAAATACGTCATGGTCCCGGCGCACGCTCGCGAGAGGCACGTGGTGCTCGAGCAGAGGCTCTCGAGGCTCCGCGAGTATTCGGAGACCACCCCCTTGAACCGAATCGAATGGGCGGACAAGAGACTCGGGGTGATCACGAGCGGGATATCGTACCAGCATGCGCGCGAGGTCTTCGGAGAGGAAGCCTCGTACCTGAAGCTCGGTTTAACCTATCCCCTACCCGACAGGCTCATAAGGGAATTCGCGAGCTCGGTCGAACGGGTCTACGTCGTCGAGGAGAACGACCCGTACCTGGAGACGCACGTCAGGTCACTGGGCATCGAGTGCGTCGGAAAGCAGGTCATCCCCCTTTGCAACGAGCTGAGCCCGGAGGTCATCAGGAAGTCACTGCTGTCCCGGGAGCCGGACCGCGCGTACGGCGTCGAGGTGGCGGCTCCGGCCAGGCCGCCGGTGCTGTGCGCCGGCTGTCCCCACCGCGGGTTCTACTACGCGCTCAGCAAGTACAAGGACGTGGTCGCTTTCGGAGACATCGGCTGCTACACCCTCGGCATGTCTCCGCCGCTCGGGGTGACCGACGCCGTTCTCTGCATGGGGGCGAGCATATCGGGTTCAATCGGGATGGCAAGAGCAGCGGAGCGCGCGGGGCGCAAGCTGAAAGTGTTCGGGTTGATCGGCGACTCGACGTTTTTCCACGCGGGCATCACCGGCCTCATTGATGCCGTGTACAACAGGAGTAACATCGCGGTCGCCATTCTTGACAACCGCGTCACCGCGATGACGGGCCACCAGGACAATCCCGGTACCGGCGTCACGCTCATGGGCGAGAAGACGGCCGCGATAGATATCGCCGCCGTCGTCAGGGCCGTCGGCATCAAAGAGGAAAACGTGCGCGTCGTGGACCCGTACGACCTGGCAGAGACGGAGAAAGCCGTGAAAGAGGCGTACGAGGCGGCGGAGCCGTTCGTCATAATAACGCGCCGGGAGTGCGCCCTGAGTAGGGAAGCCCGAAAGAAGAGGGAGGGCATCCGCTGCGTCGTGGACGCGTCGAAGTGCAGGAAGTGCAAGGCCTGCATGCGGCCCGGCTGCCCCGCGATAGCCTTCAAGTCGGGCGAGGTCGTGATAGACGCTTCAACCTGCAATGGGTGCGCGCTGTGCCTCCAGCTGTGCAAGTTCGATGCTATCGCGAAGGTGGGCGAATGAAATGGTGAAGAGCATCTTGCTTGTCGGAGTGGGCGGTCAGGGAACTATCCTGACGTCGAAGATA
>JANLGA010000056.1:10333-11830 GCA_024653225.1 Bacillota bacterium | reverse complement strand
TAGAAGCGAGGTGAAGCTGCCATGATGAAATCCACGGGAATCGTGCGCAAAGTAGACGAGCTCGGCCGAGTCGTAATCCCAATAGAGCTCCGCCGCACAATGGACATCGAGGAGAGGGATTCACTGGAGATCTACACGGACGGCGATAAGATAATTCTGCGCAAGTACGAGCCCGCCTGCGTGTTCTGTGGCAACGCGCAGAATGTCGAACACTTCAAGGGAAAGAACGTCTGCAGGAATTGCCTTGCCCAGATGTCGGCCAAGGTCGGGTAGTCTCCGAATACCAATCGGGGGAGGCTCGGCGCCTCCCCTGTCGTGTTTCGGCCGGCGGATACATGCGCACTGTGCCATGGGAAGCCCGCCCGAGCTACTCCGAACCGTCCCCCTCCGCCGGTGGTCCTTCGCTCCTCCCCGCCAGCAACGAATAGGCCTGCCGCTTGGTCAATCCGCGAGTCCTGGCAACCCTCTTTATCGCGTCCATCCTCGGCACACCGGACGACACGAGGTTCTCCACGTCCCCGGCGATGTCGTTCGATCCGACTCCCACCGGGCCCCGCTCCGACCCCTCCGCGGCCCGTTTGCCCGGCGGCTGCCGCTCCGCGTCGGCCCCGGCGATCACGACGGTGAACTCACCCCGCGGGGAAGCGCCCACAATCCGGGCCGCTTCCGCCGCAGGAGCGCGAATTATCTCCTCGTACACCTTGGTCATCTCGCGCGCGACGACCACCGTGCGCGGGCCGAGCGTTTCCGCAATATCCTGGAGCGTCCTCCCGACCCTCCTCGGCGATTCGTACACCACCACCGGCCTGGGGTCCGCGGCGAAAGACTTGAGCGTTTCCAGTCGTTTCCCCCGCTCCCTCGGAAGAAAACCCTCGAAGATGAACCTGTTCTTGCACAGGCCGGAGACGACCAGGGCGGTGACTGCCGCGCTCGGCCCGGGTACCGGGACCACCCGTATCCCTTCCTCCAGGCAGCGGGTCACCAGGCGGCAACCGGGGTCCGAAAGGCCCGGCATCCCCGCGTCCGAGACCAGGGCCACCTTCCGGCCCTCCTTCAACATCTTCACAATTCTCCTCGCAGCCGACTCCTCGTTGTGCTCGTGGTAGGACACGACCCTCTTGTGAATCCCGAAGTGCGAGCAGAGCGCCCGCGTGCGGCGAGTATCCTCGGCGGCGATTATCTCCGCTTCTTCTCTCAGGACCCTGACCCCGCGAATGGTCATGTCCTCGAGGTTGCCTATGGGCGTACCCACGAGGAACAACACCCCGTCCCCGCGCTCAGTGCTCACCGTACATCCTCCTCATGGCCTCCGAAAACCGCCCATCTGAGTCGTGCACGTACAGGGGCTCGCAGAAAACCAGCCCGGGTCTGCCGCCCTTCGCCCCCTCGACGAGGAATAACGCGGGGGCACGGGCCGGCTTGGGGTGGACCGAGAGGACCCGCTTGGGCTCGATCCCCGCGGACCGCATCTCGCACAACACGTCCGCCAGCCGCTCC
>JANLGA010000056.1:9635-10323 GCA_024653225.1 Bacillota bacterium | reverse complement strand
TCGCCGACACCGCGACTACGTCGCCCAGGCTGCATTCTATCTCGTGGCGTGCGACCGCCAGTAGGCGGTTCGGATTCTTCGCCCCCGAACCCTCCCTCCAATACGGTGGGTTGGTGACCACCACATCTGCACGGGCGACCCCCAACAATCGCGGGGCGTCGAGGATGTTTCCCTCGACGACCTCCACCCTCCCCCCGAGCTCGTTAATCTCGACGCTCCTCCGGGCCATATCCACGAGCTCCGGCTGAATCTCAATGCCCAGTATCTTCGCCGCAGGTGTGAGCGTCGACAGCAGGATCGCGACGACCCCGTTGCCGGCGCCCAGGTCAACCACCAAGTCGCCCCGTTTCGCGCGTGCGAAGTGCGCAAGCAACACCGAATCGAGGCCGAACGAATACGTGGAGCGGCTCTGGATGATCCTCAGGCCGCTCCTCCCCAGGTCATCGAGGCGCTCACCCTTGTTTAGAAGCGCCTCCGGGTTCGCTCGTGGATTCACGACCGGTCTCTTCCTTCTTCTTTACCTCCACTTCCTCCGCCGGCAATTCCACGGTGGTCTTGTTGTCCAGCTCCACGGTCACCGTGCTCTTGATGACGTTCACCCCGACCACCTTTCCCTCACCCTCTATGGTCGCGACATGGGCCCCGACTTCGGGCAGCGATGCCTTGGAGTCCTCGTAGTGCTCGCACT
>JANLGA010000056.1:0-9625 GCA_024653225.1 Bacillota bacterium | reverse complement strand
AGCACTCGAATCGTAGACAGCACATCAGCCTTCCGCATAGCCCGGATATCTTCGCCGGGTTGAGAGAGAGGTTCTGTTCCTTCGCCATCCTGATCGAAACGGGTTGAAACTCTCCCAAGAAGGTGCGGCAGCATACGGGTCGCCCGCACGGCCCGAGACCCCCGATCATCTTCGTCTCGTCGCGCACTCCTATCTGTCGAAGCTCGATCCGCGTCCTGAAATGAGATGCGAGGTCCTTGACCAATTCCCGGAAATCCACGCGGCCGTCCGCTGTGAAATAGAATATGATCTTCGAGCAGTCGAATGTGTATTCGACATCAACCAGGTCCATCGCGAGGCCGTGGTCGGCTATTTTCTGTTTACAGATTTCGAACGCACTCGCCTCTTTCTTCTCGTTTTCCTTCACCTGTTCGATATCGCGTTGAGTCGCCTGCCTGATCACCTTCTTCAGAGGCGCCACGATCCGGGATTCCGGGACCTCTTTCGGCCCGACCACGGTCTCGCCGTATTCCATTCCCCTGGCGGTCTCGACTATCACCGGCGTGCCGGGCTGGAGCTCGAGTTCGCCGGGGTCGAAGTAGTATATCTTACCGGCCTTCTTGAATCTGACGCCGACGACCTTTGTCACTCGATCACCCCTGTGAGCCTGTGCCGACCGAACAAGCCTTCGATCAATTATAGCCGTCGCCCGCGAGAGCCCGCAACTTCAGCAGCAACACCTCGACGGCAAGACGCCTGTTCGCGTTCAGGGATATGACCGTGCGCGTCCTGAGGGTCTCTTCGAGCGCGACGAGAGCCGCGCGGAGCGACCATGAGGCGGAGGCGGCCTCCAACCTGTCGCGAATGTCGGGGTTCCCGAATAAGCCCTCGCGCCCCCTCGCGGCGATTACGACCAAGTCCCTGAGAAGTGACACGAGGCAGTCCAAGAACGGAGAGGTTTCTTCCTTTCCCAGGCCCTCCGCGAATCCCATTATGTCCAGTTCGGAGATCCTCTCGACGACCACCAGCGCCTTGTTCCTGGCTCCCAGGTAATCTCGCTCGAAAAACAGGTCCGCCCTGCCCGGAATACCCCCACTCCAGAACGCCGCGGCCTCGCACATGGGGTGCCCGGCGTGCCGCTCCCTGGTGTAGGCAAGCACGTCCTCGAGGGTGCAGGCGTTGAAGGGAATCGGTTGGCACCTCGACGCCACCGTCGGCGGGACGGACCCGGCGCTCGGGGCGGTGAGCACGAAGACCGAAAAGTCGGGGGGTTCCTCGAGCGATTTCAGCAGGCAGTTCGCAGCCTGATCGGTCATGGCTTCCGCGTGTAAGAGCAGCACGACCTTGAACCGTCCCTCGAGAGGCTTGTACCCGACGTGCTTTATCGCCGCCTTCACCTGCTCCATCCTCAGGTGCGGGTCCGGCCCTATTTCGAGAATGTCGGGGTGGTTGCCTCGCGACGCCCTCAGGCAGCTGCCGCACGAGTCGCACGCGTCGGACAAGACATGACTCTCGGCGCAGTTGAGCGCCTTCGAGAACTCCCTGGCGAACGCGCTCTTCCCCGCACCGTCGGCCCCTGTGAACAGGTACGCGTGTGCGACCCTGCCCGACCTGAGGATTCCCCGTAGCACTGACGCCGCCGTCGCCTGTCCGTGGAGCGCTCGGAGAGACATCGTCTACACCTTTCGAAACTGCTCTACGTCGAGTACGAAGAGCGTGGCTCCGCCCACGCGGACCTCGACGGGGTAGGGTATGTATGCCTCCGCGGGTCCGGACGGCGCCGCCACCGGGCTCAATATCTCGGTCCTCGAACGACAGGTTTGTTCGATGATGCCGACGGCGTCATCCACCCTGTCATCCGGCACTCCTATGAGGAGCGTCGTGTTCCCCTGGCGAAGAAACCCCCCGGTGCTGGCCAGCTTTGTCGTCTGGTAGCCCCTGCGGACGAGTGAATCGAGAAGCCTGCCCACGTCCTTGTCCTGGACGACCGATATTATGAGCTTCACGTCCCATCCCCCCGGGCGGGTCACGCTATTGGCCGACCGCGCGAAGGATCAACCGCATGACTTCCTCTCCGACAGTGTCCGCGCCCCTGGAAGCATTCACCAGTTTCACCCTGGCTGGGTCGAGTCTGGCGATATCGAGGTAGCCCTCTCTAACTCTCCTGTAGTATTCGTCCGTCCGGCGTTCGATCCTATCCTGCGCGCGGGACGAATGCCTCTCCATCGCACACCGGGGCTCCACGTCGAGGAGAATAGTCAGGTCTGGTCGCAGGCCCCCGGTGGCGAATTCATTGATCGCACGCACGACCTCGACGTCGCATCCGCCTCCGTAGCACTGGTACGCGAGCGTGGAATCCACGTACCGTTCGCATAGTACGACCTTTCCCGATGCGAGGGCCGGTCTTATCACTTCGTCGACGTGCTGTGCCCTGGAAGCGCAATAAAGCAGCACCTCCGCGGGCAGTGCCATCGCCGGGCAGCACGGGTCGAGCAGGATCCTCCTGATGGATTCACCTATCGCCGTGCCCCCGGGCTCCCGCGTCGAGATGAACGGGACGCCCAGTTCCCTCAATCGGTGCGCCGCCATCGTGATCTGCGTGCTCTTCCCGGAACCGTCCACTCCCTCGAAAGTCACAAACGCCGGAATCATCCGGTTCACTCCACCCTTCTCACTTCGGGTCGCGACCGTCCCGCAAGACGACCCTGACGAGAACATCCTCCCGGTCCTCTCGTAACCCGTGAAAGTGGTTTCCGGCACTCCTACATTCCCTGATGAGCTCCACGGCCTCGTCGTCAATCAGCTCTCCCGGGCAAAGCACCGGTATGCCGGGGGGGTACGCGGCGACCACGTCGGCCGACACACACCCCCGCGCTTCCGAAAGCCCCACCCACCGCGAGACCGACAGGAACGCCTCCCTCAGGGACATCTCCTTCCGCGGGATCCGCCCGAAGGCGCCATACACGCCGCCTCGCCCCTCCACATCTCCGCTCGCTCGGGACCGGACCGGGGTGGCAGCGGCCGCAATGGCCCGCAAGGCCCCGGCGAGCTTACCCACAGTGTCCCCTTCGTCCGCGTACGTCACGACCGCGAGCATGTGTCCTCGGTGAGCCAGTTCGACGACCAGCCCGAAGTCGCTCCTCAACTGCCGCTCGATCGCCCTGCCATCCATCGGCGGGCGGCAGAGCACCGTGACCTTCGTGGGGTCGAGCTCGAAGAAGCCCGGCTTGCCGGTCCATTCCGGCCCCGGGGATCTGAACACCCCCGTTTCGTTGACTCGCTGCCTCAGCCATGCCCCGAGGCGCAGCGCGTTCTCGAGGAGGGATCGCCCTCGGGTCGCCATGAGCCGCCTCGCCGAGTCCAGGGACGCCATGAGGAGGTACGACGGGCTCGTGGTCTGTACTGCTCTCGCACACGCACGCACCTTCTCCCGATCCACGAACGAGCCCTGGAGGTTCAGGATCGCCGCCTGGGTGAGCGCGCCGAAGGTCTTGTGGCAACCGGCAATGCTTATGTCGGCCCCGCAACTCATGGCGGACGGCGGGAACCCGTCGTGAAACCCGAAGTGGGAACCGTGCGCCTCGTCAACGATCACCGCCGCCCCGTGCGCGTGGCTCACTTCCACCAGCCGACGCAAGTCGCCCGCGATACCATGGTACGTGGGGTGCACGAGCAACACTGTCGAAATGCCCGGCTCCCCGTCCAGTGTCTTGCCGAGCTCACCCGGCGATACCGAACCCGCGATACCCGTCGCAGAGTCTATTTCGGGCGTCATATAGACAGGATCCGCGCCGGCCAGGACCAGCCCGCCCAGGACGGACCGGTGGACATTCCTGGGCACCGCCACCTTGCCGCCGGCGGCACACCCCAGCAGCGATGCGTGGATTCCCGCGGTTACGCCATTCACCAGAAAGAGCGTCTCCTCGGCCCCGAACGCCTCCGCCGCCAGCACCTCCGCTTCGGCGATGGCGCCGCAAGGCCACTGGAGGTCGTCCAGATCTGCGACTTCCGTAAGGTCGGCGAGGAGAACCCGCCCGCCCGCAAGCTCGGACAATTCCCGCGCGGCATCCGCCGACCCCTTGTGACCGGGTACGTGGAATCTCGCGTACCCCGATCTCATGTGCCGTACCAGGGCCTCCACCAAGGGCGCCCTGTCCTGGTCCCGTACAGATCTCACCGGAGGGATCATCCCCCGGCGAGCATTTCGACAGTCCACAGATCGCTTCCTTCGGACGGGCGCCGGATCCCTCTCCACTTATCCACATTTTTTCCGTTTATCCCCAGAATTGTCAACAGGTTGTCGAGCCGGCCGAAACGCGTGTAATAGTTCTTGACATCCTCGTGGGTCCAAAGTAAAATCAGATTTAACATTACCCGCGAAAAGCGGTGACCAGGAGGGCAGTCACACCGGCGGATCAGAGAACGCCCGGTCGGTGCGAGGGCTTCCGCGGAGTGACATGCGTACACCTGCGAGCTGCGGCCCGAAGGAAAACGAGTCAGACGACCCGTTCGGAGTAGGCGCCGCCGGGTTCCGCCGTTAAAGGAACAGGGCGCCGGGACCGTCTCGAAAGACCCCGGCTCCCGGACGAGAGGGTGCGCGCCAAGAAGGGTGGTACCGCGGGTTCGAGACCCGTCCCTTGATGGGACGGGTCTTCCTGTTAAGGGAGATGGGGGGATCTAAGATGGGGTTTGCAGGTCGGTAGGATACCAGGGTGAACCGGGGGCGTTCTGCGAGTCGGCGGCGCAGCGAATGGAACCGGCGGCTCGCCTGACACCGTGCAACACCCTGGCCGAAGTGTTCGCCGGGGTCGAGTCCGGTGTTCTCGACTCGGGAGTGGTCCCTGTCGAGAATTCGCTGGCGGGGAGCGTGGGTGAGACGTACGACTTGTTGCTCACCCACACCCTGACGGTGACGGGGGAGGTCACGATCGCCGTGGAGCACTGCCTCATGGCCTTGCCCGGCGTGGAACTGTCGGACGTCAAGCGGGTCATATCGCACCCGCAGGCGCTGGCGCAGTGCGACGAATACCTGGCGCAACTCCGCGCGCAGTCCGTCCCCTATTGGGACACCGCCGCTTCGGCGAGGCTCATAAGAGAAACCGGGGCGACAGATGCGGCGGCCGTGGCTTCCCGACGCGCGGCGGATCTTCACGGTCTCCGGATACTTGCAGAGCGGATCCAATCGAACCGAGAGAACTTCACCAGGTTCTACAGGGTCGAACGGACTCACCGCCCCGCCGGAAGCAGGAACAGGACCGTATTCGCGATCGGTCTTCCCCACGTTCCCGGCTCGCTGTTCATGGCGCTCGCCTCGCTCTCGTGCAGGGGCATCAACCTCACGAAGATCGAGTCGAGACCGGTCAGGAGAGACCCCTGGCAATACGTGTTCTTCCTGGAGTTCGAAGGTCACGTTGATGACTGGAAAGTGAAGTCCGCGATGGACGAGTTGCGAGCAAAAACCACCATGTTGAGGGTATTCGGATCTTTCTCGCTGGAGGGCTGATGCCGATGAGAGGGGTTCGCGGGGCAGTGAGTGTGCCGTCAAACGACGAGCCCACCATTCTCGACTGTACGCGTCGCATGATTTCCGAGGCACTGGAACTTAACGCCATACAGCCCGAGCAGATAGCCGCCATCCTGTTCGCCGTCACTCCGGACCTGGACGCCGCCTACCCGGCCAGGGCGGCCAGGGAAATGGGGCTGCGACACGTGCCCTTGTTGGACTTTGTCTCCCCCGATGTCAAAGGCGGCATGGCGATGGTGGTCCGGATGCTGCTCCTGTGGAACACGGACGTAGAGCAGGGCCGCCTCCGTCATGTGTACCTGGGAGACGCCGGCAAGCTTCGCCCGGACCTCGCCGAGCCGGCCGGAGCTCCCGGCCGGGCGTCGTCTCTGCCGTAGTCGCGGGATTCGAGGAGGGTCCCACAGATGATCATCGTGATGAAGAACGGTGCACAACCCGAGCAGGTGGAAGTCGTAAGGCAACATCTGAAGCGGGCCGGAATGGACGTACATACCTCCGTCGGGCGGGAACGCACGCTGCTCGGGGTGATCGGGGATGTGCGGGGCATTTCGACCGAGGCGATTGAATCGCTCCCGGGGGTCGAGCGCGCCTTGAGGATACTGGAGCCGTACAAGCTGGCCGGCAGGAGGCTCAAGACGGACCCAACGGTCGTCGAGGTCGGCGGCGTGAAGATAGGCGGACCTGAGGTGGTGCTCATGGCGGGTCCCTGTGCGGTGGAGGGCTTGGAGATGCTGCGCGCGACGGCCACGGCCGCAAGGGAGGCCGGGATCTCCGTACTGAGGGGAGGGGCGTTCAAGCCCAGGACCTCCCCGTACAGCTTCCAGGGGCTCGGGCGCGAAGGCCTCGAGTTCCTCGCCCGGGTCAGGGCGGAAGTCGGCCTGCCAGTGGTCACCGAAGTCATGGCGCCAGATCAGATCGAACTGGTCGCCGACCACGCCGACATGCTCCAGATCGGCGCCCGCAACATGCAGAACTTCAATCTGCTCCAGGAGGTCGGCCGGAGTAGGAAGCCGGTAATGCTCAAGAGGGGCATGATGTCATCGGTGGACGAGTGGTTGCAGGCCGCGGAATACGTCCTCGCGTACGGCAACACCCAGGTGGTCCTGTGCGAGAGGGGCATCAGGACGTTCGAAACGCACACGCGCAACACGCTCGACATCAGCGCGATCCCGACGGTCAAGCGGTTGAGTCACCTTCCCGTCATCGTCGATCCGAGCCACGGCACGGGAAGGCGTGATCTCGTGATACCCATGGCCATGGCCGCCGTCGCGGCCGGAGCCGACGGGGTGATGGTCGAGGCGCACCCGAATCCCGAGAAGGCCTTGTCCGACGGGGCGCAGTCTCTCGACCTAGCCCAGCTGAGGGAGTTGGCGACGCAGGTGGGTCTCGTGGCGGAAGCCGTCGGTCGAGCGCTCCACGAGCCGCCACGGCCTTGACTGAGCAGAGACCGGAGTTCAGGGATATGAACCGGGAGACTTCTCCAAACCGGGAAATCAGGCTGGGAATCATCGGGTTGGGCCTGATCGGCGGCTCGCTGGGGCTGGCCCTACGCCCCGCGCGCGGCTGGGAGGTGGTCGGATACGACGAGCGGGACGCGGTGCGGCAGCGTGCGGTTGAGATGGGTGTCTGTGACGCGGTGTTCGACTCGCCCGAGGGGCTTGCCCGCAACAGCGACGCGGTGTTGATAGCCGTGCCGAGCGGGCGCATTGTCGAAACCGCGCTGCTGGCGGCCAGGCACATGAGACGGGGAACGGTGTTGACGGACGTCGGCAGCGTCAAGCTCCCGCTGCAGACCGGAATCGCCGAGGGTCTCCCGCCCGGCGTACGCTACGTCGGAGGACACCCAATGGCCGGGTCGGAGAGATCGGGGCTGGCGGCCGCAAGGCCGGACCTGTTCAAGGGCGCGGTCTGGGCATTGACAGTCAGGCACGCGACCGTCGAGGCTGTGGAAACCGTAAAGGCCATGGTCAGGACCGCCGGCGCGGAGCCGTTGGTGGTTGACGCGCTCGATCATGACCGGTCGGTCGCTTTCGTCAGCCACCTTCCCTACATCGTCGCAGTGGCGCTGGCTTCGTGCGTCGAGGGCGCGGACGGGGATCTGCCCCTCGTGCGTCACCTCGTGGCGGGCGGATTCAAGGACGGAACCCGGGTCGCGAATTCCGACCCCGTCGTGGCCATGGACTACTGCAGGCTGAACGCGAGACACCTCCTCGCCGCCGTGAATGAATTCGAAGGCCATCTCGAGCAGCTCAAGGCCGCGCTTCGCGAATGCGACGACCGGGGTCTCGTCTCGAAAGCGGAGAGAGCCAGGGAATACCTGGCGATGCTGGGCGGAGGAGGTGTCCGAGATTGATCGAGATCACGGGGTGCTCCCGCATCAGGGCGAGGGTTGGAGTGCCCGGAGACAAGTCCATCTCGCACCGCGCGGCCATGATCGGTGCGATAGCGGAGGGAGAGACAATCCTCGCCAATTTCTCCCCAGGCGCGGATTGCCTGGCAACGCTGGATTGCCTCAGGGCGCTCGGCGTAGCCATCGAATGCCCGCCCGGGCGCGTCAGCATCCGAGGGGTCGGCCTCAGCGGTCTCCGCGAGCCGGCGGACATACTCGATTGCGGAAACTCCGGCACCACGATGAGGCTCCTCGCCGGCATCTTGGCCGGCCAGTCGTTCGTCAGCGTGCTGACGGGCGACGCCTCCCTCAGAAACCGCCCCATGGGCCGCATTATCCAGCCGCTGCGAAGGATGGGTGCCACCGTGGACGGTCGGGAGAACGGGTCGAAGGCGCCCCTTTTCATCAGGGGTCCCAGTCCGGAGCGGGGTTGCGGACTCCTCCCCCTTCGGGACTATACTCTGCCGGTGGCGAGCGCCCAGTTGAAGTCTTGCCTGATGTTCGCCGGGCTGTATGCCCGCGGGACGACGACGTTGCTCGAAACCACGCCGTCGCGAGACCACACGGAACGGATCCTGCGACTGTTCGGAGCCAAGGTGCGGGCCACAGGCGGCTCGATCGGCGTTGACGGGTTCCCCAGGCTGCAAGCAAGGCATCTCGAGATACCCGGCGACATCTCGTCGGCGGCCTTCTGGCTGGCAGCCGCGGCCATATCCCCCGGTTCGGAGGTCCTGGTGGAAAGCGTCGGCCTAAACCGCCTCCGGTCGGGTTTCCTCCACGCTCTACGAAGAATGGGGTGTCCCGTGGAAGTGTCGCCGGCGAAGGACGGCTGGGAGCCCTCGGGCGACGTCAGGGCCGTCGGAGGGACCCTTCACGGTATCGAGATTACCCCCGAGGAAGTGCCTTCCCTCATAGATGAGATCCCGCTGGTCGCCGTGTGCGCCGCGGTGGCTCGAGGGAAGACGATCGTGCGGGGCGCCAACGAACTCAGGCACAAGGAATGCGACCGGATCTCGGCGGTCATCGAAAACCTCACGGAAATGGGCGTCCCGTGCGGGGAGACGCCCGACGGATTCTGGGTGGAAGGCGTGGACCGCCTGAGGGGGGGGTTCATCCGCACTCACGGCGACCACCGGATCGCCATGGCTTTCGCGGTCGCCGCGCTTGCCGCCGAAGGTGAGACGGTGATTGACGATGCGGACTGCGTCAGTGTATCGTATCCCGGCTTTTTCGAGGTACTGGGGCGACTGTCCGAATCCGACTCAGCAGGGAGGGTCCCCGGCCATGGCCTGGACTGAGGGGCAAACACTGCCGGAACTGGGGCTGATAGGTTGGCCCCTTTCGGTCACTTTCTCGCCCCGCATGCACGGTGCGGCCCTCCGGGACCTGGGCCTCGCATGGCGCTACGAGGCGATCCCAGTCACCCCCGGCGACCTGCGCGCCTTCGTATCCGCATCCTCCGTGGCGATGCGCGGCTTCAACGTCACCATGCCGTACAAGATCGAGGTTCGCGCCTTGTGTTCGTCGCTCGACAGTCTCGCTTCAGCCTCGGGCGCCGTGAACGCCGTCGTCTGCGTCCGCGCCCCCGGGAGGCGTCCCCGGCTCGAGGGGCACAACACCGACGGTCCTGGCCTCCTTCGCGCGTTGAGCCTGGGGGCCGACTTCGAAGCGCCGGGGCGCAACGTGTTGGTGGTGGGAGCGGGCGGATCGGCGGCCGCGTGCGCGGCGGCGCT
>JANLGA010000055.1:10069-12098 GCA_024653225.1 Bacillota bacterium | reverse complement strand
CACGCTGGCGATCTCTGGCTTCGTCATGCTTTGTGCCGCGGCAACCGGCCTCGCGTTGAATGCCATCATAAGCACCCTGGGGGTGGTGTTGTGAGTGCGTTCAGGTGGATGTGGCGCCACGGGCGCCGCAGGCACGGTCACCCTGTAGACGCCGCCGCCGGACCCCTTGCCGGACCCGTTGCGGTTCCCGGGCGGTGCGTACCGCTGTACCACTGGCCCGATGGCGCCCGCCTGTGGGTGGTGCACATCGCTGCCCGGGGCGACGGCCAAGCCGACGCGACCGTCAGGAAACTCGCGTCGCTGGGAATAGTCCCGGGCTCCAGAATCAGGCTCATCCAGAAGAGGCCTCTGCCCGTCATCGCGCTCGGGAACTCAAGGTTTGCGATCGACATGAACGCAGCGGATCTGGTGATGTGCGTCCCCGATGCAGGCGGCGGTCGCGAGTGCGGAGAAGGCCCCCCCTGAGTGGCGGGCCGGCGTTACGTCGTATAATATTGCTTATGTGAACCACGGTCGGGCGGAGCTCAACGCGGCCGCCCCGCGGGGCCGCCCGGCCGAAGTCCCGCGAGGGCTTCGCGGGCCGCCCTATAACCCCTGTCTATGAAGTCCCGCGCGTGCGCGAACTCCACGGGGCTGAGTCCCGACAGCGCCGGCCGGATGAGCAGGTCGGCGTGCGCGACCTCCCGGGAGACATTTCCCTGTTGCAGGACGTGGATGGCCTGGACAATGACCTGGAACACGTTTCGCGGCGGGGGCGCCTCGGCTAGGACGGCCGCGTTCACGTCCACGGCTATCACGAAGTCCGCTCCGAGGCGGCGGACGACGCTGGCGGGCACGTTGTTGCAGAGGCCGCCGTCAACGAGGACGCGCCCGCCGTGCCTGACGGGGACGAATATGCCGGGTATCGCGCAACTCGCCCTCACCGCCTCGGAGACGCGGCCGGTCGAGATGACCACCTCGTCGCCCGTGGCGATGTCGCAGGCGACGACCGCGAACTTGGGCCCGAGGTCGTCGAAGGTGGCTCCCCCTATGATCGAGTCCAGGTAGGCAGCCAGCCTCTTGGTGCTTATGAGGCCGTCTCGCCTGATGGAGACCTCGGCCAGGTTTCTCCACTGCGCGCGAGACGCTATCTCCTCCATGGATTCCGGCGATATCCCGGCCGCATAGCACGCGCCTATGACCGCCCCGCTGCTGGTTCCGGCGAGGCAGTCAATGCGGATCCCCGCCTCCCGAATGGCCCGCAACACACCGATGTGCGCGAGTCCCCTCAAGACGCCGCCGCCCAGCGCCAGGCCGACTCCCTGCTGCGATGACGCTCCCATGCGCCTTCGGATCCCCCCTCCCCCCTCTTTCCATTCTTCCCCAGCCGGCCCGAATCCTCCGCCGGATCCCCGCGCCCGCGTGCGCCCAGAACGGCGCCCGGCGACAGCCGACTCATCTCCCGCCGCCGAACACCTCGAAGACGAGGTTGAGCAGTATGCCGAACACGGATGCCGTCGCGATGGCCGGAAGCTGCATGCCCCAGATGGGTATCGTGCCCGTGAAAACCAAGCTGCCGGCCTTGAGCGCCGCGGGGTCGGCGAAGAAGGAACCGCCGATGCCTATGACGAGGATCGTCGCGGCAACCGCGAGGTTCCTTGGGCTGAATAGGTCCACCTTCTCCGATATCATGAGGGCGACGCCCTGGCCGCCGATCACACCGAAGAGGTAAATGGATACCCCCCCTATCGCCGCGACCGGGATCGTGTTGACCACCGCGGCTATCCATCCGAAGAAGCCCATGACCACGGCGATGACGGCTGCCGCCGCTATCACAGGGACGGAGAAGTTCCTCGTTATGGCCATGAGACTGTTATTCTCGCCGTAGTTTGTGCCGGCGGGACCCCCGATCGCCCCCGCTATCATGTCGCCCACGCCGTCGCCGATCAAGTTGTCGCCTAGGAGCGACGATATCCCGTACTTTTTCGGGCGCCCGAGCTTGGACGCCAGGTCCTCCACGTACAAGTCTATCTGGTAGAGGTGGGCCGTT
>JANLGA010000055.1:7817-10059 GCA_024653225.1 Bacillota bacterium | reverse complement strand
CTATCGCGACCGGCATTATCGCGAGCACGGCGAACGGGCTCCATTGCGGCAGCGTGAACCTGGGAACGGCGAAGAATGCCGCCTCCTTCAGCGGCGTGAAATCAACGATCCCAAGGGCCAAGGATACCAGGTATCCCACGGCGACACCGAACAGGACCGGCAGCTGACCGAGCGTGCCGCGGAGGAACACCGAGAACATTACGGTGGCGACCAGCGTCACGACGGCCACCGTCCAGTTCACCGCCGCCATATTCATGGCCGCGAATGCCAGGGCCAGTCCTATGACGATCGCGACACTGCCGGTGACGACGGGCGGCAACACTTTGTTTATGTACTTCCTGCCGTATTTCTTGGCGAGCCAACCCGCGCCTATTGACACCAGCCCGGACGAGATTATCCCGCACTGCGCCGCGCGGACCCCGGCGGCGCGGACCACGGCGGATACGGCGGCGATGTACGAGAAACTCGAGCCGTAATACAGCGGTATCCTCCCGCGCGTCACCAGGATGAAGCCGAGGGTCGCCAAGCCGCTCGCCACGATGGTCACGCCCACGTCGAAACCGGTCAGGATCGCCACGAGGACCGTGGCCGGGAACATTACGATGACGTGTTGGAGGGCGAAAGCGATCAACTTGCCGAGAGGTGGAGTATCGTCCGGAAGGAACCCGAGGGTCTTTTCGTATCGCTCGTCCACAAACCCAACCCCTTTCGTTCGGGGCTGGTCACGGACCAGGCCGGCTGCACGCCGGAAGCAGATGTGAGCCCGGGACTGCGTCTGCCACCCTTGCCGGCCTCACCGGACCAGCCTTAAAGAGTCGCTCCGCGACAAACTCCGGACCATCTGGGCTGTCAATAGCCCCTGAACGTCGGGCCCGCGGGATCAATTCCCAGCCCGCGCGTGCAGGAATTCCGGTCCACACGGTCATATTTGTCCCACATTATGTAATCATTGCCTCAGTGGGCCGGCACATGTGCCACCCGTGGGCACTTCCGTCAACAATGGCAAGCCGCGCGCCACAAATTGGGGGTTGAGGTCTATGTACGCTATGTACGCTCGTGCCGAGAACGATCATCGTGCGGCACCACCGTTCCCGGGGGACGGACGCGCCGGGATGCGGCGGGCGGCCCGAATACTCCGTGCGGTCTTTCTACTGGCGGTGGTCTGCGCGGCACCGCGGGGCCCCGTCCATTCGCCCCCCACCCTCTCCCCCGTCGGCGGCTCGAGCCGGGCGGCGGCGGCACCGGCGGCGGGCGCACCGCAGGGCCCGAGCATGGAAGTGGCGGCTTACTGCCCGGTGGATTACCCGGGCGACCGCCTGGCATACGACTCCCTGCGGCTCCATTCCCAACACATAGACACGGCGGCGGCGTTCCTGTTCAGGATCGAGGCGTCCGGAAGGGTCTCGGGGTGGGACGATACCCGGCTGCACGCGGTCGCGAAAGAGAAGGAGTTCAGGCTCGAGGCGGTGGTCCACAATTTCAGCGGTGGGGCGTTCAAGCCGGGGTTGGTCGAGCCCTTCCTGGTCACGCTTCGGGGAAGAGGCACCGCGGCACAGGCGATCGTAGATCTCGTCGTGTCATGCGGTTACGACGGTGCGAATATAGACTTCGAGGGACTCTCCCCGTCAATGAGGCCGTACTTCTCGCTGTTCGTGCGCAACCTCGCCGGGAGGCTCAAGGCCGCCGGCCGCTCGCTGACCGTCACGGTGCCGGCCAAGACCCGTGACAACCCGTGGGATTCGTGGAGCGGTGCGTACGACTACGCCGCCCTGGCTTCCGTCGCCGACCGTCTGATCATCATGGCATACGACGAACACTGGGCCGGCGGCACCCCGGGGCCGATAGCGTCCCTCCCGTGGGTGGAAAGGGTTTCCGACTATGCCGCGGGGGCGGTGGAACCCCGGAAGATCCTGCTCGGGGTCCCGCAGTACTCGTACGATTGGCCCGCATCCGGGGGTCCCGCCCGGTACATCACCACTCCCGAGGCCCTCCGCATCGCGCGCGAGACGGGGGCGACCATAATGTGGGATTCCATCGCACAGGTCCCCCACTACTACTACTGGCGGGGCGGCGAGAAGAGGCATGTGTACATGGAGAACGCATACAGCCTCGCGTTCAAGCTGAGGACCGCCCGGGCCCATGGCTTCACGGGCATCGCCATGTGGAGGTTGGGCTTCGAAGACCCCTCAGCCTGGGACCTGATAGCTTCGTATCGCCGGTCGGCGTCGAACTGATGTTTGCG
>JANLGA010000055.1:6296-7807 GCA_024653225.1 Bacillota bacterium | reverse complement strand
CGTACCGGCCGACATGGTATAATCGTTCCAGTATTGTTGCGGGGGTGGAACGCTTTGGCGGAAAGCCTGACGCCTCGGCAGTCGCAAATACTCGAATACATCAAGCGTTGCGTGATTGATAAGGGCTATCCCCCTTCCGTGCGGGAGATCGGGAAGGCGGTCGGGCTCAGCTCGACCTCGACGGTACACGGCCACCTCGACAAGATCGAACGCAAGGGATTCATCAGGAGGGATCCCACGAAGCCCAGGACGATAGAGGTGACCGGCTTCAGGACATCATTGAAACGGCTCGTGGAAGTGCCGCTTGTCGGTCGCGTGAGAGCGGGCGAGCCGATTCTGGCCGTGGAGAACATCGAGGACTCTTTCCCGTTGCCGGTCGACCTGATAAGGTTGGACGGCGGCTTCCTGCTCACAGTGACCGGCGACAGCATGGTCGGTGCCGGGATCCTCGAAGGGGATGTCGTCCTCGTCAGGCCGCAGGATACGGCTGAGAACGGCGACATCGTCGTGGCCCTCATCGGGGATGACGCCACCGTCAAGCGATTCTACCGCGAGAAGGACTCGGTCAGGCTGCAGCCCGAGAACCCCGCCATGACGCCGATCATCACCAGGGACGTCACAATCGTCGGCAAGGTCGTGGGCCTTTTCAGGAGGTATTAGGACGAGTTCAGCACAGCGGCGGCCGCATGTACAGCGGCCAGAATGCAGTGCTCCTTGGACAGGCCTCCCTGAACATAGACGCTGAACGGCTCACGGAACGGCGCATCCGCGCTGAGCTCCAGGGACGCTCCCTGGATGAATGTGCCGGCGGCCATTATCACCTCATGGTCATAGCCCGGCATCCTCCACGGTTCCGGTTTCAGGTGCGAGTCCACCGGGGACCAGCTCTGGAGCGAGCGGCAGAAGGCCGCGAGGCGGGCCGACGACCCGAGGTGAATCGCCTGGACGATGTCGAACCTCGGTTCCTCGGGCAGAGGATCCACCTCGAAACCCAGGTTTTGAAACAGCCGGGCGAAGTACATTGCCCCCTTCACTGCTTCCCCCACCACGTGAGGGGCAAGGAACAGCCCCTGGAAGAACGACCTGTTCGCGCCCAGGGTCGGGCCGACTTCTCCCCCCAGCCCGGGCGCGGTCAGCACCTCGGCGGCCGCCTCGACCAGGTCCTCCCTGCCGGCACCGTATCCCCCCGCGGGGGCCAGGCCGCCGCCGGGGTTCTTTATGAGAGACCCGGCCGCCAGGTCGGCCCCGGCGGCCGTCGGCTCGAAGTCCTCCACGAATTCACCGTAGCAGTTATCAACGACGACCGAGCACGAAGGCCGCTTCTCCCTCACCGCGCTCGCTATACTCCCTATGGTGCGTGAGGACAGCGCCGGCCTGTCGGAATATCCCCTGGACTTCTGCACGAGAACCACGCGCGTCCTCTCGCCGACGGCCGAAGCCGCCTCTTCCCACGGCCTTTCCGACCGCGTGACGTCCACCTGCCTGAACGAGACCCCGCGCGCCGAAAGGCC
>JANLGA010000055.1:3790-6286 GCA_024653225.1 Bacillota bacterium | reverse complement strand
GACGGTGTTCCTCAGGGTGTCGTAGGGGGGGCCCGTGACGGAAAGGAGTTCATCACCGGACCGCAGCGCTCCGAAGAGGGCGCACGCGACGGCGTGGGTTCCGGACACGAATTGCACGCGCACCAGCGCCTTCTCGGCGCCGAACACATCCGCGTACACGGCGTCCAAGAGCTCTCGGCCGGGATCGCCGTACCCGTATCCCGTGGACGCGCCCAGGGCCGCTTCCGAGACCCGCGCCCGCCTGAAGGCGGCGAGTACCCGGGCGGTATTGCGCGCGGCCACGGCGTCCGCGTCCTCCCACAATGGCCTCACTAAGTAAAGGGCCTCGACGGCCGCTTCCGTCACGTCACGCGGTAGGCCGAGGCCCCTCAGAAGTCTTTCCATGCATACCCCCGACTCCGGCGCCTTGAAGCGCGCTCTCCAGTCTCTTCGCCCATACGCGCGGGAGCTCCGCGCGGACCACGATCTCTTCGCCTTCGTACTGGACCCCTATCACCCTTCCGTTATCGTGGATCAACGGGAGAAGTGACTGTCGGGAGTAAGGCAGCGACAGTGTCACCTCGGTCCGGTCACGGGCGAGGCACTCATCCACCCTGCGAAGCAGCCCGGTCAGTCCCTCTCCCGTCAGCGCCGAGATTGCTTCAGCCGGCCGGTACTGCGCGAGTGCGGACTCCGCGGGCCTGTGTAGGTCGCACTTGTTGAAGGCGGTGACCGTCGGCTTGCCGGCGGCGCCCAGCGAACGAAGTACAGAGGTCGCCGCCTCCATTTGCGCGGGGTGGGACGGATTGGCCGCATCCACCACGTGCACCAGTACGTCGGCCTCGGAGACCTCCTCGAGGGTGGCTCGGAACGCGGCGACCAGTTCGTGCGGGAGGTCGCGGATGAAGCCCACCGTGTCCACGAGCAACGCCGCTTGTCCCGATGGCAACCGGAGGGCACGCACGGTGGGATCCAACGTGGCGAACAGCCTGTCCTCGGCGTGAACCTCGGCTGATGTCAGCGCGTTGAACAGCGTGGACTTGCCGGAGTTGGTGTACCCGACCAGCGCGATCACTGGGTGGGGCACCGATCGCCTTCTCGCTCTCTGGGTCTCCCGCCTTGCCCTGAGTGATTCGATCTCGCGACGCAGGAGGCCGATCCTCCGCCGGATGCTTCTCCTGTCCACCTCGAGCTTCGTCTCGCCGGGGCCCCGGGTGCCCACCCCGCCCCCAAGCCTGGACATGGAGGCGCCCCTACCCGTCAATCTGGGTAACGCGTAGAGGAGTTGCGCCAGCTCCACTTGGAGCTTCCCCTCCGCTGTACGGGCCCTGCGGGCGAAGAGATCGAGTATGAGCCCCGTTCGATCCACTGCGCGTCCGCCCACTGAATTCTCGATGTTGCGAATCTGGACAGGAGACAGCTCAGCATCGAACAAAACGATATGGGCGCCCGACTCCCGGCGCAACGCTTCCAAGTCGCCAAGCTTCCCGCTTCCGACAAAGCACCTGGGATCGGGAGATTCGCGCAGCTGGAACATCTCGCCGACGATCACGAGGCCCGCGCTGTCGGCGAGCCTCCTCATCTCCTGGATCCTCTCCTCCCGTTCGCCGCGCGGAACGACGGAGGTGGCGACGGAAACGAGGACGGCCGGCATGCGGCCCGGACCGCCGAACTGCGTCGCCCCCTGCGTAGGCATTCCCCCTGCAAGATAGTTATCTCAATTATACCACATCCTCGACTGCCGGCTTTCCAATAGGCGTTCGACTTTCCAGAC
This sequence comes from Bacillota bacterium, assembly GCA_024653225.1. Classification (GTDB taxonomy): domain Bacteria; phylum Bacillota; class Sulfobacillia; order JABLXB01; family JABLXB01; genus JANLGA01. The sequence continues at coordinate 4,533 of JANLGA010000055.1, read as the reverse complement.
CAGCGCGGCCGCCAACATCACGCCGAGGGTCCGCGGCGCGTCCAGTCCCGCCGCCACAAGGAGGAAGCCCGCAGCGGCGAGGGCGGTCTCCCAGAGGCCGAATCGCCGCACGAGCGGAGCGGTGGCAAGACCGGAAACGTGATAATCAATCACGTCGTCCAACGCTTGGACGCACAGGATGCACAAGCCCGCAGTCAACGTCAGTCTGAGGCCGCAGGCCATCACGGAAGCCGCGAGAACCGCCAGTGATTCCTGCGCGCCGCTGAGCCCCGAAGGGTACCTGTCCGCGGTACCGAGGGCCATGCCGACGGCGTATGACCCGAAGAACAGCGCCAGAGCCGTCGGGGGATCGAATGCCACCCCGCACGCGAGGCAGACCAGCGCGTAGGGCAACGCGGCCGTTCCGAGCCGCGAAGCGAAGTCGCACGCCCGTTCGCCGTGCGGCGGCTCGTCCCCTCCTCTGCCGTTGGATCGATCTATCCAGTCGTCCATTATCTTGACAGCAAGCCCGACGAATGCGGAACATAGGAAGAACCTTGCGATTCGGCAGAGAAAGGCGCCGGCCGGCGTCCGCGTCATCCCGAGCAAGGTGGCCCCTCCTCCCAAGTGCCGCGGGAGCTCGATGCAGTCGGCAGTTAGATGATATGAACCTAGGGCCGCGGCGAGAATTGGGCTATTCCCGAGGGGAAGGGCCGGCGGCGGTCGCGCCGCAGGTGGGGCAGCGCCCCGCGCGGAGAGCCTCC
>JANLGA010000055.1:0-3780 GCA_024653225.1 Bacillota bacterium | reverse complement strand
TGATGAGTGGCGCCTCGAGCTCGGCGGCGCGGCGACCCCACGCATAACCTGTTCTGCGGCCCAGTGCGTAGGTGAGCGATAGGATCAAGAGCAGTAGACCTGCCAGAACCAATGTGACCACTGTGCATTCGACCCCCCGCAAGCGGTCATCGGAGATGCTTGACGATGAACGCCCTCACTTCTCGAAATCCCCTGCCGCTGAGGGCCGATGTCGGGATCACGCTCTCGCGGGGGAACAGGCGCCTGATGAAGAGCAGTCCGGCGTCGGCCCCCGGGAGGTCCATCTTATTCGCGAGTATGGCGTACGCTGCCCTGGAGGCCGAGAACGCGGCAATGCGGATATCCACATCCCCCACGGCCTCGACCGCCCCGGGCGACGTCGCCTTGGAGGCGTCCACCATGTGAAGTACTATGTCGCAACCCCTCAGCCTTCGGAGCGAGTCGGCCATCCCGCTCCTGACCACGGGATCCCCGTGAATCCCTTCGCATATCCCGGCGGTGTCCGTCATGTGGAACTCGCGCACGCCCTTGCCCACCCGTATGCGCAGGAGTGCCGGCGCGACCGCGGTGGTCGTGTGCGGATTCGGTCCCACTAGACCGGCGCGCGCCCGCTCGAACGAGTACGTGCTTTCGTAGAGACTACCGGACGGTGATCGCTCGAACTGGAGGACGGCGGCCCCCACGTATTCTGCGAAATTCACGAGGAACAGGGTCTTGCCCACGTTCGGTTTGCCTATTATGACGCAGTCCTTCAATCGCCGGCGGCCTCCCTGATCTCTCGGGCAGTGATCGTCACGAGGTCGTCCCGCTCGAGCTCCCTCCTCGCGACGAGCCTTAGCGCCTGTTTCCTGATCGCCTTCTCCACGATGTTCCTCACGAGGCGGGCGTTGGCGGGGATCGTCTCAACCGCGATGCTCCGCCTCAGGCATTCTTCGAGGGCCTCCTCGGCGTCCGGAGTCAGCCTGTACTGCCGGGCGGCAAACATCATGCGGCCGATGTCGAGCAGTTCCGCGAGGGAATAGTCCCTGAAATCGAGGTGCAGGGGGAAACGCGATCTCAACCCGGGATTCGTCCACAGGAAGCGGTCCATCTCATCGGGGTAGCCGGCGAGTATGAGCACGAGGTTCTCCTTGTGATCCTCCATCGCCTTGACCAGGGTGTCTATGGCTTCCTTCCCGAAGTCCTTTTCCCCGCCGCGGGCGAGGGAGTACGCCTCGTCAATGAACAGGATGCCCCCCAGTGCGCGCTTGACCTGGTCCCTCGTTTTCTGGGCCGTGTGTCCTATGTACTCACCCACGAGGTCGGCCCGTTCGACCTCGACCAGGTGCCCCTTCTCCAGTACCCCCATTTCCCGGAAAACCCTTCCGAGGATCCGGGCCACCGTCGTCTTGCCCGTCCCCGGGTTGCCTCGGAATATCATGTGCAACACTATCGGCTCGGCCGCCAAACCGGCCCTCAGCCTGCGTCGCTGAATCTCGACGAACGCCCGGAGCTCCCTCACCAGGTCCTTTACTTGGCCGAGCCCTATCATCGAGTCGAGCTCGCCCAACGGGTCGGGCGGTTGGACGGGCGCCTGCACCCGAGGTTGTGTCGTCCCCCGAAGCTCGCGATCCCCGAGCACGCGGAACACCTCGGAAGCCGGGATCCTGCCCTCCTCGAACATGTCGAGGGCCTCCTCGGGCGAGCACACGGTGATACCCAAGACCACTCATCCCCCCGCGCCTCACACTAGATTATGCGACGAGGCGCGACGCGGCCACGAGAACGGCCGAGGGTCCGGCGCCCCGGACCCTGAGATTAGCTGTGTGGTTAAATGGAGTCTTATCGGGGCCTACTGATCCGGCGATTCCCGCCTCGACTCGGCTGCGGCCGTATTGACGACGACCGGCCGTGCGGGAGTGATGGTGGAGATCGCGTGCTTGTATACGAGGAGCTGCTTTCCGTCGCTGTCCATGACCACCGTGAAGTTGTCGAAGCCCTTCACGAGACCCTTGATCTGAAAGCCGTTGACCAGGTAGATCGTAACGTGTACCTGATCTTTGCGGACCTGGTTGAGGAAACTGTCCTGGAGATTTATCTGAGGCCTGGTCATCAACTCGCACCCCGTTCCCGGTTCTCGTGGACTCTGTTCTACGATGGGGACCATTTTCCTTCAATCAATCTACTAATGTCTTCCAAGACGTACTCCCTTGGGCGATCATTTCCCACCTGGACCCAGTTTATTCTGCGATCGGCCCGGAACCACGTCATTTGCCTCTTGGAGAACCTCTTCGTGTTCCTCTTCAGCAGTCGGATCGCTTCCCCCAGCGTGGACAGCCCCTGCAGGTAATCACCGATTTCGCGGTAACCCAGGCTCCTCATCGGGGGAAGCGTCGGGGCGTACCCCTTCGCCCACAAGCCCTCGACCTCGCGGACGAACCCCTTCCGTATCATGGAGTCCACGCGCGCGTCAATCCGCCTGTGGAGCTCGCCCCTCGGCATGTCGAGCCCGACGAGCAGGTACCGGGCTTCCGGTTCCAACGACCGCGGAAACGCGGACCGCGGAGTGCCCGTGACCAGGCGCACCTCGATGGCGCGTATGAGCCTCTTCCTGTCGTTCGGATGAACGCGGAGGGCGGTGGCCGGATCGAGGTCGGAGAGCATCCTGTGGAGCTCCGTGCTGCCGCGCTCGTCGGCGATTGCCGACAGGCGACGCCTCAACGCCCGGTCCGCCGGAGCGCGCGGGAAATAGTACTCGTCCACCAAAGCGCGAATATAGAGCGCCGTGCCGCCCACGATGATGGGCAGCCTGCCGCGGGAACAGATATCGCGGATGTGCCGGCGGGCAAGGTGCTGGAAGTCGGCCACCGAGAACGGTTGGTCCGGTTCCAGCAGGTCTATTAGATGGTGCGGGACCCCTCGCCTTTCCTCGAGAGTGGGCTTTGCGGTGCCGATGTCCATTCCCCGGTAGACCTGCATCGAATCCGCCGAGACTATCTCGGCGCCCACTCTCAGCGCGAGCTCTATCGCAGTCTCGGTCTTGCCGGTGGCCGTGGGCCCGGTAATCACGAGCACTCGCGGGAGCTCGGCCCCGTGACTATCTCCTTCCAAGCCTCTTCTCGAGCTCCTCCATTCCGATCTCAAACATGGTCGGCCTCCCGTGCGGGCAGGTGAGCGGCGACCGGGTGCGCGCCAAGTCTCTCAGCAGCGCGTTCATTTCAGCGGCGGAGAGCCTGGAACCGGCGCGGACCGCGGAGCGACACGCCGCCAGGGCCGCCGCCGCCCGTTCGAACGGACTCGATGAGCCGTGGGAGGCGGCGGCCCCAACGACGCTGAGCAGGAGATCGGGGGTGAAGTCCTGCTCCACGCCCGAAGGCACCCCTCGCACGATCAGCGTGTTGCCGCCGAACGGCTCGACGTCGAACCCGAGTTCCCTGAGGATATCAATGGCGTTGATGCAGGCCTCGTATTCGCGCGGGGCCACCTCCACGACTCTGGGCTCCAGCAGGGGCTGTACCGCCGTCGCTTCGCCCGCGAGTATCTTCTCGTACCAGACCCGTTCGTGGGCCGCGTGCTGGTCTATCACCAAGAGACCGGTCGGACTCTCGGCGACTATGAATGAATCCAGGACCTGTCCCAACGCCCTGAGGTCTCGGCCTTCCGCGCACCCCGCAGCAAGGCCCGGAGACTCATCCGTCAGTCGGCTCATACCGGGGTCGAGCCCCCCGACGACCGACTGACCCTCCAGCCACGTCACCCCTGTCGCCTGAAGGCTGTGCGCGGCGTACGGCGCAGGGCGCT
>JANLGA010000054.1:8329-12167 GCA_024653225.1 Bacillota bacterium | reverse complement strand
CGTCCCCGGCGAGGTGCTTCCGCTGCTCGTGTTGAAACCCCTATCCGGGGCGGCCTCCCTGGTCTACACGGTGGACCTGATGAGGAGACTCGGACCGGACTCTTTCGCCGCGACGCTCGCATGCGTGAGCCAGTCGAGCTTCGACACCACCTTCTACGTGGTGAGCCTGTACTTCGGGAGTGTCGGCGTCCGGAACATAAGGCACACGCTTCTGGCGGCACTCTCCGGCGACATGGTCGGATTCCTGGTGGCCCTCGCCGTGTGCCGCGTAATGTTCGGGTCGTAGTTCTACCGCACCTTCGCCATTTGGGTCCACGCGGACGTCTGGAATTCCACGTTGGGATTGAAGTTGGGATTGTTGGTGAGCAGGTACTGGCCCTGCCCGTTGCTCCACGCGTATTCGTAGCCGTTCGGGAGTTCGACTGTCGCCGAATCCCCGTGCTGCGAGAATGAGGCGAGCCCCGGGCTCGGGTCGGTGTAATGCTCCACGCCGCGGATGGTTTCGCTCCACCGCTCCGCGATGCGGTCCATCGCCGCCTCTTGGTTCTCGAATGTGCTTTGCACCGTGCGGGCCACCTCGTTCTGTGTGCGGGTCACTATCTCGGTCCTGGCCATCACGCCCTCGAGGACCCTCCGCCAGATGGTGTCCAGGAGTTGCGCGTACCGTTCCAGCCACTGCCGGTTCCAGCGGAACGAGCGCATCGCGGTCATGAGCACCTTGTCGCTCTCCGAGGAGACCCCCTCTTTCCACGCCCTGAGTGACCATAGGCCGTCGGCGTACCAGAACGTACTGCTCATCCTCACCCCGGTGGTCGTTTCCAGCTCCGCCGTCGTGCCGTACGTATCGGTGACCACGACCGCCCAGAAGTCCTCCTCCATGTCCCGGCCGGCTTCACGGTATGACACCCTCACCTGGGCCGCATCCACCACGACCCGCTCCGGGAGCGGTCCGGCCGGGCGCCGGGCCAACGCGTCGCGCAATTGGACGACTGCCGGAGTGTCATTCAGGGAGACGGTCTTGACCACGCTGAGGGAAGAGACGTCCCCTCGATAGCGCGGTATGAGCACGCCGGTTATGTAAGAAGCCGCGTCCATCGGTCTGCGCGCCTCGTAACCCTGGTAGCTCATGGCCATCTGGGCGCGCATCTGGGGGCCGTAGTCGTAGGGAATCCACAGTCCTTGGGCTTCGATCCAGAAGTACGCCTCGTCGGGGAAGCATTCCAGGGATTCCGCCGCGTCCGGGGCGGATACCCGGAGGGCGAGGGAAGCGGGCAGGAGCGGCCTCTCCTTTCGCCACTGTATCCCGCCGGAAAGGTGCCAGTCAGCCGGCAACAGCATCCTGAAGCCCTCGACGCCGAGTCCCTCGGAATCGAGGAACGAGTACTCGCGAAACGAGATCACGCCCGTCCTCGCCCCGGGTCCCTTACGAATCGAGACGATCCTGCTGCCGGGGTCCCAGGTGACGGTCATCCCCAGGGTCTCTGTCACGAATCGCGCGGGGACGTAGGTCCGGTCGCCCCTTATCATTGGGGCGACATCGCACACGACGGGGGTCCCGTTCACGAGCGCCGTCTTGTTCCCTATCACGAGCTGGATCGTGGTATCGCCCAGCCTGCCGGTCACTGTGCGAGTCGGGCCATCCCACGAAACCTCCGCTCCAAGGGAGGTGAATATGCTTCTGAACGGCACGAATGTCCTGTTCTGTTCTATGAACGCGGGGGCCTCGGTCTGAAGGGGGACCCCGTCAATCTCAATGCGGACATCTCCCGCGCCTGCGGCCCGAGCCCCGGACCCGCAGAACGGGGCCGTCAGCAGGACGAGCAGCAGTATCGCTGTGCACCGGCGCACCATGGTTCCATCGCTCACTCCTCTCCGGGGGCGATCGGTCGGCGACCCGCGTCCCCGCGGCGTTGGGCGCCCCGGGCCGCTCGGGCCGCTCGGAGGTCAGTTCTCCGTACGAGGGAGAAATCCTTCGGCCACAAGGTTTCTCGGGAGGGTGGGTCAGCCCGGGACGCACCGGGTGCCGACCTTCGAGCCGGGGTATTGATGATCGCGGCAGTCGGTGGTAAAGTGAATCTAGGGGTCACTCATCAGTGATGAGGAGGCTCGGCTCATGACCGATCCCTATGCCTCCGGTACCATCAGCGGGGATCCATTCCACAAGAAGATCCCGGTAAACGGCAAGGTCGTGGCGGTGTTGAGCGCCCGCGCCGGAGACAGGGGGATCCGGCTGATCGAGCCGCGCTCGCGTGTGCTCGTCAAGGGGGACGTGCACGAGATGTTGCTCACCGACGAGGATGCGGGCCCCGGGCAGACCGTGAATCGCGTGGCGTATTCCGGGTTCTTCGAGGTGTGCAACAGCGGCGTCGTCGTGACCGGCGACGCCGTCCTGGTCCGGGGGGTCGAGCTCGGCCGCGTGGCCGGTTTCGACCTGAGCCACTTCCCGAATCACATGAACATCGTGGTGAGGTCCGGGTCACCGATGACGGGCGAGGAGATGGGCCTGGAACCCGGGATGGAAGTCCAATTCGGAGTCACGGGTTGAGCGCGCCTGCACCGTGACGGGCGTGGGAGGAAGCGGGACGTGTCAAAGTTCAAGTACAGGTTCCAGATGTACAAACACCTGCAGGCCAACATGGGGGCCATTTACGCCGAGGCCGCGAAAGCGGCGGACGACATCGGCATACCCGCTGAGCTGCGGGGTAAGTTCGGGTTGACGGGGGCGATTTCGGGCTGCCCGGCCCCGATGCGGAGGTCGGTGGCGAAGGCCGCCGAGAAGGGGGGAAGCGAAGTGCTCCCCCTTTCCAGGTTGGTGGAGGAGATACGGGAAATAGTCAAGGACGTGTACGGGGACGATTTCGATGCCTGTCCGGTGAACACTTGCGAGGCGGGGCTCTGGGTCGCTTTCGACTGCCTGTTCACACCGCCCTCGACGGGGCGAGGGGACAACTACCGAACGAGGTACGTCGTCCCGTTGGAGAAGCACATGCACCACCACGCCGGCTACGGGAGGCCGTACCCGCCGAAGTACAAGGACTTCCTGGCGGACCGCGGGTGCACCGCCGGCGAGATGGGGTTCTACGGCAAGAGGCTGAATAACCTCGACGCGATCATCGTGCCGCTCCCCGGTGCGGTGTACGCCAACCACGGGATCAAGTACTGGCCGGTGCCGCTGCTGACGGGCGTGAACGCCGACGACGCGATCGACCGATTGTCGGCCGCCGCCGAGGACAACGCGGCTTTCTTGGCGGGCTTCTCATCTCTGGGGTACGACACGCCCGGGTACGGGTACGTCGCGAAGGACGACGAGGGCACACCGCTGCTTCAGAAATACCTCGGAGAGCTCGCCGGGGAATTCAACGTGCCGTACGTGGTGGACAATGCGTGGGGGCTGCCTTTCGTGGGGATGGACCCGAGGAAGGTCAAGGCGGACGCCGTGGTCTACAGTATGGACAAGGCGAGCGGCGCGGCGACGAGCGGACTGATAATCGGCCGAGAGGAAATCATGGTGCCGATCAGGCGCGCTCTGGGGATGCACGGTGAGAGGTGGGGCGCGCCGTTCTCTTACGGGAAGGCGGCCTACGTGACGCAGGATCCCGGAAAAGAGGCATTGCTGACGCAGGCGGAAGTGCTGAAGGAATTGAGGGACCGTCCGGAATCCTTCAAGGGGCCCGTGGACGAACTGTACAAGATCGTGACCGAGGAACTGGAGGACCTACCGGCGGTGCTGAAGCAGGGGCTCCTGGTGACGAAATCGTACAACTCGGGCGCCGTGGAGATCAACTACGAGAAGACGTGGGCGGGAAACGACCTCGGCTTCCCCATCTTCACGATCGAG
>JANLGA010000054.1:0-8319 GCA_024653225.1 Bacillota bacterium | reverse complement strand
CGAGGACATGTACGCCGGCTGCAACATACTCCAGAGCGGCCTGGCCCAGATGGGGATCGTGCCCACCATCGCCTACGACGGCAACATCTTCATCTCGCCGGGGCTGGGCACGTGCGATGAGAACGGTCGGATCATTGAGGAGCGGATGAGGCTGGCGGTGAAAGGGCTCGTGAGGCTGATGCGGATCGTGGGCAGGTACGGCGGGTTCTTGGAATAGTCCGTGGGGGGAGACCGGATGAGAGGGGCCAGGGTGATCATCGCCGGCGGGGGTTGGTCCGGCTGCGCCGCGGCCTGCTCCGCGAGGAAGGCGGGGGCGTCGGTGGTCCTCCTGGAGCGGACCGACCAGCTGCTCGGGACCGGCTTAGTCGGCGGCATCATGCGCAACAACGGCAGGTTCACCGCGACCGAGGAAGCTAGGGCCATGGGCGCCGGCGACCTGTTCGAATTGTGCGACCGCCTCTCCCGTCACAGGGGCGTGGAGTTCCCGGGACACAAGCACGCCTGGCTGTACGATGTCGCGAAGGTGGAACCCGCGGTCCGGGCGCTGCTCGGAGGGATGGGCGTCGAGGTGCGGCTGGAATGCCGAGTCACCGACGTCCGCGCGGACGGGACGACCATGAGGGCCCTGGTGTGCGAATCGGGCGAGAGGTTCGAGGGCGACGTGTTTCTCGACACCACGGGAACGGCGGGTCCCCAGGGCAACTGCACCAGGTACGGGAACGGCTGCGCAATGTGCATTCTGAGGTGTCCGTCGTTCGGACCGCGTGTCAGTGTTGCGGCCGCCGCGGGGGTGGAGGAATTCGCCGGGCGATCCCCCGCGGGCTCTCTCGGCTCCATGAGCGGCTCCTGCAAGCTCCTGAAGGGTTCCCTGTCCCCCGAGATCGTCGAGAGGCTGGACATGACGGGCGTGGCGGTGGTGCCCGTGCCGGAAGACTTGAGGAAGGGGGACGCGCCGGCCTTCAAGAGTTGCCAGCAGTATGCCCTTCCCGAGTTCGCGGACAACCTGGTACTGCTGGACACGGGGCACGCGAAGTTGATGGCCCCGTATTTCCCCCTGGGGCTGCTGCGTCGGGTGCCGGGGATGGAGCACTCGCGGTTCGAAGACCCCTACGCCGGGGGCAAGGGCAATTCCATGCGGTTCTTCTCGATGTCGCCGAGGGACGACTTCCTCAAGGTGCAGGGAATCGCCAACCTGTTCTGCGCGGGAGAGAAGGCCGGGCCGTTCGTGGGGCACACAGAGGCCATCGTGACCGGTTCGTTGGCCGGCCACAACGCCGTGAGACTCGCGCTCGGGCTGCCGCTGCTGAGGATCCCGGAGAGCCTCGCCGCGGGCGACGCGATAGCGTTCGTCGGGCGGATGATGAGCAGCGGGGAAGGCCTGGCGATGAGGTTCACGTTCTCGGGATCGGTGTATTTCGACCGCATGGTCGGCCTGGGGTTGTATACCACGGACAGGCGGGAGATAGTGCGCCGCGTCAGGGAAGCCGGGATGGAGGGCGTGTTCGCGCACAGGCTCGCATAGCGTTGCACCAAGTCGCAGCCGGCCGGGGCCCGGCCGGCCGGGGGTCGTTTACGATGCTCAATCAGAGAGAGGAAACGGAATACCGCGCGCTCAAGGTCCTGTCGGTCTCCCGCGATTCGCTCGGGTCGGGAACGCTGCGGGACGACCTGGTCAAGTACGGCACCAGGATCAGCGAGGCCACGGCGGGGCGATTGCTCAGGGAGCTGGACGGGCGAGGCTACACGGAGAAGGTGTCTTTCCGGGGCAGGAGGCTCACTGAGCGCGGCCGGGCGAGGTTGATGGAGCTTGAGCGCGAGCGAGAGCGGGCGAATTTCGGCAGCGAGCTGCTGAGGACGCTCAGGGCGAAGGGGAAGAGCGAGCTCATCGAGGTGCTGGTCGCCCGCCGGGCGATCGAGAGGGAGACCGCGAGGCTCGCCGCGATGAACGCGACGGAGCGCGAGATCGCGGAGATGGAGAGCATAATCGCCCGGCACCGGCGTGCGACGGAGTCGGGAGGCAGCGGTTCGGACGAGGATGTCAAGTTCCATCACCTGATCGCGGCCGCCGCGCGGAACAGGGTGTTGATGGCTGCGTCCAGCCTGGTGAGGCAGGACGGGCAACTCGCGCCGATCCTCACCTATATCAGGAGGCAGGTCAAGAGCAGGGTCGTTGACGACCACGTCAAGATATACGAGGCCATCGCGTCGAGGGATCCGGCGGCTGCCGAGGCGGCGATGGTGGAACACATGGAGAACCTGATCAGGGACGTCGAGAGGTACTGGATGGAACACGAGCGTTCGGGGTAGCGCGACCGGGGACGAAGCGCCGACTCGCGCCCGGATCCGCTCATCGGTGATGAGGAGCATCGGGGGCTGATGTCGTGAGTCCTTGGGAGAAAGTCAAGGACGCGGTCATGGACGCGTTGGACGTCGAGACGTTTCTCGTGTGCTCGAGCGAGGACGAAGCGGTGCGGGCGATGCGCGCGCTCATGGACGCGATGGGACTCGGCGCCGCGGACATCGTCTTCCTTGAAATGGCGGGACCGGGCGCGAGGGTGAGGGCACGGGCCTACGTTCACCGACCGGGGGATCGCTACGGGTGGCTCGGGGGTGAGGCGGATGGGGAAGCGGGTAATCCTGGTTCCGCTTGACCCCGTGCACGACATCGGGCTGAAGATGATCGGCCGCGCCCTCTCCGAGAGGGGACACGAGACCAGGCTGTTGCAGCCCGACCTGTCGTGCGAGGAGATAGTCGGGGAGATCTCGCGGTACCGGTGCGACTACGCCCTGGTAGGCCGGACGCTCGGGTATGGCGTAGAGGAAATGCTCGCAAGGCTGGCCGACCTTGCGGATGCCGCGGGTCTCAGGCCGAAGGTGAAGATGGTGGTCGGGGGCATGGCGATCAAACCCGAACTGGCTGCGGAACTGGGATACGACGCGGGGTTCGGCCCGAACACCCCCGTGGAGGAGGTCGTCGCGTACGTCGAGGGGCGTCCCTACGACCCGCGTGGCGGGGTGCCCCCTCGGTCGAAGCCTTCGCTCACCCGCGGCTATACATATAGGTTCAGGAATTCCGAAGTCGAGGCCTTGCTCAGTGGGATAGTGGAGGAGGTAGTCTGCTGGGCTTCGGGGGTGACGTCGCCCGGTGTCGAGAGGGCTCGGATAAGGAGTCGGATGTTCGAGTCACGGCGGGAGGGCGAGGGGGAAGAGGGTCTCGCGCGGGAATACGAGCGGTTGTGCGAACCCGTGGTGGCGGAATCATGTCGCGGTGCAGGGGTGCCGAAGGCCAGGGCCGTCACCCCGTCGGAGAAGGAGAGACTGGAAAGACGCCTCTTGGGACGAACGAAGGGCGAGACTCAGCTGAGGCACGGGAGGGACAAGCCCCTCGTGTTCGTGCAGTACGGCACGGGCTGTCCGCTGATGGACGTGGCCCACGTTGAAGTGGCTGAGTCCTGGGGCGCGGACGGGGTCGTGCATTTCGACCCGTCATGGGCGGCGCGTAGGGAAGGGCTCTTTCGCGGCCTTCTGGCGCACGAAGAAGACGGCTCGCTCATAACCGAGGAGAACCTCCGCCTCGTGAAGTCGGGGTTGGGTGACCCCACGCTCTGGCAGGTCCGCGCTCACCGCGGCCTTAACACGGCGGAGACGGTGGTGCTGGCCGGCGAATGTGGAGCCGACCTAACGAAGATCAACATCGCGTACGGTTCCCTGGGCGGGGGCACGGACCCGGAAAGGCTGGCCGCGGACGGGGTCGAAGCGATGCGGCAGGCGGCGCGATACGGGATGCCGTTCGACGTGGTGACCAACGAAGAGCTCTGCGGGGTACCGGCCCACAAGGCATTCGCCGGCATGTTGATAACGGCCGCCGTCGGTATCAGGCTGGGTGGGCTCCCGGTGCTCCAGCCCTTATTCTGTCGCTCGCCCCAGGTGATGCTCGAGGGCTTCATGGCCGACAACTACGTTGATTTCAACGCGGCGAAGGTGCTCGCTCTCAGGCAGATACTCGACGCTCCGATCTGGCCGGGGGCACCCATCGGGTTCCTCACCCACACCCCGGACAGGGTCCAGGCCTCCGTGACGACGGCACTTCACGCCTGCCTGGCTTCGTCGCTTGGGGTTGACGCGATATCCATCTCCTCGGCGGACGAGGCCTACTCCGGCGGACCCATCTCGGCGGCGTCCAGGGTTGACACGCTCAGGGCGGTCAGGGAAGGGCTCCGGTTCTTCGGCCGGGCGGGCATCGAGCCGACCGACAGGGCGAGACTCTGGGCCTCCGATATAGTGGAGGGGATCGTCTCGGTGCTGCGGGACGTGGCCCGCGGGGGATCGTTCGTGGGTGCGCTGTACGAGGGGCTCCTCGGCTCTAGGGAGGAGGGCGCGTACCCGGGAAGGGTCGGGCGGGGCACGGTGAAGAAGGTGAGGGCCGGATGAGGCGGGTCGCCGGGCGTGGGCAGGCGGCGGTCGCCGTCGGGATCGCGGGCACGGCGAAGAATACGGGCAAGACGACGAGCCTGAGGGCACTGATGGACGAGTGCGGGCGTCGCGGGTGGGGCGTGTGCGTGACCGGAATCGGGTTCGACGGCGAAGACCTGGATAACGTGACGAGGCTGCCGAAACCCAGGATACCGTGCAGAGATGGCGTTCTGGTTGCGACGGCCCTCGACTGCCTTGGAGCGGGAGACGCCGAGGTAGCGGTGGAGCACGAAACCGGCATCGAGACCGCCCTCGGTCGTGTGTGCGTGGGGACGGTGCGGAGGGCAGGGTTCGTCGTAATCGCCGGACCGAACAAGTCCTCAGACCTCTCCAGGCTTCTCCGAACGATCCGGGCCCGCCCGGAGCCGCCCGCGGTCATACTGGTAGACGGGGCATTCGGGAGGATCGCGCCCATGGGCGTGTGCGACGGGCTGTTCATCGCGACGGGTGCCGCTAGGAACCCCGTGATCGGGCCGCTGGCGACCGAAACGAGGAGCATGGTCAAGGTATTCGATATTCCGAAGGTGGGCCCCCGGACCGGGGGCGGAGACGACATCGAGGTTCGCGGGGTGGCGTCCCCGGCCGCGCTCCACCGCCTCGCGGAGACGCTCGGACCCGGCCTCTCGGGCCGTAGCGTGATCGTGTCGTCCCCCACGTGCCTGCTTGCGTCCGGAGACCCGCCGGCGATCGAGGAGGCGATGGAACGGATCTCGTCCCTCGGGGGTTCGCTGCGGGTGCGCAGGCGTCCGGCCCTGCTGGGCGTGACTGTCAATCCCTTCTTCCCCGTTCGGCTCTCGGAGGGAAGATACGAGACAGGGCGGGTGGACGAGGATGAGCTCCTGTCGGCGTTCAGGATGCGAATAGGACGGCCGGTCTGGGACGTGGTGGCGGAAGGTGCGGCGGGGATGGCTGATGCCGTCGAATCTCTTGCATCGGGGATGGGAGGTTGCTCCCTTGAAGGTGAAGACGGAGGTTTTGTCGAATAGCTGTCGGAATCGGGCCGCGTACCCGTTGGGGGACCTGAAGCAGGAGATCATGAGGGTCAATAACCGCGTCAACCAGTCGCTCTTCGGAAACGGGCTGAGATGGCAGAAAGTGGACATTGTAGGGCACAAGATAGTGATTCTGGCGGAGAACATGAGGGCGAAGCCGCTGGCGGCCATAGACGGGAAGGACAGGCTGGCGAGCAGGCTCGCGGACATAGCACTTCTGAACGAGTATAAATCGAGGCTGCGCCGGGAGATACAGGGATCCCTCGGGATCGCCGTCAGGTCCATTCTCAAGGACTACGATCCGGATTGCGAGATGGCGGGGACGATAATAGTCACGGAAGAAAGGCTGGACGGGTTGGAGCCCGACGCGAACGGCGGGCCGGACAGGGGCAGCTGAGAGGCGGGTACCGCCCGCGGACCAAGGAACCGGATAGCTGGCCGGGGGGAGCTCTCTCGGAGAGCCCCCGGGACCGCTGGGTAACCCCGTGCGGAGGCGGGTACACGAGACCGGCCGACCGCGAGGGCTTCCGGCGGTTTTTTGTAACGAGGAAACGCCCATGAGAATGCCGGGGGTGGTCGAAATGGGTGATACGGTGACCGTGGCTGATATCCTCGACGCACTCGACAAGATCACCGGTGGGAGGGTGTGCAGGCGCGCTTCGGACCTGTTCTCGGGCAGGAACAGGTTTGTCGTGACCAAGAGTTCGGGGCTTCCCGGGAAGGCCGTGACGGAAACGCCGGGGCTCGTGTTCGGGGATCCCTCGCAGGAGGTCAAGAAGCTTGCGGTGTGCATGACCCTCACGGAGGGTCACATCGAGCTGGCGGGAGCGACCGGGGTCAATGCGATCGTCTCGCACCACCCCGTGGCCGACGCGGCCAATTCGGGGGGCGTCCCGCTCAAGACTTACGCGGCGCTGTACGGAATAGCGGTGTTCGAGCTCCACGAAGCGTTTCACGGACTCCATCCCGGTATCGCGTTCCTTCACGGGCACAAGGTTTTCAGGGTGGACATCGCCTACGGTGGGATACCGGGTAACGTCATGGCGGTGGGGAAGGCCCTGGACGGGGTGCGCACCGCCGGGGACATCCTGAGACGGCTCGCGACCTACATGGCGTACGACGACGAGGCGAGGATGATGGAAGCCGAGAGGCGGGTCAGGAAGTCGAACGCGATCGTGGAGGCCAACGCGGTGACGGCCGGCGTCATCCTGCACGGGTCGGAGTCGAGTCCCGTCGGCACCATCATTCACATCCATCCCCACACCGGGTTCACGCCCGCCCACCTCGAGCAAGCCGTGAGGGAACACCCTGATGCCGACACGGTGATTTGCTCGATAAGCAGGGCGAGTGAGGGGAGTCCGCTCGTGCGGAAGGCGGCGGATCTCGGGCTGACGTTCATCGTGGGCAATTCGCACGCCATGGAAATCCTCGAGAACGGTGTGCCCCTCGCGATCGCGCTCCGGATGATGTTGCCGCAGTTGGAGATCGTGGTATTCCGGGAGAGAGTCTCCAGCTATCCGATCTCGGACATCGGCACCCCGGCGATACGCGAATACGGGAGGGAAATGGCCGAGAAATACCTCGTTCGGTCCGAAGGGGTTTGAGGGCGGAGGCTCGGCGGAGGCTTGTTCCTGCACGGGAAGCGCGGAAGAGGGGGTGGCTGAGGGCCCGGGGACGGGGCCCGCTCCAGAGGTGCGGGAGACCCATTCATGACAAGGAGGCGGATGTAGACAATGGGAAAGATCGTGAGCGCTCCTGCAGGGAGACCCTTGAAGGGAATGGAAGTCGTGGGGCTAGTGATCCTGGCACTGGCGATGGTCGGCCTGTTCGTGAACCCGGGCTTCATAGGGGGCATTTTTGACCGCATGGTGACCAGGGTCAAGGAGGTGGTGGTGAACGCCTACCTGACCGGGACACTCGCGTGCGCCATCATCTGCAGCGTCCTCATGGGTCGGGTCCTCGAGAGGCTCGGGATGACCGACGCCATGTTGCGCGTGTTCATGCCGGTGGCTTCGTGGCTGGGGATCAATCCGACGGTCGTCGTGCCCGGGGTCTACAACATACTCGGCGACATCAATGCGGCGGGGCGGATCGCGGGGCCGGTGCTCAAGAAGGCCGGGGCGACGAGGGACGAACAGAAGATCGCGGTGGCCACGATGGTACAGTCGCAGCAGTCATTCTCGACATTCATGCTGGGTCTCATCGCGATGTCCAACGCCCGCGTGTGGGCGTTCCCCGTAGTCATCCTGGGCATCTTCGCCCCGCTCGTGGTGGCGCCGCTGTTGCTATCGAAGACTATATACCGGGACTGCAAGAGGGTCTCGGTGGATGAATTGCCGTCTTTCACCCCGAAGACCGGGGCCCTGCAAACCCTCGCCGGCGGCACGCGAGAAGGCGCGGAGCTCGTGTTTCTCCTCATCATTCCCGCCGCCGCAATGGTGTTCTCGATTATCGGCGCCCTCGACTACATAGGGATCTGGAAGCCGGTCGAGAATGCGCTGACGGCGGCATTGAGCGCGCTATCAATAGACCCGAAGACGGGCATCCTGTCCGTGCTGGCTTCCCCCACCCTCGCGATGAACACGCTCAAGGACACCGCGGCCGGACTCGCCCCGAAGCTGGTGGTGGGTTCGTTCATCCTGGCCGCGTCCGGTTTCCCGCTGCAGGTCATTTTCGGACAGATACCCGCCGTGTGGTCCACGAACTCGAACCTCTCCGAGCGGGAAGCCATGGAGGCTGCCGTCCTGGGAGCGGTGCTGAGGGTGATCACGGCGGTCGTGTTGGCCCTGGTTCTCACCCCGCTCATCGTGCGATAAACGCCGGTTCGCGGGGGCCGCGCGCGGGAACCGGAAGG
>JANLGA010000053.1 GCA_024653225.1 Bacillota bacterium | reverse complement strand
TGGATTCGATCCCGCGCCCCTGAAAACCTCCACCCGTTCTCGTCCCTCAAGGAGGATTCACTTTCGACCCGAAGAATTCTGCTTACTCGGAAGATAACGGCTAGTGCTCCAAAATCAGTAATTCGGAGGTGTGGGTATGAGTCTCAGGGGGTCAATCGGGAGGCTGGCGGGGATCCTCCTCGCGGTCATGCTGGTGTCCGCCGTGAGCGGTTGCGGAGGCGGCGCCAAGGAGATCAAGGTGGGCTGCTTCTACCCGATGACCGGCTCCAACGCCATGAAGGGACAGCTGAACAAGAACGGCACACTGCTCGCGATCGACGACATCAATGCCGCAGGGGGACTACTCGGGCGCAAGGTGGTCGCGGTGGTGGAGGACACGCAGTCCAAGAAGGAGAACGTCCCGAACGTCGTCCGAAAACTCATCGAGCAGGACAAGGTCGTAGTGTTGATGGGCGAGGTGGCGAGCTCGAACTCGATAGCGGCGGGTCCGGTGGTCAAGCAGCTCAAGGTGCCGGCGATAGCCCCGACGTCCACCAACCCCAAGGTGGTGCTCGACCCGGAAGACCTGACGAAGCTCAATCCGTACTACTTCCGCGCGTGTTTCATTGACCCGCTCCAGGGATCGGTCCTGGCAAACTTCGTCTCGAACAACTTGAAGAAGACAAGGGCGGCGCTCCTGTACAACATCGCCCAGGACTACAACAAGGGGCTCGCGGAGTACTTCAAGAACAGGTTCCAGAAGAACGGGGGAACGATAGTCGCCGAGGAGACGTACCCCGACCAGACCCAGGATTTCAAGCCGCAACTCACAAAGATCAAGCAGGCCAACCCCGAGGTCGTCATCACACCGAACACCTACGCCGAGAGCGGACTGATCCTGCGGCAGGCCAAGGAGCTCGGGCTCAACGCAATATTCCTCGCCGGTGACGCCACGCACGCCCCGAAGGTCATCGAGATCGCCGGAGACGCCGCGGAAGGGCTGTACCTGACGACCCTGTATGCCCCGGACGACCCGGACCCGAAGGCGCAGGCGTTCGCGAAGAAGTACCGCGACAAGTACAAGGAGGAGCCCAACAGCAACTCTTGCTTCTCGTACGAGGCCATGATGGTGATCGCGGAGGCGATCAAGAAGGCGGGCAAGGCCGAGCCGGAGGCCATCCGCGACGCCATGGAGAACCAGATCAAGGACCTCGACGTGCCGTCGGGCAAGTTCACCATGGACCCGAAGACGCACAACCCGCTGAACAAGCCGGTCGTCGTCATCCAAGTCAAGCAGGGCAACTTCGTGTTCGTGACCAAGGTCGCGCCCGAATAGACGATGCGTCCCAGCCCCGGGCCCTCTCGGGGGCCCGGGGCAATCTTGGATCATGAAGAACCGATCATGAAGAACCCAAAGGAGCCCTGCAACGATGAATGAATTCGTGCAGCAGGTTTTGAACGGCCTCGCGATCGGGAGCGTATACGCCTTGGTCGCGGTCGGGTACACGCTCGTATTCGGAGTGCTCCGGTTCATAAACTTCGCTCACGGCAGTGTCCTGACTTTCGCCGCGTACGTGAGCCTGTTCTCGGTTCTCGTGTTCAAGGTGCCGTTCCCATTCGCATTCGGCGCCAGCCTCGTATTGAGCGGCTTGTTCTCGATAATGATCGAGAGGCAGGCTTACAGGCCGTTGAGGGCTCGCGGCGCGCCGAACCTCAACCTCCTGATCACCTCGATAGGTGTCTCTCTCCTGGTCGAGAACGCCATCATCGTGTTCTACAGCGCCGACTTCTTCGTCTTCCCGAGGGTGCTCCCCTCGGGCACCGTTTCGCTCCTCGGTCTTGCGACCGCCCCGCCCATTGACCTTCTGCTCACGGCGGTGGCCGTGTTCCTGATGTCCGCACTGTACATGTTCGTGAATTTCTCGAAGATGGGCGTAGCCATCCAGGCGCTGGCGCACGACCGCGACGCAGCGGCCCTCATGGGGATCAACATCAACCTGACGATCGCGTACACGTTCTTCATAGCGGGGGTCATGGCTTCGAGCGCCGGCGTGCTCATAGGGATCAAGTTCAACGTCAACCCGTACCTCGGCGGGCTGTTCGGGGTCAAATCTTTCGCCGCCGCGGTGGTCGGGGGCATAGGCAGCATACCGGGCTCGTACTTCGGCGGGTACCTGATAGGGCTGCTGGAGACGATGGGCGCGGGATACGTATCGTCGAACTACAAAGATGCGATCGCGTTCGTCTTGCTCGTCCTCATCCTTCTGTTCAAACCGAGCGGCCTTCTCGGGCGAGGCATACAAGAAAAGGTGTGACGTCATGGACGGTTTCCGTGTCAAGTTCATTCGGGGACTCGGGGTGCTTGGGCTCTCGGCGTCCGTCGCGTGGGTCCTCGCGTCGGCGATCCGGGCGCGGCTCCCCAATTATATCACCGGCCTGCTGACCGTGGTCGCGATCAACTCGGTGACCGCCCTCGGCTGGAACCTGGTCTCGGGTTTCACCGGTCAGTTCAACTTGGGCCACGCCGGTTTCATGGCGGCGGGCGGGTACACCTCGGCGATACTGATGATACGGCTGAAGTGGCCGTTCCCGGTGTCGTTCATCTGCGGAGCGGCGTTCGCGGGATTCCTCGGCTTCTTGGTAGGATTCCCGTCACTGCGCCTAGTCGGGGATTACCTGGCCATAGTGACACTCGGTTTCCAATACATCATTCTGGCCGTGCTGAACAACACCACCCCGCTCACCGGAGGAGGACTCGGCCTGGCCGGGGTGCCTTTTAGGACCCACCTCCCCACCGCGACTCTCACCGTCGTTGTCACGCTGTGGCTGCTGTCGAACCTCGTCAGGTCGAAGCAGGGCAGGTGCTTCGTGGCCGTAAAGGAGGACGAGATAGCCGCCCAATCCGTCGGTATCAACACGACGTACTACAAGGTGCTCGCGTTCATCATCTCGTCCATGCTCGCCGGGCTCGCGGGGTCCCTCCTGGGGCACTTCATGATGTACCTGCACCCCGACATATTCAACTACCTCAAGACCATCGAGTCGGTGTCAATGGTCATTCTCGGCGGGCTCGGAAGCTTGACCGGATCCATCGTGGGCGCACTTTGCATCACCCTCGTGCCCGAGGTCTTCAGGAACCTGGCGACGTTCGTGGCCGGTTTCGGCCTCATGAGGGCGAGCGATTTCCTGAGGCGCGGCTGGATGGTGTTCTACGCCCTGCTCTTCGTGGTGATGATGCTGGCCAGACCCAGGGGATTGATGGGCGGCCGGGAGTTGACCTGGGAGGGCGTCCGTTCCTTCGCCGCCCGCCTGGTGACCTTGAGGGGGGTGAGGGGATGGCCGTCCTCGAAGTCAGAAACCTGACGATCAGGTTCGGAGGGCTCGTGGCCGTAAACAACGTGACCCTCCACGTGGACGAGGGCAAGATCGTCGGCCTTATCGGCCCGAACGGCGCCGGGAAGACGACCATATTCAACCTGGTCACCGGGGTGTACAACCCCACCCGGGGCGAGATACACTATCGCGGGAGGAGCCTCGTGGGCATGAAGCCGCACCAGGTCGCGTCGTTGGGCGTAGTGCGCACGTTCCAGAACATCCGGCTGTTCAAGAACCTGACCGTGTACGAGAACGTCCGCACGGCCGCGCACATGGGCGCGAAATATTCGCTCCTCGACGGGTTGTTTCACACCCCCAGGTACCACATGTACGAGTCGGAGATCAGCGAGTGGAGCGAGAACCTCTTGAGGCTCCTCAAACTGGACGCGCGTCGGGCGGACATCGCTTCGAGTCTGCCGTACGGGGTACAGCGACGCCTGGAGATAGCGAGGGCGCTGGCGCTTAGGCCGTCCCTCCTATTGCTCGACGAACCGGCCGCCGGGATGAATCCGCAGGAATGCAGGGAGCTCATCTCTTTCATCCGCGAGATCCGGGACATGTTCGGTCTCACCATATTCCTCATCGAACACCACATGGACGTGGCGATGAGCGTATCGGAGCGCATGTACGTGCTGAACTTCGGCGAGCTCCTCGCGGAGGGCACCCCCTCGGAAATACAGAACGACCGGCGCGTCATCGAGGCCTACCTCGGGGAGGAAGAACGGGATGCTCAAGGTTGAGGGGTTGAACGTCTTCTACGGCGGGATTCACGCCCTGGCGGACGTGTGCGTGGAGGTCGAAGAAGGCGAAATAGTCACGATAATCGGCGCCAACGGCGCGGGGAAGAGTACTCTGCTTCGCACCATCTCGGGCTTGGTGCGATCCAGGTCCGGCAGCATCAAGTTCCGGGACCGGGACATCACGGCCGCGCCTTCCCACGAGATAGTGGCTATGGGCATCGCCCACGCCCCCGAGGGCCGGCGGATCTTCGGGAACCTCACGGTGCGCCACAACCTTCGCCTTGGCGCGTTCCTGAGGACGCGGGCTTCCGAGATAGAGCGCGACATGGAGCGCGTGTTCCGGCTCTTCCCGAGACTGAAGGAGAGGCAGGGGCAGCTGGCCGGCACCCTGTCGGGAGGGGAACAGCAGATGCTGTGCATGGGCCGGGCCCTGATGGCGGCCCCCAAGCTCCTTCTCCTCGACGAACCGTCAATGGGTCTCGCGCCCGTTCTCGTACAGGAAATATACAGGGAGATTCGGAGAATACGAGAGGACGTAACGATCCTGCTAGTCGAGCAAAACGCTTACCAGGCCCTGAGGGTGGCGGACAGGGGGTACGTGCTTGAGACCGGGCGGATAGTAATGCAGGGACCCTGCGCGCAGCTGCGCGATGACCCGGTCGTCAAGAAGGCATATCGCGGGGGCTGACGATGGGTTCCGCCTCCAGGGTCCACGTCCGGGCCCCCGAGACCCTGACGTTCACCAGCTCCCCGGGCGTCGCCGCGCAAGACCTCACCAGGACTACCTTGTTGGTCCTGGTTCTCCCCGCAATCACGCCCGCGTCCTTCCTGCTCGGGCCCTCGACTAGTATCTCCACCGTGTGCCCTACGAGTTCCCTGTTCTTAGCGAGCGCTATCGGGTTTATTTCGGAGACCAGTGCCGAGAGCCTTCTTCTGCGTTCCTCCGGCGGCACCTGGTCCGGCATCCCCTCGGCGGCCGTCCCCTTCCGCGGGGAGTATGCGAATGTGTACGCCATGTCGAACCGCACCACCCTGACCAAATCCAGGGTGTCTTCGAAGTCGCGCTCCGACTCCCCGGGAAACCCCACCATGATGTCGGTGGTAACGGACGCACCCGGTACGATCTCGCGAATTCGGGCGACGAGGTCCATGTATTGGGCGCGGGTGTAGCCCCTGCGCATCAGCCTCAGCACCCTGTCGGAGCCGGCCTGTACCGGCAGGTGGAAGTGCTCGCAGACGTGACGCGACTCGGCCGCGGCGCGGATGATCCTGTCCGTGAAGTCGCGCGGATGTGAGGTCATATACCGTATTCTCTCAACCCCGGGCACGTCGTCCACGAGGCCGAGCAGGCCGGCGAAGTCAATTCCGTCCGCGAGGCCCTTGCCGTACGCGTTAACGTTCTGGCCGAGCAACATCACCTCGCGATACCCCGATCGGACGGCCTCCCTCACCTCGTCCAGGATCGCGTTCGGATCCCTGCTCCTTTCCCGTCCCCTGACGTACGGCACGACGCAATACGAACAGAAATTGTCGCACCCGTACATGACTGTGACGAGGGCTGTGACCCCAGGCATCCTCATTGACGGGACCGGGTGGTCGCATCCCCATTCCGAGGCGTCGCCCGCCGGCACGGCGATAACGCGGCGGCGATGGACCGCCGCCGTTTCGAGCATCCTCGGGACCTCGTGCATGTTGTGCGTGCCGAAAACGACGTCAACGTGCGGGAAGCACTTCGCGATCCTACTCGCCGCTTCCCCGTATTGCGTCATGCACCCCCCGACCGCTATCATCACGGAGGGATTACGTTTCTTTAGCCTCTTCAGCTCGCCGAGGCGACCGAGGATCCTGTTCTCGGCGGTGGCCCGCACGCAGCAGGTGTTGAGGATGACGAGATCCGCTTCGGCCAGGAGATCCGTGTTGACGATCACCGCGTCTGCGTCTTCGAGGCCGACCGACGGCGTGTGGCCGGCTTCCATCATCAAGCCGCCGATCACTTCCGAATCTCTCTCGTTCATCTGGCACCCGTAGGTGATGACGGTGAACCTCACTGCCGACCTCCTTGAACGGCACCCGTGACTCGCGCGGATGCGCGGACTTTCCTTCCCCCGGCTTGGCCCGAGTGCGCGGCGAGCCCGCCTGGAGGTGAATCGCCCACTGACGCAGAATCGCTCGGCGGGGGGTCGGCGTTGGACCGGCGACAGAGGAATCTCTTGCGCAGGACCGGGGCGGCGATCGCGGACCATGACATGATCGCTCGGGGCGACAGGATCGCCGTCGGATTGTCCGGGGGCAAGGACAGCTTCGCCCTGCTCTGGGCGCTGGACCACTTTCGCCGGGTGGCTCCGGTCGAGTTCAGCCTGGTTGGAGCCACAGTGTCCATGGGATGGGGCGCGGACCTATCCCCGATAGCCTCGTTCTGCGCAGATCTGGGCGTGGAGCACCACATCGAGGACACCTCCATCGGACCGATCGTCTTCGACAGCCGACGCGAGCAGAACCCCTGCTCCTTATGCTCGAACATGCGGAGGGGGGCCCTGCTCGCCCTCGCCGCGCGCCTGGGATGCAACAAGGTCGCGCTGGCCCACCACCTCGACGACGCGGCGGAGACCCTGATAATGAACATCATGTTCTCCGGCAGGGTGACTGTATTCCGCCCCGTGACCTACATGTCGAGGCGCCGCGTCGCGGTGATACGGCCGCTGGTCTACTGCACGGAATCCACCGTGAGCGCCGCGGCGCATCAACTCGGCGCGCCGATCGTTCCCCAGGACTGCCCGGCCTCGGGGCGCACCTACCGAAGCTCGATCAAGGGCTTCATCTCCTCCCTGAGGGAGAAGAATCCGCGGATCGATGAAAGCATCCTGGCCTCGATGAAACAGCTGTGGGCCCATCCCGGGGGGACCGGCAGGCCCTAGGTGTCCCAGGTCTCCCACGGCCCGGCGACGGCGTCGAAGTGCCAGCAGCCCTTCCTCACCCGCGGTCGCCATCCGGGGCAAGGCGCCTTCCCCTCGCGCTCCATCATCGAAACGAGGCGGTCGGCGAATTGTTCAGCGGAAGCCCTGTCCCCGAAGTAGAGGAACAACGCACGGTCGTGACGGCCGGGCCCGTCGGCGGGGATGGGCCCGGTACTGTACTTCCCGAGGAGAGACCTATCCGTACCCGCGGCCGAGACCAGCGCGCTCACGAGCCATTCGGGGTCCGGCACGTCACCCAGCCACACCTGGACCTTCCAGCAGTTCCTGGTCCCCTGCGGCGCCCGGCCCGTCTCGAGGAACTGTCGCTCGCAGGATGCGCAGTCGAGCTCCAGGCCCTCGCCGTATCCGAAATGGCACCAGACGGGCCCTTCCACTATGAACGGCCTGCGACGTCCGTTCACAACCCCAACAGCCTCGATAAGATGGACCTCTTCTTCCTGGCCCTTCTCGAACTCTGCGCTGCGAGCTCGTTCCTCAGCTGGCGGACCTCCTGGTGCGTTCGCATGAGCGCGGTCAACAACCGGTCCCTATCCTCGGCGCGTCGCTTCTCCGTCAGTTCGATTTCGCGGGCGAGTCGGTCCAAGTTGAGGGCCAACCTCTCCTCCGCGGACGATGCCGACGCCTCCGCGTCGAGAAGGATCCGCCTGATCTCGGCGTCCGGTATCCCGTCGGCCCTCATGCGCACTATCTTCTCTATCTTTTGCAGGGACTCCCGCGGGAGACCCGGCGTCCCTTCGGACTCCGCGTCTCCGTCCAGCAGCTCGCGCCACGTCACTTCGTCATCGGGTGGGGGCTGATCGGCTTCGCCGGCGCCCAGGATGTCACCGAAAGACGATATCACGTCCCTGAGCTGCGCCGCGGTCAGCCCGAGCCGCTCGCAGATGGTGGCGAATGAAATGTTCTCTGGGTCCGACATCCGGGAGCCTCCTTCAGTTGCTGGAGCGCAGACGACGCTCAAATGGATTCTACCCGGGCGACCGGCGTTCCTTCCGCGCGATACCCGAGGATCGGCGGCGGTATACGCCCGATTATCCGAAACACATTATACTATCAATGGACCGCGCAAAGGAGTTGGACCCCCGACGTGCGTTGCTCGCCGTGCTCCTGATTGGGGCGACGGTACTCGTACCGTTCGCGCTGTCGGCGACCGGGCATCTGGGCCCCGCGAGGGAGCTCGCAGGCCGCTACAGAATGGTGACGGACGCCGACGGAATGCTGCTGTTCTGCACGGGGTTGCCGGTGACCGTCGGCGACCAATTCATAGGCCACTCCAACGAGATCTACTCGATCACGCGGGTTGAAAGGGAGCGCGCCACGGCGGTCCCGGTGATGGTCGAGCGGAATGTCCCCGACCTCGAGCAGCAGCTCGTCGTGATCGAGGACCCGCCCCTCGGGCGGGCGGCGATGCCTCTGGGGGTGCTGAGTCGGACAGTCGTCATATACCACACGCACACCGACGAATCCTACGAACCCACCGACGGGAGGCCGTTCATCACGGCGCGCGGCGGCGTGGTCGCGGTCGGCGACTCCCTTCGCAGGGCACTCGAGGGCGTCGGCTACATAGTGGTGCACGACCAGACCCCACACCACCCGCACGACGCTCTCGCCTACGCGCGGTCCCGGCGCACCGCGACCTCCAATCTCAAACACAAGCCGTACCTCATGTTCGATATCCACAGGGACAGTGGACCCGCCGAAACGTACGTGGTCCGCGTAGAGGGAGAACCGGCGTCACAGGTCCTGCTCGTGGTGGGTAGGCAAAATCCGCTGCTCACGGCGAACCTGAGTCTGGCGAGGAAGATAAAGTCCGTCGCGGACGCGGCATACCCCGCGCTGGTAAAGGGGATATTCCTCGCGATGGGCGACTACAACCAGGACCTGGATCCGGGCGCCCTGCTGCTCGAGGTCGGAACCGAGAAGGTACCCAGGGAGATGTGCGAGCGCTCGATGGGATTCTTCGCCCGGGTGATCGCGAGGGCATTCGGCGCGCCGGGGGTATGATGCGATCCCCGGCCTCGGAAAGGGGTGATTCGACCTGAACCGGAAGAGAAGCACCAAGAGAAGCCCCGAGCCGTTTCACGGGAGACCCTGTCCGCCGCCGCTGTGGTGGTCGCAGTTCTGGTCCATGGACCAGCTGAACGACGAGGTGTATGACGACGAGGAGTGGCCGGCCGGCGGCACCGCCGACCGGGAACACCCTGATTGAGGGGAGAGACGGGCGAGTTCGCCCTCGAGCCCCAGCACGCGACTGTTCAGCTCCATGACGGCTCGCGCGCTGCGGGCGTTGAGCTTGTGAAGGCGCCTGTTCTCGGCCCGCAGCTTCGCGACGCAGGAGTCCCTGTGCGCCATCTGGGAATAGATGATGTCTATCAACACTTTTCGGCTGAGGCGGAGCGCTCGAATCCTCTCCTCCAGGTAGCGCACGTGCGCCGCGAGGTCGTCAGTCGTGGGTTTCAGCTGCACCGCCGGATCCTCCCCGGGGCTTGGTCGCCCCGCTGTCTATTTTATCTGGGAGTCCGCCGGGGTATTCCATCCGTGCCTTGATTTCCTTCATCTCGAGTACGGTGGCGTAGGGGACCGTTATCCTCCCGATGGTCGGCCCGCGCTCGTCTTCTCCGTGCGAGTCCGAACCCCCGGTCACGAGCAGGCCCTCCCGCTCCGCTATGCGCAGGTATCTCTGCTCGTCCCCCCTGTCGTGGTCAGGGTGATACACCTCTATCCCCATCAGCCCCGCCTTCACGAGCCCCGGGATCAGGTCATCCCGTCCGGCCGATGCCGGATGGGCGAGGACCGGGATCCCCCCCGCCATGGCCAGCTCTCTCACCGCGTCCTCCGGCGATATCTTGTACCGTTCCACGTAACACGGGCGGCCGATATCCAGGTAGATCTCGAAGGCTTCTTCGATGGAGCGCACGCAGCCGGCTTCCACCATGGCCCTCGCCACGTGGGGACGACCTATCACCGAGCCGCCGGCGATCTCCCTCACCCGGGCGGCCGTGATGTTGACCCCCAGCGCGTTGAGCCTGCGTACCATCTCGTCAAGGCGCCCCCGGCGGACCTCCCTCATCTTCTCGAGGATGCCCGACAGCCTGGCGGGGACCGGCCATACCATGTAGCCGAGCACGTGGATCTCCCTGTTGTCCACGTCCGTGTTGATCTCGAGGGCGGGGATGACCTCGATGCCGAGGCAGTCGCCGGTCCTCAGGGCCTCGGCTATCCCGGCGTCAGTATCGTGATCGGCTATCCCCACCGCGGCCAGGCCGATGTGTCGGGCTATTCTCACCACCCGGTCGGGCGTCATAGTGCCGTCCGACGCGGTCGTATGCACGTGAAGGTCCGCCCGGTCCTCCGCCTTCAATGTAGGTCGAGAAACCTCCTCGCATTCTCCGATAGTATCATGCGCACGTCGTCATCCCCCAATCGGCCGTCGCCCATCCGCCTGATATACCTCTCGGGCCCGAGAAGCGGGTAGTCGGTTCCAAACAGTACCTTCCGGATGCAACCCGATGCCTTCGCCACGTCGTATACCCTCGGGTCGTAGAGGAACGGACCCGCGGCCGTGTCGTAGTACACGTTCTCCAGCACCCTCCTCACCTCGGGCATGAGCTCGTAGAACAACAGACCCCCTCCCCAGTGGGCGAAACACACCCTAAGGCCCGGGTTGGCGGCCGCGAACGCGTACGCATCGGCCGCCCCTTGCCCGCCCTTCCCGGGGTAGAAGTGTCCCACCTGCTCGTTGACGTGGAGGAGGAGCGGCAAGCCCGCCTCCCGGCAGAGTCCCCCGAGTCGGGCCGGGCCCTCCTTGAGCGAGAAGCCCTGTCCGTCGGGGAACAGCTCCCCCACACCCCTCAATCCGGCTGCCGCGCACCGGGAGATCTCCCGCTCGAGTCCCGGGTCGAATGGTTGAACGCACATGAATCCGATGAGCCGGTCAGGGTACAGCGCAACCGAGGCGGCCACGTAGTCGTTCACTTCGCGGCACAGCCCCGGGTCCTTGAAGGCGAACCCGAACGTGACGGACAGCGAGACCCCGGCCCCATCCATGTCCCGCACCAGTTCCTCGACCGTCGCGTACCTGTTGTTCGGCGTCCTCGACAGTGCGCGAAAATGCTCGTCCCTTTCTTCGAGTTCGTGAGCCCTCGCGATGAGCTCGGGCGGCAGGATGTGCGTGTGGACGTCAATGATGGGGACCTCCGGCGATCCCAACCGAACCACCTCCAAAACATAAAGCCCGTCTCCTCCGCGTGTCCCGGGGAGAACGGGCGCGGGAACCCGCCCCTACCGTGGTCCTATGATCAGCTTAATGGCGGTCCGCTCCTCGCCGTCTATCTGTATGTCGGTGAAGGCGGGGACGCATACCAAGTCGATCCCGCTCGGGGCCACGAATCCCCTCGCGATAGCCACGGCCTTGATGGCCTGGTTAATCGCCCCGGCACCGATCGCTTGCATCTCCGCCGTCCCCCGTTCCCTGATTACGCCGGCGAGGGCACCCGCCACGGCGTTGGGGCTGGACTTGGATGAGACCTTGAGCACTTCGACCACAGCTGCTCTTCCCCCTCATATGATGAAAGCTGCCGCTCTTACGCTTAGGTTTAAATCGGACCTGCGCACGCGAGCTACCTAACTTTTATACTACTACCATATTCTGCATCTTGCAAGCTCTCCAGGGTATTTTATTCATTCCCTCATAAATATCCTGCTGATCCGGCGAGCTTTTCCAGTGTTCTCGTCGGCGTCAATCAGCACCGCCGAGAACTGGCGCGGACCCCGGGCCACTTCGAACTTCGTGGGCATCTGGCTGAGGAACCGGCTGATGACGAGGTCGGTGCGTATGCCTATCACCGAGTGGTACGGCCCCGTCATGCCCACATCGGTAATATACGCAGTACCGCCCGGCAGTATGGTCTCGTCCGCGGTCTGGACATGGGTGTGCGTCCCTATGACGGCCGTAACTCGGCGGTCGAGATACCACCCCATCGCCACTTTCTCGGAAGTCGCCTCGGCGTGGAAATCCACTATGATGACGGACGCGCTCTTACCCACCGCCTCCACCTCTTCGGAGACCCGGCGGAACGGGCAATCGAGGTGAGCGCTGTTGAAGACTCGCCCCGCCGCGTTTATGACCGCGACGCCATGATCCCGGACGTGAAGCACTATCGAGCCGTTCCCGGGCGGGTTCCCCGGGTAATTTATCGGCCGTATCACGCGCGGCTCTTCGGCGATGTACTCGAGGATCTCGCGCTTGTCCCAGACGTGGTTACCCATGGTGATTACGTCCACGCCGAGCGAGAACACCTCGTCGCCGGTCTCCCTTGTCAGCCCTATGCCACCGGCGAGAACGTCGCCGGTGG
>JANLGA010000052.1 GCA_024653225.1 Bacillota bacterium | reverse complement strand
GCCCGGAGGTGATAGCGCAGGTCAGGGAGAAGTTCGGCCTGGATAAGCCGCTGCCGGTCCAGTACTGGCGATACATCACGAACGTGCTGAGGGGCGACCTCGGCACCTCGTTCACGACCAAGCACTCGGTCAGCGCCGACCTGAGGGCGTTCTTCCCGGCGACCTTGGAACTCGTGCTCGTCTCCTGGCTCATAGCCCTGGCCGTCGGCATACCCGTGGGGATTCTCGCCGCCGTGAGAGCGGACTCCGGCTGGGACCACGCGAGCAGGCTCCTCGGGCTGATGGGCGTTTCGACCCCGCTGTTCTGGCTCGGGGTGTTGTTCCAGGTAGTGTTTTACCGTGAACTCGGATGGCTTCCGCTGCAGGGGCGCTTGAGCAGCGAGACCGCTCTCTTGAACCCGATATCGGCGATCACCGGCTTGCACCTGCTCGACAGCGCCCTGACCGGCAACTGGGCCGCGTTTCGCGACGCCCTGGCCCACATATGCCTCCCGTCGTTTACGCTGGCGTTCGCCGCGCTGGGGCTGGTCATGCGCATGACGCGGTCCTGCATGATCGAGGTGTTGAGCAAGGATTACATCACGACGGCCACCGCCTACGGGCTGTCGAGTTGGAGGATCCTGTTCGTGTACGCGCTCAAGAATGCCCTCATCCCCATAATCACCATTGTCGCTTTGGCGATGGGGAACAGCCTCATGGGTTCCATCTTGGTGGAGAGCGTATTCGACTGGCCCGGAATCGGTCAGTACGCCGTCCGGGCCATCCTCGGGGCGGACTTCGCCCCGGTGATGGGCGTCACCCTGCTCGTGGGCGTAGCGTACACCCTCTTGAATCTCGCGGTGGACATCCTCTACGCATTCATAGATCCTCGCATCACCCTTGCGAAGGTGGATCACTGATGGGGATGACAGGGGCGAGAGTGAACACTTCCGGCCGGTTCGAACGTCTCA
Organism: Bacillota bacterium; assembly: GCA_024653225.1. Classification (GTDB taxonomy): domain Bacteria; phylum Bacillota; class Sulfobacillia; order JABLXB01; family JABLXB01; genus JANLGA01. Next base: position 11,947 of record JANLGA010000052.1, on the reverse strand, counting down.
GACGCGCCTGCCGGACCATCAGGAAACGCGCCGGTGTCTCCTGGTACCAGCTGCGGCGCAACCGCCTCACGATGGTCGGCCTGGCGATAGTCATGCTGCTGGCGCTGGTGGCGGTGTTCGCCCCATTCATCGCCCCCTACCCGGGGGACGAGGAGGGCACGTCGCTCGGCAACCGGCTCAAACCTCCCAGCCGCGAGCACCTGTTCGGCACGGACGACCTGGGACGCGACGTCTTCAGCAGGGTCGTCCTGGGCGCCAGGATTTCCCTGAGGGTCGGGGTCATTGCCATCGGCGCGACCATGGCCATAGGCATACCGATCGGAGCGATGGCGGGGTTCTTCGGAGGGTGGGTTGACGAGGCGATGATGAGGCTGACAGACATATGCCTGGCCTTTCCACACCTCATGCTGGCCCTGGCCATTTCGGCGGCGCTCGGGTCGGGTCTCAGAAGCGCCATGCTGGCCATATCCCTGACGTGGTGGCCGTGGTACGCGAGGCTGGTCCGCGGCCAGGCGCTGCAGCTTCGAAACCAGCCGTTCGTCTACGCCGCGCGCTCGATGGGTGCCACCGATGCCGACATCATACTTCGTCACATACTGCCCAATTGCATTGGTCCGGTGATCGTCAACGCATCGCTGGACATGGGCTATATCATTCTGGCGACCGCTTCACTCGGTTTCATAGGCGTGGGCGCGCAGGCGCCCACTCCCGAGTGGGGACTGATGGTGAGCACCGGGCGGAAGTTCTTCCTCACCTCGCCCTGGATGGCCTTGTTCCCGGGGCTCGCGATATTCGTCGCCGTGCTGGGCTTCAATCTGCTCGGTGACGGCTTGCGCGATGTGTTTGACCCCAGGTCAAGGCCTAGATAGCGGCGCCGGCGTCACCATCGAACGCCAAGGAATGGGGGTTGCCGTGGCTGAGCTCCTCGAAGTCGAAGACCTGAAAACACATTTCGTTACCCGCCGCGCTGTGGTGAGGGCGGTGGACGGGATCACGTTCACGGTGAGGAGGGGCGAGGCGCTGGGGCTGGCCGGCGAGACGGGCAGCGGCAAGAGCGTCGCCGCGAGATCCATCATGCGCATCGTTCGCGAACCCCCGGCGAAGGTGTCGGCGAGGAGGCTCGCCCTGGAAGGCGAGGACATCTTGGGCCTTGGCAAGGCCCGGCTCAGGGACATGTGGGGGAAGAGGATCTCGATGATATTCCAGGACCCCTCGGGCTACCTGAATCCCCTCCTGACCGTCGGGGCCCAGATGACCGACGTGATCAGGCGTCACGAAGGAGTGAGCCGGCGCGCGGCTCTGGAGGCGGCGGCCGACATGCTCGACATGGTCGGCATGCCGGAACCGCCGTCGGTGCTCGAACGGTATCCGTTCCAGCTGAGCGGCGGAATGCAGCAGAGGGTGATGATCGCGATGAGCCTGTCCTGCAGGCCGTCGCTTCTCATAGCGGACGAGCCCACCACGGCGCTGGACGTGACGATACAGGCCCAGATCATTGACCTGCTCCGGAGGTTGAAGGAGAAGACGTCCGGGCTCATACTCATCACTCACGATCTTGCCGTGATCGCGGGGCTGTGCGACACGGTCGCCGTGATGTACGCGGGCAAGCTCGTGGAAAAGGGACCCGTCGGCGCGGTACTCGGGAGTCCCGCCCACCCGTACACGCGCGGCCTGCTGGAGGCGATTCCCGATGCGGGCGCCGCCAGGGACAGCCTGCCGTTCGTGCGCGGGAACATACCGAGTGCCATCGCCCCTCCCCCGGGCTGCCGGTTCTCGCCGCGCTGCGACCTTGTGACCAGGGAATGCAGGGAGCTGGAGCCGGAGTGGAGAGAGGTCGAACCCGGGCACTCAATCGCTTGTCACCTCGCGGTTTGCGGAGGAGGGGCGGGCGTTGCCTGACGCGGACGCGTTCCTGAGCGTGGAGAACTTGAAGAAGCACTTCGTGAAACGCGACTTGTTCGGCAGGGAGGTCCAGCGGCTCCGCGCCGTTGACGGTGTGAGCTTCGAGGTCGGCAGGGGGGAAGCACTGGGGATCGTGGGGGAATCGGGTTGCGGCAAGACGACGACCGCGATGATGATAATGCGTCTCATTGAACCGACATCCGGAAGGGTCCGTCTCGATGGCAGGGACCTGACGGGGCTCACCGGGGAACAACTGCGCGCGGTGCGCCCCCGGTTCCAGATGGTGTTTCAGGACCCCGGCGCCGCTCTCGACCCCAGGATGACCGTTTACGACGCGCTGGAAGAGCCGTTCAGGATCCAGCGCAAGAGGGCGACCCCGGACGTCATCGAGGGGTTGATGCATAGGGTCGGGCTCGACGGCGAGCATCTCGAGCGCTTCGCCCACGAGCTCAGCGGGGGCCAGAAGCAGAGGTTGGTAATAGCCAGGGCGCTGGCCATGGAGCCGGCGCTGCTCGTGCTCGACGAGCCCACCTCGTCGCTCGACGTCAACGTTCAAGCCCAGATCCTGAACCTCCTGGGCAACCTCAGGCGGCAGATGGGACTGACATACGTGCTGATTTCGCACAACCTCGGGGTCGTGAGGCACGTCGCGGATCGCGTGGCGGTGATGTACCTCGGCAGGATCGTCGAGGTCGGCCCGGTGGGCGCCGTATTCGCGTCCCCGCTTCACCCGTACACCCGCGCGCTGTTCTCGGCGATCCCGTCGGTGCGGGGAGGCGGTGAGCGCATCGTCCTGGAGGGCGACGTGCCGAACCCACTGCGGGTTCCGTCGGGGTGCAGATTCAGGACCAGGTGCCCTCATTCTTCTCCGGAGTGCTCAATCGGCGAACCGGAGCTGACCGATAGGGGGAACGGCCACTTCGTGGCGTGCTCGTTCGCGTGAGCGAAATGGGAGGTGCATGCATGACAGACGACAAGCGGACCGCGATCAACCCGGGTATCGTGCTGTTGGACCGTCGGGAGGTGGAATCGCTCCTCAGCCTCGATGAAGTGATCGAGTGCGTCGAGTCGGCGTATGCGGAGCACTACCGCGGAAACACGATCCTTCCCCCCGTCGTCAATCTCGCGCTTCACGAGCAGGATGGCGAGATTGACGTGAAGACGGGGTACATGAAAGCCCACGGTCTCGTGGGGGTGAAAGTGGCGTCCGGGTTCTACCGGAACGAGAAGCAGTTCGGGATCCCCTCGGGTGCCGCGGTGATACTGCTCGAGGATGCGGAAACCGGATTCCCCCTCGCTTTCATGGACGGGAGCCACATCACCACCGTGAGGACCGGCGCCGCCGGGGCGGTGGGCGCCAAGTACCTCGCGAGGCCGGAATCGGAGACGGTGTGTCTCGTGGGCGCCGGGGAGCAAGCCCGCATTCAATTGCTGTCCCTCGTGAGGGTGCTCCCGAGGCTGAAGAGGGCCATTGTGTTCAACCGCAATCCCGGGAAGGCTTGGTCGTTCGCACGGGAGATGGCCGCCAGGGTCGGCCTGGACATCGTCCCCGTGGAAAGCGCCGAAGCCGGCGTGAGGGAGGCGGACATCGTCGTCACAGTGACGCCTTCGACGTCGCCCCTCGTGATGAGGGGGTGGCTGAGACCCGGCACGCACGTGAACGCCATCGGGTCGGATGGGCCGGGGAAACAGGAACTCGATCCATTGATCCTCAGGGACGCGAAGGTGGTCGTGGACTCGTGGCAACAAGCGAGTGCCATCGGGGAGTGCCAGCACGGGGTCAAGGCCGGGTTTCTGCCTCCCGACGGGAGCGGCATCTGGGGAGAGATAGGCGCGATAGCCGCCGGGGCCAAGCCCGGGCGGCAGTCGCGGGATGAAATCACCGTTTTCGACTGCACGGGGATGGCGGTGCAGGACGTGGCCACGGCCGCGCTGGTTTACCGCCGGGCACTCGAGCGCGGCACCTGCCGGCGGTTCGCAGCCGCCACGGTATAGGAGGAGACACCGAGATGTTGCGGCAGCAGTACCAGCGCGTCCAGGATACCCTGAGGACCAAGAACCTCGACGGCCTTCTCGCGATCTCGATGGAGAACGTCTACTGGCTGTCCGAGGCCCTCATCAAGACCCAGAAATCCATTCCCGACCGGCTCGCCGTCGTACTATGTCCCCTCGGCGAGCACCCTACGATGTTGGTTTGCAGCATCGAGGAGAGCCTGGTCCGCCGGGATACCTGGATCTCCGACCTCAGGACGTACGTAGAATTCGCGCAGTCGCCCGTCAGTGCCGTGGCGGACATCATGCGGTCGCGCGGGTTGGACCGGGGGAGGGTCGGGATCGAGAAGGGCTACGTTTGCGCGCTTCACTACGAGGAGTTCCTGCGCGAGCTCCCCGGAGTCGCGTGGGTGGACGTGAGTGCCGATTTCGAGAGGATGAGGATGATCAAGACGCCTCGGGAGATAGAGATCATCCGCCACGCAGCCGTCAGCACCGAGAAAGCGATCATGGAGGCGTTCCGCGAATCGAAGCCCGGGGACACGGAACGGGCGGTCGTCAACCGCATTATCCTGAAGACGCTGGAGGCCGGCGCGGATGCCGCGAGCGGGACCTTCGGGGCGGGCCCGAAGAGCGCCATAGCGCACCCGTTCGCGGACGATTCGCCGCTCAGGCCGGGGGACATCGTGAGCGTAGACTTCGGCGGTGAATTCCGCGGATACCATTCGGACCTGGGCCGCACCGCCGTCGTGGACAAGCCGTCCGACAGGCAGGAGAGGCTGTACACGCAGCTTTACGACATCCAGCGCCGCCTGATTGACGGGGTCAGGCCCGGCGTTAAGGCCTGCGAGCTTTTCAGAAAGGCGGATGAGTGGATGAGGCGGGCGGGGATCCCGATTTCCCTTCCGCACGTCGGCCACGGCCTGGGGCTGGCTCTGCACGAATACCCGCTCCTGTCGCCGTTCAACGAGGAGCCCCTCCAGGAGGACATGGTGATCAACATCGAGCCGTTCCACGTAGCCGACGAAGGCTATCACGCCGAGGACACGATGGTCGTGCGGAAGGATGGAGCGGAGCTCCTCTCGGACTTCGCCGACCACAGCCGGATCATCCGGATACGCGGCGGGGAGGCGTAGAAATGCTGGCGCTGAGGGCGGGCGGCCTGGTGCTCCCGGGCTATCCTGCGCCGGTACCCGGGGTGATCGTCGTCGATCCAGACCGAGGGACTGTAGCGGAGGTCGGACCGGATGTCCGCGAACCCGCCGGGAGCGAGGTAATCGTCCTCGAGGAGGCGGTGATAGGCCCGGGCCTCATTGATTGTCACTCCCACATAGGGCTCGTGGAGATGGGTGGGGGAGACATGGGCGATGACTTGAATGAATTGACCGGACCCCTGATGCCCCAGGTCCGCGCGATTGACGGCGTGAACTGGTACGACCCCGCGTTTGAACGGGCGGTCTCGGGCGGCGTCACCGCGGTCGGGGTGCTTCCGGGTCCCGGCAACGTGGTGGGCGGGCAGGCGGTCGCGATACACACGTGGGGCCGGCCGGGGGAGAGGGTCCTGAAACATCCCGCGGGGATGAAGTGCGCCCTGGGGGAGTTGCCGAAGAGGGCCGCCGGGAGGAGAGGCGGTTCGCCACAGACCAAGATGGCTGCCGTGGCGCTGTTGAGGCAATCAATGTGCGGCGGCCGGGAGTACGCCCGCGGGACCGCGAGCGGCGGCCGGGCCCCGGGGCGAAGGGACCTCGCCGCGGAGGCGTGGATCCCCGTGCTGAACGGCGACATCCCCCTCAGGGTGCACGCGTACCGCGCCGCCGAGATCGAGCAGGCCCTGGGCGTCGCTCGGGAATTCGGGGTGAGGATGGTCCTCGAACACGCCCCGGAATCGCCGCGCCTCGCGGACGAGCTGGCCGAGAGGAACGTGCCCGTCGTCTGCAATCCGTATTTCACTTCCCCTTCCCGAAGGGAACAGATGGCCGCCGGCCCCGACCTGCCGGCGTTGCTGGTGTCGGCGGGGATCGCCGTTGCCATCTCGACGAACCACCCGGAAATCTCGGCCTGGTCATTGAGACATGCCGCCGGGACCAGCCTCAGGTACGGCATGTCCTGGAGGGACGCTATCGCCGCGATCACCGAGACCCCTGCGCGGATCCTGGGCATAAACGGCGTCACCGGGAGCCTCGCGGCGGGCAAGTACGCCGACATAGTGGTGTGGGACGGCGACCCGCTCGACTGGAGAACGAAGCCGCTCGCCGTATTCATCAGGGGCAGGCGGGTGTGGGGCGGAGCGGGGTCCGCGAGATGATCCTCATCAGGGGCGGGAGGGTGCTCACCGTAGCGCGCGGGACGCTTGAGGACGCCGACGTGCTCGTGGACGGGAACAGGATAGCGGCGGTCGGCCCACACCTGGACGCGCCGGACGACGCCGAGGTGATAGATGCCCGGGGCAAGTGGGTGATGCCGGGGCTCATTGACTGCCATACCCACCTGGGGCTGGATGAAGAGGGCAACTGGGACGACACAAACGAGCTCAACGAGATGGGCGACCCCGTCACGCCCCACTTGCGGGCGGTGGACGGGTTCTGTCCCCAGGACGCGGCTGTGGCGCAAGCCGTCGCGGCGGGCGTCACCGCGGCCGTCGTGACCACCGGAAGCATCCAGGTACTGAGCGGGCAGGCCGCCGCCGTGAAACTGATCCCGGGCGCGTCGCTCGACGAAGCGCTCGTCCGATCGCCCGTGGGGATCAAGGGCGGCCTCGGGGAGAATCCGAAGAAACACTACGGGAAGCTCGGCAAGTACCCGACCAGCCGGATGGGGGTCGCCGCCTGTCTCCGCCAGGCGTTCGCCGACGCCGTTTCGTATCGCGGGGGTTGGCGGCCCGAGGCGGCCCGCGACGGCGAGTGGGACCCGGCGGCGAAGGCCGAGTCGCTCCAACCCCTCCTCGACAACGCGGTCCCGTGGCGGGTCCATGCCCACAGGGCGGACGACATCCTGACCGCTCTGCGGATCGCTTCGGAATTCGGGATCAAAGTGGTGATCGAGCACGGAACCGAAGCCCCGCTGGTAGCCCGCGAGTTGGCCGCGGCGGGAGCGCCGGTCGTGCTCGGCCCTCTGGGGTTGACCGCCCCCATGAAGCAGGAATCGTGCTTCCCCACGCTCGGCGGCCTTGATCGGCTGCGCGAGGAGGGCGTGCTGTTCTCATTCACCACCGACCACCCCGTGTTGTCGCTCGCGTCCTTGCCGGCCGTCGCGGCCTGCGCGATTCGCGCCGGCCTGCCGGAGGAGGACGCGTTGAAGGCCGTGACCCTGGACGCCGCGAGGATCCTCGGGATTCCCGAGCGGCTGGGAAGCCTGGAGGCCGGCAAGGACGCGGACATCGCGATCGCGACGGGCTCACCCTTCGATTACCGGACAGTCGTGGAGACGGTCTTGGTGAACGGGACGCTTGTGGTGCGACCGTCCCGTCCGTCCTGACTACGCCCCCCGCACCATGGTAAAATCAGGGTGGCACATGGATGCACCGTGGTTGCGCCGCGGCGAAGGGGTGACTGTCGTGCGGTGGATGGAGCTGCGGAAGAACCGGACCGTGCGGGCGCTGGTTCTCACGCTCGCATTGGTGATCTGCGGAGCGGGGCCGTCGCGGGAGACCGCACGGGCTTCGCCCGCGTGGGAGTTCTATCACGTGGTGGTTGACGGAAAACCGCTGGCTCCGGGGGCGCTGGCCGCGCGCTCGTGGCTGGACGTGATGCTGCCGGCGGGTGCCGTGTTCGAGGCGATGGGCTGGCAGGTCACGTCCGCGGCGGCGACGGGTCCATTGGAGGCGGCGCGCGGGGCGGACCGTGTCGTGGTCCGCGCCGGATCGTCGAGGGCCGAGGTGTCGGGGAAACCCCTTGTGCTCAAGCACGCTTGCTTCGGTCGGGGCGGGGACATCATGACTCCGGCCGAGGTATTTCGCTTCTTCGGGGCGGAGGTCGCCTACGACGCGCGTGTCGGGCTGGTGAAGGTGGTGTCCCCGGAGACGTCCTCGATCCTGGGGAGGCGGAACCTGGGGCCATCCGGGGCCGCCGTCGCTTGCATCGCGGCAAGCGCGGGCGGTGAACGGATCTACGCCGCCACCATCCACCACGGCCTCTACGCGAGCTCCGACGGCGGGATCACGTGGGAGCACCTCGGGCTCGAAGGGGGCGGGATCCCGCGCATACTCGAAGTGAGCCCCCGGGACCCGAGGGTCGTGTTCTACTCCAAGGGTTCCGGTCTCGACCGAAGCTCGGACGGCGGCCGCACGTGGACCGCGGTGCGGGGGTTGCCGGACCCGTTCGCGATGACGTTCGATCCCTCGGGCAAGGTGGCCTACGCTGCATGTGCGGAGGGCAGCATGGTCGGGGGCAGCACTGTAACCCTATACCGCAGCACGGACGGCGGACTGTCGTGGGCCGCCACCGGCTCGAGCGTGTCGAGCTACCTGATGGGTGACATCTTGGTCCACCCGGGCACCGGTAGTCTGCTGCTGGGTTCCGGCTGCGCCGGTGAGGAGGGCGGCCGCGGCGCTGTCAAGACGTCCAGGGACGGCGGCCGGACGTGGAAGCAGTCCGCCGTGGAGGGGGTACTCGGTCTCTCCGTGACGCCCGACGGCGTCGTCTACTCCGCGGGCCTGCAGGGACTGTGGTCCTCGACGGATGGCGGCATGACGTGGACCAGGCTGGACCCCGGGATCGCGCTGAGCCCGTACCTGCCGGCGGTCGTGACCGGGGATTCCGTCCTGGTCGTGGCCGAAGGGGGCGGCGAGGCCGCCGTCAGCCGGGATGCCGGGACTTCGTGGAAGCGCCTGGCCGGTCCGCCCGGGCGCCCTACGGCGGTTTGCTCGGACGGGAGCAGCGTATACCTGGCGTGCGGCGACCGACTGTGGAAGTCGCCCGATTCCGGCGACACGTGGATTTCCATTGACGAAGGACTGACGTGCACCTCGATATGCGCCGCGACTGCTGAGCCCGGCGGAATGCCACGCTACGCATCCTCCCCGTCCCGGGAATTCTGGAGGCGGGGCGACGATGGGCGCTGGGAGCGGCTATCGCCCGTCGGTTTCCCGGAGGATGACGGCTGGGAAGTTGTGCGGCTCGTGCAAGACCCACGGAACGCCGAATCCGTGTTTGCCGTCGTGGTCCGCGGCGGCCTTACGCCGTGGGTGCGGGCCGGGGAGCTGTATCACAGCGCCGACGCGGGCGCGAACTGGGAGCGGGTTGACGCGTTCCCCGACGGAGGAGTCTCGGCGGTGGCCTTCGACCCCGTTGAACCCGGCGCGGTGTGGGTCGCGCTGGCGGACCCATGCACAGTGGGCGGCGTGCACGTGAGCCGGGACGGTGGAAAGACGTTCGCACCCGACGGACTCCTCGGGATAGGCGTGACCGACATGGCGGTGGGGCCGACGGGTTCGGTGTGGGCGGGGACCGCCGGCGGCGTGTGGGTGAAGGCTGCGGCGGATTCCGTGTGGACCGAACGGACCCACGGGCTGTCCGGGCTGCAGGTGAGGAGGATCGCAGCCGACCCCTTCGACGCCGCGCGCGCGTACGTAGTGAGCGACGGGGGACTGTCGGTCACCGCTGACTGGGGCGCGACGTGGAGGCGTGGGGACCCCGGGTACCCCTGGGCGAAGGGTGTTCCGTGGTACGAGGACCTGTGCGAGATCGTCGCCCACCCCGGTCGCGAGGGACTCGTCATATTGAGGGGTAGGCAAAGCGGCCTGGTCTGGTACACCCTGGATCGCGGCGTGTCGTGGTCCGAGGTGCCGGGGCTGGACCCGGGGTTGGAAGTCGTGGGGCTGAACCCCGGGCCCGGAACGGGGCTCGCGCTGCACACGAACGGTGCGGGCATTCTCTACCTCGAGAGGCTCCCTGACAACGTGCCGTCCCCCACACCGGGCGCGCAGGGCTGGACGACGGGGACTGTCGAGTGGCCCGCCGCCGAAGTGGACTGGGTGAAGGGGACGCTCATCCCAGAGCGGACAGCCTGGAGGGTCATGCGCAGCGGGGCGCACGCCTTCATGCAGGCCCAGGGGGGCATCCTCGCCAGTGACGACGGTCTCCTGTGGACCTCCTCGGTCCCGGCGACCGGTGGGACGGGGGGCGGCCTGGAGACAGTTGCACCCCTCGCCGGAGGGGTACCGGGCGTCGCGTATGCGACCGCGGCGGAGTACTCGGAGTACGGCCTCGGCGAGACCATGTTCAGGACCACCGACGGGGGGACGACGTGGGAGCCGATGGGACGGACGCCCGGCGAGCTGTCCGACATACCGTATTGCGCGGGTTCGATGAAGGGAAGATGCACGGCCGCGAGCGCCGTTGACGCCGGCCGCCTGGTGATGGCGGGCTGGACCATGAACTCGGCGGCGTCGTTCTTCAGCAATGACGGCGGGCGAACCTGGTCGAGGTGCAGGGGACTGCCCGACGACCGCGCCGTCGGGGTGGAGATCGTCGCTGGACCCGGCGGCAAGGCGGAGTTCGTGGCATTCTCGCCGACGAGGGACCGGCTGTACCGCTCAGGCGACGGGGGAAGGACGTTCACGCCGCTCGCCACCGTACCGCGGGGAACGGGCGGTCTCAGGCCGCTCCTCGCTGGCGCCGACCGGCTGTACATCGGCCGCGACTCGATGTCCTACGACGGGCGCCCGCTCTCGCGGGTGGGGTGCCCCGGGGGCATCGAGGACTGGAGATTCCAGCTCATCGCCGCGTCGCGAGAGTCGCCCGGCCGGCTGCTCGGGGGCTACCGGCTGACGGACGGGCGGTTCTTCCGGATCCATATGAGCACGGACTACGGGAAGACGTGGCGCCTGGTCACGGGGCAGATAGGCAACCCGGCCGCGCTCGCGTGCGCGTTTCTGTCGGGGGACAGCGTGCTCCTGGTGACGACGCACGGGGCCGGCGGGGGCGTCCAGACGTGGGTCGGGACGGTGAAGCCGGAGTAGCCGGGCGGCGCTGCGGCCCTCCACCGGCGAAAGCCGGAGGAAGGAATCGCTTAGCGCACCATGGAATAGGTGGAGTAGGCTGGTACCAAGGGATACAGTCAGGCTACACAGACACTCGACCTGCTACAACAGTAGCAGGTCGAGGCTTGTGTGGGTTCGGGGCGTATCCAGATGTGCACGCGCTCATTGAGTGATAAGTAATGGGAGGGGCAATAGCCGGGGTACCCGGGGAAGCCTCCTCCCGAGGGCCATCGGGAGAATTGGCTGCGACACTGCGCCGGGGTGCTGCCGTCCAAGGGGGCCCGGCATGAGGGCGGCCATGGTACTGAGAGCTTCCGAGGTCGTCGAATAGTCTTGGCCCGGGCCCGCTTGGCATGGTGAGAGTCAGTGCAGTGGGGGAAAGCGAGATGGGAACAAGCAGTGCCATGAAGTGCTGGAGGTGACATCATGGCGGAACCTGGTGATTCGTCGTTCTTGCAGGACAAGACCCTCGCGGGAGCAGTGGAGAACTTCCGCAACCTCCTTGTTCAGGGCCGTCGCGTGTTTCTCATTGGTGCCGGTTGCAGCAAGTGTGCAGGTCTGCCTCTGACGTCCGAACTCACTGAATCGGTTCTCAGTAGTGAAGTCCTTAGCGCCGAAACCAGAGAAATCTTGGCGGCTGTGAAGGATGAGTAGAGTCCGTAACATGGTGTAAAAGGCAATAGGCGGTGGTAGGAGGAGAGGCCACCCTCCCTCTGGTAGATGAATGGTTGACTAAAACCCATCACCGGAGGTGTGGAGGATGGCCCAGTACCAGATTACAGTAGATGGGAGCGTAGTACAAGGCCTGTTGACCAGGGACGACGGACTCGCCAGGCTGGTTGAGCAGGTTGTGAACCAGATACTTGAGGCGCAGTTGACTGAGCAACTGAAGGCGGCGCCTTACGAGCGCACGGAAGATCGCCAGGGCTACCGGAATGGTCACAGGGACAGGACGATGACAACGCGGATCGGCAGGCTGGTGTTCAGCGTCCCTCGTGCGCGGAGCGGCCGATTCTCGACGGACTTGTTTGAGAGGTATCAGCGAAGCGAGCAGGCGCTGGTTCTGGCCATGAT